>NZ_CP113524.1:1235000-1555000 GCF_026723765.1 Lacrimispora xylanolytica
GGGGATAAAACAGGAAAATGACAATGGAGCGATTACCTACAAGGACCTATATTTAGGGGCCATAGGAATCGCTTATTTTCGTAGCATTGAGATTAAGGAGGCGCCGGGAGAGCATGCCAGTCTTTTTGTAGAGGCAGTCTTAAACAGTGACACCAGTGAAAACGCATTTCATGAGATTGAGGATACCATATCCCTGGTCTATAAAAAAGACAATGAGGACAAGGTGCTGTTTTATGGTGTATTAAAGGACATAGCCATGGACCGGGATGGAGATGAGCTGGTCGTACGGATAAAGGCACTTGATGGAACCTGTCAAATGGACGTGGAACGAAAAAAACGAATCTTTCAAAACCCACAGATGGGAGTTCATGAACTGGTACGTCTTGTCATGAGTACTTATTCAGGCTCCGACCATGCAGTCCATATTCCGAATATCCCCATCGGGCAGCTTGTGGTTCAGTATGAGGAGACGGATTGGGAGTTTTTAAAACGTTTTTTATCAAAGTATCAGGAACACCTATACCCAGACCCTGCATTTCCGGATATTCGATTTGAAGCCGGGCTTTCTCCAAAGCCTGAAAGCAGGGACTGGAATAAACTTCCCTTTTCCCTGTCTCAGGATTTTATCTATCTTGAGGCAATGAAGGAAAATGGATGTCAAAACCTGACCCGCTCTCAAAATGCAGTTTACGAATTGACTTCCTATGACATTGCAGCCATTGGCAGCCAGATCACCTACAAGGGCAGTTCCTGGTTTGTGGAATCGGCTAAGCGGACTCTTAAGGAAGGTCTTTTACTGAACCGATACTGCCTGCGCCAGAGAGAGAGCCTTAAACTTCTTTCCTATTACAACGGAAGAATCACGGGTGTATCCCTGGAGGGAACCATAGCTGCTGTAAAAAGGAATCAGGTACAGGTTAACATGGCGATAGCTGCTGGGAGCGGAGAAAAATACTGGTTTCCATTTTCCACAGTGGCTGCTTCCTCTGATGGAAGCGGCTGGTACTGTATGCCGGAAAAAGGAGACAGCATACGGGTTTATTTTCCGGTTGCAGATGAAAAAGAGGCCTACGTGGTGACACATGGGAAAGGCCATAAGCCGGAGCCAGGAAACCCCTCAGATACCATGGCAAATCCAGACCACCGTAATATCCAGACTGCCCAGGGAAACCAGGTAAAGATGACAGAGGAAGGTGTCTTCATAGCCGCAGGAGATGGACATGGCAGTATCCTGTTAAAGAAATCGGGAGAGGTGGTATTAAACGCCTTAAAGGACATTCAAATTTTGGCAGCAGAAAACTTGAATATCACGGCTAAAAAAGATCTGACCATTAAGTCCCAGACTTCCGTCAGGGTCGCTTGTCAATCTGGAGCGGATATAGAGTTAAAAAAAGGGGCAGTAGACTTTCATGGAGATGAGATTTACGAAAATTAGGAGGTGTTTTTATGGCATTTACTGCGGAACAGATCGTTATCAAGGGAATTCCGGTGGAACATTTAAACGGACTCACCTTAAACTGCGTACCTGGAGAGCACGGAAGCCTGAAAATAAGCGGTAGCATATCATCTGAAAAAGGGGAAAATGCCCTTTATGACTTTACCGAACAAGATTCCATTACCGTGTCTGTAAAAGAAGGAAGGACACTATTTTCCGGAATCCTTACCAGTGTCAGTATAACGGAAGAGGGCGGTAATATTAATATCGAGGCCGAGGCAAAGAGCCGAAGCATTCTCCTGGACCAGAAAAAGAAATCCCGTTCATTTCAGGATGTAGCAATGACTTATGACCAGCTGTTTAAAGCCGTCTTAGCCGAGTACCCTAAAAGTGAGCTGAAGCTGTCCCTGCCAGATCAGCCTTTGGGTGAGATCGCGATTCAATATGAAGAAACGGACTGGCAGTTTCTAAAAAGGATGCTGTCCATGCTCCATGGAGTCTTAGTATGCCGTACGGTATCAGAAAACTTAAGTCTCTATGGTGGAATTCCTGATATTCCTTGGGGGAAATGGGCGTATCAAAGAACCGGATACCGAAAGGAAATGGGAGAATACGCCTACTGGAGCTCGGAAGGAGCAGCAGTTGGCGACAATGACTTTCTTATTCTGGAAGTGGAGACAGACCATGTACCTGAAATGTTTGAACAAGTGACCGTAGAAGGAAAGACCTTTGTGATCAGGCGGCTTTTCTATGAATTGGAACGGGGGGAAATCCGTTGCCGCCTGGAGCTTCAAAAGAAGGAAGGAATCCTAAAAAGATCCAGATACCCCATGCACATTATTGGTGTAGCACTGAATGGCAAGGTCCTTGAGATCTCAGGGACCAAGGTAAAAATACATCTGGATATAGATAACGGAGGAAAGGATGTGTATTGGTTTCCATTTTCCACCTTATCGGCATCTCCTGACGGCAGCGGTTGGTACTATATGCCGGAGAAGGGGGATAATGTGAGGATCTATTTCCCATCCAAGCATACCCGGGATGTGATTGCGGTCAGTGCAGTCAGCTCCTATGATGGAAAAAGCGGGGGTGTCCCGGACCGTATGGGAAGCCCGTCGACCAAGTATTTAGGCAATCCTCACGGCCAGGAGATGAAGCTGGCCGCAGACGGAATCTATCTCTCCAGCAGCAAGGGAGCTGCCAGTGTGAAAATCGGCAATGGAGGAGATGTCACCTTAAGTGCCAAGGGTACCATTCAGATCGAGGCTGCGAATAACCTAGAGCTGACTGCGGAAGAAGCCATATCCTTTGAGGCACTTGAAAATGCAGTGGTCACCTGTGTAAAGGGCGGTGCAGTTAAGATGCCGACAGACGGAAAGCTTTATATTCAGGGGACGGAAGTAAAGGTTAATTAGGAGGATATGTATGACAAGACAGGAAGCGCTGAAACGATTCCAGGAGCAAGAAAAAGAGTATCTGGAAGAGAAGAAGCTTGAATTTTATAGAGGGATTATGGAAAATTCCGAGGAGCTTGCCAAAGTAATACGGGAAGCATTTGGTGAGCTTAAGGAGGAGGTGCTAAGGCTTGACAAGGAGAAAATCATGTTCTTTCATGTTTCCCTGTTACGCATAGATTCACTAAACGGAACATACCGTTTCCTTCTAAATGCTATGGATGCCAGATGGTATCTGGATACGGAGCCGGCTAAGACCACATTTTCTCTGGAATTTCTTTTCTCTATAACAGAAGAAATGAAGGGACGGCTTATGTTAGATGCGGGAAAATATATGGGGAAGGTCAACCGCTATGATATCGAGAATATATTGCAGGATAACGCCATTGAATGGAACCGGATTCTGGCAGCAGAGCTTCGTTTCTTATTCAGGGATATAGAAGAAAATCAGGACTTTATAGAGATTCCAAAGCTGGACACCTGGGGAATCTACTGGGGAGAGTACCGGGATTCCAGTGACTTAATTGCCTTTGTGGACAGGGAGAAAAAGACGCAAAAGGACTGGGAACGAGCCCTTCGCCAATCCAAGGAACAGGAGGATGTGTTAATTTCCAAATACTGGTATGAGATGGAAGTGGCGGACTCAGACTCCAGTGAAAGATTATTTCTGTTCAATCAGTTTGAAAATTGTACATTAACGCAAATTTCCTTTGATTATGCCAATCTTTCCGGAACCCGGTTTAAAAACTGTACTTTGAAAGGGTGCAGCTTTCAAAATGCTGTAATCCGCCAGGCCGATTTCGTGGACTGCCGGTGGGAGGACAATAATTTTTCCGGAGCAGACTTATCAAACTCCATTTTTCTGGAAAAGGATATCCCTTTCTTACATATAGAGCCGGAACAGCTTCAGACCATCCTCATCGACAGGAGGGCAAATGCATGAGATTTTTTACCATAGAACAAGATAAAGCTTTGCAGGACCAGATACGTTTCCGGGATTTTGATATCAATGGTCCAAGGCATATTTTTTATAAAGAGGATAGAGACGACATTCAGGAATCTACCATGATGTATCTCACAAAGGACAGCGGAGAGGCGGCTCCTGATTTCATACAGAGCCCGGTCTATTTGGTATCGGATCAGGTGAAAAAGGTATTTGATGTCTATGAGGATGACATGGTCTTTAAGACGGTTACCATTGCCCATAAAGAACGGGAGACCATCTGGGTTTACCATCATCTCCTTTTAGAGCGGCTGGATGCATTTGCAGAGGAAACCGAATTTTATACCAATGGAAGCATAAAACGGCTGGTACTTGATCCAGAGAAGATCGGAGATCACAAAGTGTTTCTGTTAAATGACAAGCGTTTCCCCAATCCACTCATCAGTCTTGAGGTGGCAGAAAGCCTTCTTCGGAGAAATGTCATGGGGATCATCTTTAAAGAAGTGGAGGTAGGAGCATGGCAGAATTAAATGATACCTTTGTTGTTCACGGAGCCTGTTCTCTCTGCACCATGGGCATGCGGCCAAGCGTGGTGGTACTGCCTGAAACCCATGGAGTCTTTTTAAGAGGCCAGGCTCAGATGACCATCAAAGACTGTGAGGGAGATACTAACGTCATCTGCTTTGGCGGCTGTTATAGCATGGAAAATCCAAGCACCAAGGAAGAAGCTGAAAAGGTTCAAAAGGCAGTGGACGAAGCCTGCCCTGAAACATTTACCGACAAGGTCATGAACTTTTTTACAGGCGGCAAGAAAAAAAAGAAGAAAGAGGAGCCGAAAGACAGTGAAACCCCTCAGGTGGTAGGCGTCTGCACGCCCCGCATCATAGCCCAGGAATGGGATCACGGCCAGGAAGGGGTAGAGACCGAAACAGAACGCCCTTTGATGGGGGGAGCGAAGCTCTATTGCATGTATGGGGGAGAGATACAGATCACAGAGGCCGGGCAGCCGGAGGCTGGGAGTGGAGAGTCAGAGAAAAAGCAGGATACATCCGAGAATAATAGTATGGCTGAACAACTGATGGCGACTGCAACGGGCTTGGGGTTAGGGATTGCAAAATTAGGGAAAGCTGGAATAGCACTTGCTTTGGAAAATATGGATGCTAAGGTTAATAGTCGAATTCATAAATTGTTAAACTGGGATGAGGAGATAAAGGGGAATATACAGATGGCACTTTCTGTAATTCCAAAAGATTCGGTGAAATCAAAAGCTGGATTGTTTCAGAATAATGATTTGAGAGAAATGGATTTAATTATTACACAATATGAGAATAGGATATATGAAAAGTATCAAAAGCAGTTTACATATTATAAGGAAAAGAGAGATCAGTATAAAGGTAAACAAATCCCGCCCGAGGAAATGGAGAAAATTATTAATGAGTTCAAAGGTACTAATATAATGGATGAGCTTTCAGAGATGGGAGAAGAATTAAATTCTATGGAAGCTGTTACAAAGCATAAAAATGATTTGGTAAATTTTTTTAATATGGTATATACCGATAATCCCATTGATCTTAAATCCAGAGGATTCAGATATCCAGGAACAACAATTTCTTCTGGCATTTCTATTTGGGCAGCACCGTGGCCTAAGGAAACGGGAGAAAGCTTTGAAATAGATTATGCCGGAAATTGGTTGTACGGGTATGTAGGAGATGAGTACTTTACAACCCCAGCTGATAGTGAAGTTTTAAAATATGGAGCAGGGGCAGCTCAGTTACTTTCTGATATTATGAAGGTTTCTAAAAAAAAGGGAAATACTACATTAAAACAAGTAGCTGTGAAGTATCTGGAAAGTGTTTTGACTGGTAATTATGGTGACAATATTAATGATGGTACTCAATCAGATGCAGAAATGATACAGGAGGGAATTAATGCTCATCGTAAAAACAATAAAAGGTAAGATTTTAATAAACTTAATGTGCTTTTTAAGTGTACTTTTATTAGTCGGGTGTTCTGGAAACGAATTACCTCAGGAGAGGTTTAGTCATTCTGATGATAAAGGTAATGGATATGATACTTTTGCGGGCTACGATGTCAGAGAATTAGGAGAGCAAGTAGAAGGATATTGGAGTTATTATAATGAAAACGAAAGCCAAAAGTTAGAAAAAAAATCTATTATTGATAATAGCAATGTGCAGTGGATAGGTACTGGAGAATATGTAGTTGGTAATGAAGTTCAAGAGGGACTTTATATATGTAAAGGTAAAGATTCTACTTCAAATGCGCATATTTCAATTAGAACACAAGGAGACGAAAAAGGAGAATACAAAGATTTTTGGCTGGATTCTATGTCATATTTTCTATTGAAAAAGGGAGATGTGATTTCAGTTGAAAGAGAAACAGTAATAGCACCATTGGATTTAATGGATTTTTCAGCTGAAAGTAAAGATGGCGTATACTATGAAGGCTCGTATATCGTGGGCGAAGAAATACCAAAAGGCGAATATTTCATGCTTTCTATGGAAATATCAGTTGGTACTGCTATAGCAAAAAACGAGAAAGATCAGACGTTGGGGTTAATTAGTCGTTTTGGATACGTGAGTATTGAAAATGATTTAGCTGTAAATTTACAAAATTGCATTTTAATACCGTTGAATAAAAAACCAGCAATTCGACCGATTAAGTACCAGAATGAATCTGAGGTAAAAGGAGATATGGTCTTTGCAGCAGGGATGTATAAGGTGGGGGTAGATTTGCCCTTGGGAACTTATAAAATTAAAAATGAGATTTTTAAAGACATATCTGATTTGACTTATGAGGGTAACCATGAAAATGTTGACTATTATCCAGGATATCATAATTGGTGTGGGCTTATTGCTGGAAGTAAAGCTCAGGCAGATCGGCTCGGCTGGTCAGAATTAGAAATGGATTCGTATCAGAAAAGTAAAACAAGATATCTCAAAGTAACTGATTCAAAAGGTGAAATTAGTTACAAAGAGTTTGAAGGACTTCCTACCGTTACGTTTTCAGAAAAAGACACTGGAAATAATGTCGACATAATGCGTTGTGTATTAATTCCCGAGTTCAATTAAGAGATTATGCTACATTTCCATTCATTAATCAATCTTTATTTTAAAAAGCTAATGTTGTCAATGAAAACTGTTGCATACTGGATATTATGATAAATATTTATAATTACGTAGAGTGTTAAAAATCAAATTTGATAATAGCACTTAGTCTCTATATGGACCTGAATTATTAGAAATAAATACTAAGGTCTTATGGAAGTAATAATATAGGGAATTTCCAGTGGGTGTAAAGATTAGAAATATAGATATGGCCTAAAAGACTGCCCAGGTATCAAGGAATTATGAATCAGATAAAAGCTAGATATTATCATTATATGTGTTAGCCCACGCTATATAGAAGAAAGGATATGGTGCTCATTATCTATAGACATTATACAAATGAATCGATACACAAAGTTACAGTTAAAAGGTTATTATTTATTCTATTACTTATCTTAATTCTATCTATAATTAGTGGACTTATAATAACAACCAAGGTACTAAATAAAACAATATCACCGGAGGAACATTTTCGTTATGTGTTGGAAAAACCTGATGGATACGAAAATTACGATAGTTTCGATATTAGAGAATTAGAGACGCAGATTAAAGGATATTGGAATTATCAGCAGGAAAACGATGTAGAAATGGCAGCAAAAATCAAAAAAATAAATTCAATAAGTGGAGAATGGATCAGTGAGGGCGAATATACTGCAGGAACTGATATACCAGAAGGACTTTATCTATGTAAAAATCTTAGAGCAGAAAAGGATTTATCATCACCTAATTTAACAATTATACGTAGCAGTAAAAAGGATATATCTGATCAAGATTATTATATTTTTAAATTTATGAATTATGCCTTTTTGAATAAAGGGGATGTAATTAAGATTAATGACCAAACAGAAATAATACCTGATAATGATAATGCATATGAACAAGATATCAAAAAGAATTTTTATGGAGAGGGAGCCTATAAACTAGGTGAAGAGATACCAAAAGGTGAGTATTTCATTTTGTCCATGGATATCCAGACCGGTGGAGCTGGAGTTTATGATGATAAGGATAAACAATTAGTTAGCGTTAGTCGTTTTGGATATATCACTTTAGACAATGAGAGAGCTGTTAACCTGGATGACTGTATACTGATTGCTTTAGACAAGAAACCTGATATAAATCCAATCGATTATGAAGGGAAAGGAAAGGGAGAAGGGAAGCTAGTTTATCCTCCTGGTATGTATAAGATTGGTGTGGATATTCCTACAGGAAAATATCAGATAAAAAATGAGGTATTCAAAAATATTACGGACCTTTCTTTTACAGGATATCACGGAAATGAATCGTATAATCCGGGGGATTGGAACTGGTGTGGTATTGTGGCTGGAAATGAAAAGCAGGCTAAACTATTAGGCTGGAAACAATTAGAATTAGATTCTTATTTGAAACATAAAGAAAGATTTGTAAAAATATCGGATTACAACAATAAGTATAGCTATCAGAAATTTAATGGATTACCTACTATTTCTTTTTCGGAGCAGAATAAGGGGAGTGAAATCAACATCATACGCTGTATTTTGATTCCAGAATAAAGAGATGATGGTCTGGAGCATGTTTTGCTGCCGGGAGGTATTAGGTGAGCGTAGATTTGCCTTTGGGAACTTATATCCAGGTTATCACCATTATTACGGAAATGAGAGCTATTATCCAGTTTTTTTAATTGGTGTAGGCTTATTGCCGGAAGTGAAGGACAGGCGAATTGTAAAAGTTCCTACTGTTTCATTTACAGATAAAGATATTGGAAATAATGCGTTGTGTATTAATTCCCAAGTTAAATTATGAGACTATGATGAAAAAAACAATTATTTATTTTTTATTATTAACGGTATTACTTTTAGCAACATTTCCCTTCATCAATCAATCTTTTATAAAAAAGGCTAATGTTATCAATGAAAACTGTGGAATACAAGATGTCTTGAAAAATATTGAAAATTATGCGGAGTATTTAGAAGATATCCATGTAGCTGCTAAAGTGGTAACTTACGATGAAAAAGAGTGCTTAAAGATTAAATTTAATTCTAATACTGAGGCTATATATGGACCTGAATTATTAGAAATTAATACTAAGATTTTATGGAAGTATTATTCTAAGAAATATCTAGTGGATGTGAAGATTAGCAATATAGATATGGTCAAAAAAACTGCCCGGGTTTCAACGGATTATGATGGAGGATATGGCACTACAGTAAGCTATTATCTTCCCGATTTTTATGACATGAAACCTGATGCGGGAGATTACCTGCAAGCAGATCTGGACGTGAAGAAAATCGTATCAAAAGAAGAACTAAAGGAGCTTTACCTTGCAGCAGTACAGATGAAAGAAGGAATAGATAAAGAATATTTGAGAAGAAATGGTTTGGTTAAGCAATAGTAATATACTTCCTTCTATTTCCTTTCGGAGCAGAATAGAGGGAATGATATAAATTATATTTGATGTATTTTGATATACGGATAAGTGTAAAAACATTTTTTGTATGAACAGTAAAATGCCCTGCTTACTTATATCGAAAGTTGCCTGAGATATTCATTTAACTTCAAGGTATTTCATAAAGGACTTGCAAAAGATGAAAAGTATGAACAAATAGTAAATACAAATGAACGGTTACCTCATGAAAAAGGGGGAATGAGATATGATATTGGCTTATAAGGAATTGGAAATAGAGCTCTCTCTGGAAGGTATCATACAGGTAGAGACATTTCGGCTTACACAAACATTAAACGACCATGTATTTCTGACAATGAAAATGCTGGTTAGTGATGAAATGGCTGAGCAATTCGTAAATATGGCTTCGGTTGTTCCGGTCGTAGTCAGGGAAAAAGAGACTTCCGGAGGGCAGACAGTATTTCAGGGAAAGATTGAGACTGTCTATACGAGAGTAGAGCAGGGATTATCGTTTCTATATCTGGAGGCATATTCCTATACAAAAGACTGGGACCGGAAGGAAAAAAGCAGAAGCTTTTTAGACGGCAGCATGACCTACATGGCGGTTGCAGGAAAGGTTCTTAAAGACTACGGAACATTTGATATTAAAGCAGAAGCTGGGTGTGATGGAGTCATACCTGAATTACTTTTGCAGTATGAAGAAAGTGATTGGGTCTTTCTTCGCAGACTGGCCAGCCATTTTAACACCTATTTAATGGTAGATGCCAAGAGCGACTGCGGAAAAGTCTATTTTGGAATCCCTGATATACAAATTGGGACAGAGCTGCAAAAAGAAGATTATGTTCTCAGTAAAAACATGGCTCATTACACAAAGGTATTAAGACCTGATGGTGTGTTGTCTCAGGAAGCGTCCCAGTGGTGCATCAGGATCAGAAAATTTCTCCAGGTGGGGGAAACGGTAGCTTTTAACAAAGTATCTGCCATTGTAATCGGAATGGAGCTGTATACCTTAAAAGGAGAACTGGTCTATGAGTATACTCTCTCCCGTAGAGAAGGACTGAAACGGGAAAAAGAAAAGAATCCACGGATTTACGGCATGAGTATTCCTGCGACTGTGAAAGAACGTAGCGGAAACCGAGTCCGGGTGCATTTTGACATTGATCCGGTTTATGAGCCGGCAGCTCAGCTTAAATATTTTACATATGCCATAGAAAGCAGCAGCTTTTACTGTATGCCAGTGGAAGGAAGCCGGGTACATATTTATTTTCCAGAGCATGATGAGCAAAGTGCTGTCGCAGTTCATGCCATTGGAAGCGGCTCTGGAGACAGTGCAGGAGGCGGGGGAAGCAAAAATCCAGATAACAAACAATTTTCAGATCCAAGCGGAAGTGCCATGGATATGACAAAGGACTATTTAAGCTATGCCCCTGATTCCAGCGGCAGCATACTTCTAAGCTTAAATAAGGCCGGATTTATGTCATTGACCGGAAAGGACATTAATATCAGAACCCAGAAGGGCATGATGGCCGGAGGAGAAATTCCGGTTAAAAATCTGATGATATCCGGCGAAAATAAGGTGGTCTTACAGGTAGGTGACAGCGGTGATGATATCATTACCCTGGAAGATAAAACTGATGTAAAATCAACTCTTATTAGTCATAAGGCAGATTCCCATCCCCAGGCAGTTCCATCGGCAGCAGAAATAACAGCGGAGCTGACAAAGACAGATGCCGCTGATCGGGATGCCCAGAATGCCGCCTTGACCAATACTCTGATTGAGAACAAGCAAAAGAGTAAGCAGAAATTCTTAAACGGAGTTTTAAGCATTGCTACGGTAGTCGGTCTTACTGCCTTAACCATTTGCACTGGCGGCGCAACGGCTCCACTTCTTGTGGCAGCAGGAGTAAAAGCAGCCTTTGCAGTTGCAGACGTGGCGGAAGGACTGGATGGCTACAGTAAGGTCAATTCCCTGGATGCCTCGCGGCCTTCCAATTTCATACGGGATACCATATTTGGAGGGAATGAGGATGCCTATAATTTTGCCTCTACCATAACGGATATTGTATTTGATGTGGTAAGCGGAAAGGCCCTTACAAAGGCCGCCAAGTTTGGAAAATTCACCAAATTCATGTGTCCCAAATCCCAGGTAGCCAATGTGGTATCTCAAATGGGTGGTTCTTTGATATTTGGTGGTATTAAGGAATATCAGATAAGTGGCAGGGTAGATGTGAAGAACATGGCCTTTAATGCAGCTCTTGGTTTGTTTAAGGGTGGTACAGGCAATGCCATTATGGGTAAGGCTCAGAATTTTGCCAAAACGAAAGTTGGGAAAAAGATAATTGGTGCCGGAGTCCAGACGGTATATGGAACGGCAGTAGATGTGACAGTGGATGCAGCTTTGCCGGGAAGAAAGGTAGACGTTCTCGGATCGTTAAAGGAGAACTTTATATCCAGCGGCCTTGGCCAGTTGTTTGGTGAACCTGTAGATGCAGTTTCTGGTGCGTTTCTGATTACAGCTTCGGATTATATAATTCCTGATATCCAGGAGTCAATCCGGCTGGAGCGAAGATATAATTCTACGGTTAAACGGGAAGGAATCATGGGCGTGGGCTGGTCCTTTGCTTACGAAGGGAAGCTCTACCAGGATGGAAGCAAACGCCATGTGATACTAGACAGTGGTCATCATCTCATCTTCCAGTGGGATGGAGAGAAGGCGTTAAATGTAACCAATGGGTGCGGCTGGTTTGAATTGGTAAATGATCACGAGGAATGGCTGGTAAGGGATAAAAAGAAGCACAAGACTTATCGCTATGCCTCCAACGGTCTATTAATGTCCATAACAGACAAAAACGGTCAGGCCATGTCATTTACATATCACGGCGAAAATTTAGAAAAAATCACAACGGCTCTTAACTATGAAATTAACGTTACCATGAGAGAAGGACGTCTCATTCAGTTAACAGATACACTTGGAAGAACTATGCAGTACCGGTATGAGGATGGGCGGTTGTCTGATGTGGTTCATATGGATCAGGGGATAACCCATTACGAGTACGATGCAAATGGATATCTGACAAAGGCGGTAGATCAGGCAAAGGTAGCATATCTGGAAAACCGGTATGATGCAAATGGAAGAATGGTCCATCAGACCCTTGCGAACGGAGATATTTATCAGGCAGAATACATGGACGAAGATCGGAAAGTTCATGTGTTTAGCAGTGTTGGTAATAAAAACGTTACTTACCAGTATGGGAAGGAAATGCAGATTCTTTCCGTTTATTATGAAGACGGGACTTATGAATCCTACAAATACAGTGAGACGGGCTACCGTATCTGTAAGAAAAATCGACTGGGGCATGAAACGTACTGGTCCTATGACTGTAACGGGCTTATCACAGAAGAGAAGCAGAAGAATTGGCTGACTACGATCTATCAATATAGTGAAACTGGAGATTTAATAGAGAAGAAAGACAATGCAGGCCGGAGATTTATTTATGAATATGATGATAATCACAACTTGATAAAAGAAAAGGAAAAAGTTTCTTCTCCAGATGAATGGTTCTCTACAATCTACCTTTATGACAGAAAAGGAAGGCTTATAGAAGAGACAGATCCCTTAGGAAAGACAACGAGATATCATTATAATGAGTATGAGGGTAAACCATCAGTGATTACCTACCCGGACGGGGAGGAGGTCCATTTTGAATACGATGCCATGGGGCGAATGATGGCAGAAGAGGACGTTTGCAGCCGCCTTGAATATGGATATAATGCCAGAAATCACAGAACAATGGTGCGAGATGGAGAAGGGAATGAATCCCGCTATTTGTATGATGGAATGGGAAGACTTTTAGCCATGTATCCCCCAAAAGCATGGAAACAGCAAGAAGGAGAATATACATACCAATACGATTTTCTAGATCGCCGCATAGATACAATTAGGCCGGATGGCAGTCACGAGAGACAGATACTGGACGGAGAGGGAAATATCTTAAAAAGGATACATCCAAATTCTTATGCAAACGATATGGAAAACGGAGAAGGAATTGTCTATGATTATGACAGTGATGGAAACCAAATCCGGATTCATCATCCAGACGGAGGCTGCGAACGAATCTTTTACGATGCCAATGGAAACCGGATTAAACACGTTATGCCCGAATCATACAATGCCATAAAGGATGATGGAGAAGGCTGGCAGTATACTTATGATGACGGAGGGCACCTGGAACGGGTAATAGGTCCTGACGGAAGCCAACAGGCAGAATATACCTATGATTTGCTAGGAAATCCAACCAGAAAAAAAGATGCTTTAGGTCGTACGACTTGGTATACCTATGACTTAAAAGGCCAACTTTGCGAAGTATACCGTCCATTTAAGGAAAAAGACCAGGAAATACTTTACCAAAGAGCTGCCTATACCTATGATGCCAATGGTAACAAAATAAGCGAACAACGTTTTGGTGGATATTGGAGTTTGGACGGGCAGATAAGGGAAGAAGGAGGAAACGGGCTCCATCTGAAGTTTTCGTATGACAAAAGGGATCGTCTGATACGCGTAGAGGATGGCTTAGGAGCAGTAATTCAGTATCGCTATGATGTTCAGGGAAAAAGGATTTATGAGGAAAAAACAATATCTGATGAGATCAGTCAGGTAATTCATTACAATTATGACAAAGCTGGAAGGTTGATAGAGAAAAAAGAAGAACTTGACAGCGGTTTGCCTGCAATGAAAGGAGAAGCAAAAGCAGCGATAACAAGATATTATTATGATGAAAATGGCAACCGGACCCGAATACAGACGCCGGAAGGATATGAAATTTTCCGGGAGTATGATTCCTGTGATCGTTTGAGTTTAGAACGAACTCTGGACAAGCAAAATGGCGTTGACCGTACCGTGCAAGTTTCTTATGATTATGCAGGAAATATCACAAAGATTGTCAAACAGGGAAAGGGAAGTGAAGTTTGGAAACTAGATTATCAATACGATTTGAAGAATCGAATCACCCATGTAAAAGACTGTCTAGGTCCGGTTTTCCGTTATGAGTATGATTTGAATGACCGTTTGGAAAAAGAGAACCTGGTTAAAGGAGAACAAGAGGCAGAAAAAGAAAACAGTTTCCAATATTCCTATGATTTATACGGAAACATTATTTTAAAAACAAATGGAGCTGGAACAATACTGGAGCAGAACCAGTATCACACAGACGGCCATATATACCAAAAAAGAACTGCAGATGGGAATGAACTTACTTACCAGTATGGAATCCATGGACTAGAAACAGAGGTGTACACCTCCAGAAGCAGGAAAGAGGGAAAAGCTGCACAATCTTACCGTTATGATTCCAATGGCCGAATGACTGGAATTGTAGACGGCAACCAGAACTATACAGACATGGACACAGACAGCTGGGGCCGAATTCGAAGCGTACAAAACGCAGATGGTGGGAACGAAAGTTATACCTATAACAGCATGGGCCTTGTGACTAGCACCACAGATGCCAATGGAGGTGTTATCACTTACCGGTATAATAGCCAGGGAAAGGTCTGTGAAATCATTGATCAAGATGGAAACAGCGAGACCTTCCGGTATGACAGGGAAGGGCGTATGATACTTCATGTGGACCGGAACGGAAACCGAGTAAAGACTGTCTATAACATAGATGGGAATCCGGTAATGGAACGCGCCTGTGACTGTAACGGAGGGAATGAAGTAATCCGTTCCTGGGAATATGATGAAATTGGAAATAAGAAAAAGGCTGTAGCAGGAGGTTTCTGCTATACATATGAATATCGTCCGGATGGAAAACTGATGAAGAAATCATCTTCGGGACGGCTGCTTGTATCCTGTACTTATTATAAAGACGGAAACTTAGAGACTTTAACAGATGTATCTGGTCATACGGTAATATATGGATATGACAGACTGGGACAATTAGAGAGCATTTGTGATAAGAATGGGACTGAAATAGTCCGCTACTGTCACACTCCGGGAGGAAAACTAAAGGAAATCCATCATGGAAACGGTATGCATACTATCTATGAATATGATACAGATAACAATATCGTAAGACTGACTTTGAAAAAAGAGGATGGATCTCTTATCTCTGATTTTTGCTATGAGTATGATTTGAATGGAAACCGGACTTTAAAGTCAGGGAAATGCATTCTGCCAGGAGAAGAAAACCTGAGGGAGCAGAGGGCTTGTTATCAATATGACAGTATGAACCGCCTGTTGGAAGAACGATATCATGACGAACCCATTCGTTATATCTATGACAGATGTGGAAATCGATTGGAAAAACTGGATATAACAGGAAAAGAGGTGTATAATTATAATAGGAAGAACCAACTGATAAACAGGCAGCATGGCGCAGAAAAAATAACCTGGCATTATGATCAGCAAGGGAATAACCTGGAAGAAATTAGTTCTGAGGGAAAGACGGAGTACAATTATAATGCGTTTAATCAGCAGACTGCTGTTTTAAAAAAAGATGGACAAGTTCAGGAAAATCACTATGATGCGGAATATTTGAGAGCCGGTGTAATTGAGAATGGTCGGGTATCTAGGTTATCGTACTTCAACGGAGAACTTCTGACAGAATCCGATCAGGATGAAACTGTGACGAACCGTTATTTGTTGGGATACGGAGTCGCGGCTGGTTGGAATTATGTAAATGAAGGATACCATTCATATCATCTGGACGAGCAGAATAGTACTGCTTATATATCAGATTTAGGACAGAGGATAAAGAACAGCTATCAATATGATGCATTTGGAGGAATCCGGAGTAATAATGAAAAAATTCATAGTAGGATTTTTTATACAGGACAGCAGTATGACGAGGTAACAGGACAGTATTATTTAAGAGCCAGGTATTATAATCCAGTGGTTGGAAGGTTCATGCAAGAAGATGTGTACCGGGGGGACGGATTGAATCTCTATGCCTACTGTCATAATAATCCGATGATTTATTGTGACCCAAGTGGATTTGCTTATTCATTAAATGATGTTTTAAGTGCCCTAAAAACAGATTCTAATGGCAATAGGTATGTACTGAATCATGACCATGATACTGCGATAAAATATGGTTACACTAGCCCTGATGATTTTTCTGGCACACTACAATCGCATCATGGACTGCAGCAAAAATGGGCATCTAGTAATCTAAGTGCCTATGGATATAATCCTGATTTAGCACCAACAATAACATTGGAAACTAATGCTAATGGTGTGAAAAATCTCCCTCATACCTTAATCACCAATCAGCAAAATTCCTATAATAGAGAAAATGGTTCGACATCAGGAACGTTACAGGAACGATTGGTATTAGGGGCACAACAACAGATAAAAGCAGGGGTATCAAAAGATGTTGTCATGCAGGATTTAGAAAATAATTATAAAATGATAGACAAACTAAATAGGAACAATGCAGATAAAATTGCAAGCGGAAATTTAGAATCACTCACCTATTCAAGAAAAGAAATAGAAAGTAGTATAGAAGGGCATAATGATAAACCAAAATCAGAAAAGTGTCCATAAGGAGGCCAAAAATGAATTTATTATCTAAAGTTAGCAGTAAATTTGAAAATTTATATCATGAAAGTGAGATGCAACGGATTAAGGTGTCGCCAGAAGATATGCAAAAAATCGATGAATTAGCCCAAATACCTCTACCTAAAATGTTAGTAGACATTTTGGAAGAAGGGATAATATATGGATTTAAAATTAAGGGTACATCAATAATAATTAACTTTATTTATGTTGAAGATATTATCAATGTTGATGACAATTATCCATATTTTAAAGAAGACATTAAGGAAGGACTGATTTTTGCTACAGATTTAGGTGGTAATGTGTATTATTATGGCAAGGGACAAGAAGGAGTAGGGTTGTATATTGTTGGAGCGGGAGATGGAAACTTTTATGAAGAAGCCACTAAATTTGCAGACACATTTGAAGACTTTTTTATTGAGGGGAAGGGAATTGATATCTTAGAAATGCGATAATAAAGTTATACACAACCATCTGAATATATTTATTATCCAGATGGAAGTCTAGTTAAGAAACGGCTTGTGGATAGAAGATTGAAATGCGCTGGCATGAATGGACGAAAGCAGGTAATCCATACTTCAAGGAACTGTAGAACGGTCAGTTATTTCAGGAATATACCTATGATGCCAGTGGAAGAATCACCGAAATCAGAACCAGACAGTATATACCTTGGATTTCTATGGAATAGTACGTAAGGTCGTAATAACGAAAGGGGGAAGACCTATACATATGACTTCGCAGGGATGCTACTAGTACCGCGGACGCCAATGTCGTTATGAATGACTAATCGTATAAAAGCCAGGTAAAGACTGCCTATAACATGGATAGGAATTCAGTACAGGAACAAGTCTATGGCTGTTTGACGGGAATGAAGCAATCGTACATGGGAATATGTTGATATTGTAAATAAAAAAGGCAGTAGCGGGTAGCTTCTGCTACACATATGAATTTCGTCCAGCCCGAAAAATGATTAAGAAATCATCTTCGGGCTGGATGCTTGTTTTCTATACTTATTTTGAAACATGAAAATGTACTTGTAATGCAGAAAATTATGCCACTAAAAACCCTAAATTATATCGCATAAATATGAAGCTAAGCAAGAAAAAACCGATAATTGCAAGGGATGATGAAATGATCAAGGATGGCATTGTTAGATTATTAAGAAAAAGTAATGCGATGAGTGATTCTTAAAGAAACTTACATCTTTTTGAATCAAAGATTATTTCAGAAGAGTGGAATAATCCTATTAATGGTATATATGGAAGTTCTAATAGAACAATATTTGATAGAGCTGATATTGAAGATATTTATAAAAGAACACGTCCTAATGTTCCTGAGGATATTTTGGAAAAAAGGTTACAAGAACAGTATGATCTTGCTATGCGTACAAAAAAAGATGCGGATGTCGAGAATATAATAAGTGATGATGGTAAATGTTAAAATCTATTATTTAAGGAAGGTAGAGTTAAATGAAAGAATTAGTTGATATTAAAAGCCTTTATCAATATGCTAAAAATGAAACAAGTGAAGATTTGGAAAAATTCGATATGATTTACTATGGTGTTACTGACGAAGAATACACATTTCGTTTAGAAGATATTGTTTCTTTATGTGAGTTGCAAATACAAAATTATCCATATATGGAACCACATCAGGAATCCAAGATTATGGAAATAGTTTATTATGTTATTAATGAATATGGGGTAAGTGCAGGTTTTCCTGAATTAATAAAGGGATTCGAAAAAATTATAGAAATAAAGGGATTTTTAATAGGAATGTACTTGAGAATGATGTTTAATAGTTATAGCGAAAAGGATATTTTACAATTTGCTAATCTTTTAATTAGTTGCCCCAGAACATTTAAAAATGAAATTAAAAAACTTATTCTTGAAAGTATAGATATAGATTCAGAACGTTACGAAATAAAAGGAAATATTATTCTAGAAAAGTTGGAATTATAAAGGTAAGATTAAATATATCTGTTTTCATCTGTCTATTATCACTTTTCTGGCTGATTGAAGGTGCAATTGAGTAGGTGGTAGAATTAAACAGTAGTTTAACCTACTGCTGGAGATTAGGTTTGGAGTAACAACCTACAGATATGATGTTATGGGTGCTGGATTACCTATAGTATGATAGTCTTCATCAGTTGATTCAAATATCATTAAGTATGTTTTTACCCTGCTTGAATTCATTAAAACGAATTCAGGCAGGGATTTTTTATTTTAATCAATAGTTTCTTATTTATATATGAGCAACTGTCTATAAGGAAGGTTGTGGCATAAAAAGTGTTCAACTATTTTTTGAGCTGGAAATCAGCCATGCCTGGAGATCTTACAATGGTTAAAATATTAACAAAATGTCGAAAAATGCGTTAAATATAGTCGAGATTATATAGTTTACTAACTCGAATAATTGTATAATTTGACTAGATTATAAATTTATAAATATCAAAAACGCAGGTATTCAACATTTAGAAGTAGCTTACAACGATTTGATTTTTTATATAAATATATCAACAACCCAAGTGGCGGCCTAGTTTATATTTAATAAAAAAAGTGAAAAAAGATCCAAAACAGAAGAATCCTCTATTTGATAGAAACGAATCAAAAATTTAGCAATATCTGAATAGAACATAGCAGAAAGTAGTGAGAAAATTAAGCAAATCCCCGTTAAGATGAGATGGGGGCATGCAATGATTTCATGGGGATCAATAAATACAGCTTTACTTATATACTTAAGGGGAGGGAAAAATGGCAAATAATCCGATAAGAGGACAGAATCCATTATTGAAACAGGATTATCCAGATCCTGATGTAATTCGTGTAGAAGACACTTATTATATGATCAGCACCACGATGCATTTCATGCCAGGTGGTGCAATTATGCGTTCTTATGATTTGATTCACTGGGAGCTGGCTGGTTACGTATATGAAACCCTGGATAATACGCCAGCTCAGATGCTTGAGGGAGAGTTGAATATTTATGGTCAGGGGATGTGGGCAGCCTCTTTAAGGTATCATAAGGGAGTATTTTACGTTTGCTTTGTATGCAATGACACCCATAAGACCTATTTATATGAATCAGAAAGTGTGGAGGGGCCATGGAAAAAGCGGAGAATAGAAGGTTTTTATCATGACTGCTCTCTGTTTTTTAATGACGATGGCAGAGTTTATATTATCTATGGAAATAAAACAATTCGACTGACAGAGCTGAATGAATCACTGACCGGACCTAAGAAAGGCGGCTTAGACCGTATTCTTGTTGAAGATAAAGACCACCCGGGATTGGGATATGAGGGCAGTCATTTTTACAAAATAAACGGCAGATATTATGCTTTTTTTATACATAGCTTAAGAGAACGATGGTTTCGTACGGAGGCCTGCTTTTCCTCCAATTCTTTGGAGGGAGAGTTTACAGGGGGAGATGTACTTTGCGATGATATGGGATTTCGTGGTTCCGGTGTGGCTCAGGGCGGAATCGTTGACACACCGGAAGGAAAATGGTATGCAGTATTATTTCAGGACCGTGGTGCTGTTGGGCGAATTCCTGTGTTAGTGCCTGTCATCTGGAGAGGAGAAACTCCCGTATTTGGAATCAACGGGAAGGTTCCCACCGAAGTAGAGACAGTAGCTACCAGATCAGGTTATATTTATAAGCCATTGCATGTGTCGGATGATTTTATCTATGAGCCGGATGAGAAGGGAAAGCTCCATTTGAATATGGCATGGCAATGGAATCATACTCCTAGAAATGACTTATGGTCCCTAACCGAACGGAAAGGAGCGCTACGTCTCCATTCCGGGAAAATTTGTAAAAATCTCACCCAGTCCTATAATACATTGACCCAAAGGACAATGGAAAGTGTCAGCGCAGCCAGCGTTACAATTGATGCCAGTGCAATCAAAGATGGCGATTTTGCTGGAATTTCAGCATTACTGGGGCGCTATGGGGCTGTTGCAATTACCAGAGAATTGGGGAATTACTTCATCGTGATGTTTCATAAAGGGCAGGAAGAAGTCATTCAAAAGAAACTTCCGGTAGAAAAACCACAAGTCACCTTAAGATGTCAGGTAGACTACAGAGATGAAAAAGATGAGGCTTTGTTTTTTTATGAAGAAGAGGGCACATGGGTACCTATCGGGGTTCCCCACAAGCTTGTTTTCCAATTGGATCATTTCACGGGATGCCGGTTTGGACTGTTCTATTATTCCACCAAAGAAATTGGAGGGACAGCTGATTTCATAAAGTTCAACTATGAATGCAGTTTATAAAAATGGGGATTTCAATGAGTGAGGAGGGAATAAAGTGGCAATTGAGTATTTTGAGGAGGATAAGGTTTTTAAACTGGATACTCCAAATACCAGCTACATGATTGGTATCATTGGGGAAGAGAGGTTTGTAACTCACATCTATTACGGAAGAAAGATGAAAAGCCATAGACTGGTTTATTTAATGGGGCTAGGAGAACCAGCAAATGCAGCAGACGAGATGGCTGCAGACCGACTGAACTTTCTGGGTGGATTTCCAAAGGAATATCCCACGGGAGGAATTGGTGATTATAGGGAATCAGCAATTGGGATACGGACAAAGAGCGGACATACAGCTCTGAAGCTTTCCTACATAAAGCATCGGATCTATTCAGGGAAGCCGGAGCTAAACGGTCTGCCTGCAACCTTTGGCGAAAAGGGTGAATGTGTTTCACTGGAACTGGTGTGTGAAGACCCGTTTTTGAAACTGCAAGTCATTTTGCTCTACACAGTATTTGAGGCTGTGGATGCAATAACCAGGAGTGTCCGTATTGTCAATATGGGGGAAGAGGAAATTTACTTAACCAAGGTGCTTAGCGCATCCCTTGATATGGATAACAGGAATTTTGATCTCATTACGCTTCATGGGGATTGGGCCAGAGAGTGCAGAATCAATCGGTATCCTCTTTCCATGGGAACTCATCGGGTACATTCTATCTGCGGAAAATCAGGACATCAGTCCCAACCTTTTATGGCTCTTGCATCACATGAGGCAGAGGAAGATCAGGGAGAAGTCTATGGGATGAATTTTGTATACTCAGGCAATTTTTTAGCCCAGACCACCCTGGAGCCGTCAGGAGGACTCCGCTTTATCATGGGAATACACCCGGAGGACTTTTTATGGAAGCTTAACCCCGGGGAGGAATTTCAGGCACCGGAGGCAGTGCTTGTCTACAGCAGGCAGGGAATTGGCGGCATGACCCGAACATTTCATGACTTATACAGGAAACACCTGATCCGGGGAGAGTATCGGGATAAAAAACGTCCCATTCTTTTAAATAATTGGGAGGCAACGTATTTTAATTTTAATACGGAAAAGCTTCTTTCCATTGCAAAAGAAGCGGCAGCAGACGGTATCGAGATGCTGGTTGTGGACGATGGCTGGTTTGGAGTGCGGAATGATGATTCTAGTTCTTTGGGGGACTGGTTTGTGAATGAAGAAAAGCTGCCGGGAGGACTATCCCATCTGGTTAGTGAAGTGCATGCTTTGGGCATGAAATTTGGAATATGGATGGAACCGGAGATGGTGTCTCTGGATTCAGAATTATACCGCGCCCATCCTGACTGGGCCATCGCGGTACCAGGTAGAAAGCCGTCTCTTCAAAGAAGTCAGTATGTGCTGGATTTATCAAGACAGGAAGTAGTGGACGCTGTTTATGATATGATCTCAGGAGTACTGCACAGGGCTCATATCGAATATGTAAAATGGGATATGAACCGGACACTGGCGGATATCGGAAGCTATGGTCTGCCCCCGGATCGACAGGGGGAGCTGCTGCACCGTTATGTTCTCGGAGTATATCAGCTGCAAAATCGCTTATTAAAGGAATTTCCATATCTGCTTCTTGAGAACTGCTCCAGCGGGGGCGGTCGTTTTGATCCGGGAATGCTGTATTATGGACCACAGGTGTGGACTTCCGATAATACAGATGGCCTGGAACGCCTGATAATTCAGGAAGGAACTGCATTGCTATATCCTTTGTCCTGTATGGGAGCTCATGTCAGTGACTGTCCCAATCATATCACGGGGCGTGTGACACCATTTAAAACAAGAGGGCAGATAGCGCTTGCAGGCACCTTTGGATATGAGCTTGATGTGACAAAGCTCTCCAAGGAGGAACGCATCCAGATTCCGGAGCAAATTGCGATGTATCACAGATATCATGATTTGGTGCGGCAGGGAGATTATTACCGTATCGCTTCTTATGCCGCAAATGGCGTATACGATTGTTACATGGTGGTGTCAAAAGATAAAGAAGAAGCAATTATTTCCTTTGTGCATGTAATGCTTCATCCGGGAGAATTTGTACATACAATTCGATGCAAAGGCTTGCATCCGGATAGAAACTATGAGATTGAGGGCGAAAAACGTTCCTATACGGGAGAAGAACTGATGTATGGAGGCTATCGCATTCATACACCATGGGCCGGTGGAGACTGTTTTGGAAGTCTGATTCATCTGACCGCCCAGAGTTAGCTTATAAAGGGAGAAAATATGGACCAAATAAATCCTATTATAAAAACGGATTATCCAGACCCGGATGTTATCAGAGTGGGGCACACTTATTATATGGTTAGTACGACCATGCACTTTTTTCCAGGAGGTGTAATTTTAAGATCCTATGATCTTGTAAATTGGGAAATCGTTACCTATGTATTTCGCCGACTAGACAGTACGCCGTCACAGTGTTTGGAGGGGGAGCAGAATATCTACGGAAAAGGGATGTGGGCAGCGAGCCTGCGTTTTCATGAAGGAAGATTTTATATCTGCTTTTCGGCCTATGACACAGGAAGGACCTACCTTTTTACGGCCAATCAGGCAGAGGGGCCTTGGGAGAGGCATGATGTACAGGGCGTTTACCATCACGGTTCGTTGTTTTTTGATGGTGGAAAAACGTATATCATATGGGGAATGAACCAGATTCATATGACAGAGATGAATGAAGAGCTGACAGCCCCTAAAAAGAACGGATTGAGTAGAATCCTGATTGAGGAGCAGGCAGATGTTTACCTGGGCTATGAGGGTTCTCATTTTTATCGGATTCATGATAAATATTATCTTTTTGTTATACACTGGCCCAAATATGGAATGGCGCGCAGAACCCAGGCCTGCTTTATGTCGAATCATTTGGAGGGAGAATTCAAAGGCGAGGACATTTTTGACGAGGACATTGGTTTTTATAATCAAGGGGTCGCACAGGGAGGAATTGTAAGTACGCCAAAAGGAGAATGGTTTGGGGTACTGTTTCAGGATCATGGGGCTGTGGGTAGAATTCCGGTTCTGGTTCCTGTTACCTGGGACCATGACTGGCCGGTTTTCGGAGACTGCAAAAAGATGCCTCAACACTTTAACATCGAAAGCACAAGGCCTGATTATGAGTATAAGCCTTTGTACGCCTCCGGATTTTTTACCGGAAAAAAAGATGAAAATGGAAAGCCAGAGCTTATAAATGTGTGGCAGTGGAATCATGAACCCAATGACAGCCTGTGGTGGAGAACCGATAACAACGGGTTGGCAATAAAGACGGGTAAAATCAGTATCAATTTAACACAGGCGGTCAATACCCTGACTCAAAGGATGATGTATCCGGTCAGCAGTGCAGAAGTGACCCTGGATGTGAGTGAATTACAGAATGGAGATTATGCAGGACTATGCGCGCTGCAGGGTTGTTATGGTCTGGTGGGCGTTACCAGAGAGACCGGATGCTATTATCTGGTGATGTGGAGCAGAAGAATGGAAGATACCTCACTGAGCGATCTTTCACTGGATTGTATGCCGGGAATGGAATGCTACCGGGTTCCTATGGAAGGAGATTCTGTTACATTGAAAATAAAAGCAGATTTCCGGGATATGAAGGATATGGCTGAATTTTATTATAAGCAAAACAACCAGTGGATTCTTGCTGGGAATCAACATCTGGTCTTTAAACTGGACCATTTTACAGGCTGCCGGTACGGTTTGTTTTTATATTCCACAAGTAATACAGGTGGAACTGCCGTATTTCATGATTTCAAATATTATAACGGAGAACAGCTATGAAGCAATTAAAGATTCCAGAAGGAATAAAAGCAATTCTTTTGCGGGAGGAAATCACGGAGAGCCAGATATTATATAAGGCTGAAACGGATATGGATTTAGAAGGCAGCTACCGGGATGGGCTTGTGATTCTTACGGAGCAGATACTTTTTTTCTTTCAGGAGATAAAAAGAGCGGAGCGTGTACATTACTTTAAAGGCTATGGCTCCACCAGGGAAATGCATGCGGACTGGGAAAGAGATTGGACTGTCAGCCAGTATCAGGTATTGGATATAGAAAACATGTTGATAGAACCTCAGGTGGCATGCAGCACATTGACAATACGGTATCGGGGTATGGATTACTGCATTGCCGCATTTTCTAATTTCTGTAAGCATCAGGTCCACCGGCTGATTATGACCTGGGAGGGACGCCCTTTTGAGGTGGAAGAGGAAATATACTGCCCAACATGTGGAAGAATGTATCCGGATACTGCCACCAGGTTATGTCCCAGATGTACCAACCGGAAGACTGCCTTCATTCGGGCGACAAAATATTTTAGGCCATATCGCTTTAAACTGGTGCTGATGTTAATCTGCGTTCTGGCAGGGGCGGGACTGAACCTGGTATGGCCTTATTTAACTGGTATGGTTTTGTATGACCGGATTCTTGCAAAAAACCAGGATTTTTTAATACGGCTTGGAATCCCACATGGGGATTTTGTAACAGCACTGTTTTTGGCTGTGGTTACTATGCTGGCTGTAAAAGTAACACTTCTGTTACTGCAGATTATTCAGGGGGTTTTTACAGCACAAATGGTAACAGGAGTCGTCCGGAATATGGAAAAAGATATCTTCCGTGTCATGGGAAAGCTTTCCATCAGTTTTTATAAAAACAGACAGACCGGCGGACTGATGACACGTGTCATGAGCGACGCGGATCGGGTCACCGGGTTCTATTTTGACTGTGCGCCATATATTCTCATCAATGGTTTTATCATTCTTGCGTCTGTCGCGGTTATGGTTCGAATTAACTGGCAGATGACCATCGTGACCATTCTTTTGTTTCCCGCCCTTGTTGCAATCAGTTGGTATCTTAGGCCCAGGATCTGGGTGCTGTTCGGCAAAAGACATCGGACTGAGCGATCCGTAAACAGTACAGTAAATGATAATCTGACTGGGGCAAGGGTCATCAAATCCTTTGGTCAGGAACGGTTGGAAGCAGAACGCTTTCAGGTACCGAACAAGGGGCTATTAAATGCGGAAATTGCCATTTCCCGTCAGCAAAATGCGTTTCATCTTATCTATGGCGGAGCCCAGGAGATCGCCTCCTTTGCAGTCTGGGGGCTTGGGGTGTACTTTCTGATGAGCGGTAAAAATATGAACCTGGGAACGCTGATTACATTTACAGGCTACGTGGGACAGCTTCGTAGTCCTATGGGATTTTTTGCGAGGGTGTATAACCAATGGGCAGATAGTATGAATAGTGCAAAGAGAATGTTTGAGATCATGGATGCCATACCGGAGGTAAAAGAGGCTCCGGATGCCCTGCGGCTGGAGAAACCAAAAGGAGAGATTTCCCTTCAAAATGTCACGTTTGGATATACAGAAAACAAAACGGTATTAAAGGATATTACGCTTAAAATTCCAGCAGGCAGCATGCTGGGAATCGTGGGACGCTCTGGAGCTGGAAAAACTACGATTGTAAACCTGATTTCCAGACTTTATGATCCTGTGGAAGGACAGATTACAATTGACGGAATTGACATTAAAAAAATCTGCTTTCATGATCTGCGTAAGAATGTGGCTATGGTATCACAGGAAACGTATATATTTATGGGAACGGTAGCAGATAACATCGCATATGGAAATCCAGAGGCAGGACGGATGGAAATATTCCGTGCAGCAAAGCTTGCCGGAGCTCATGAGTTCATCATGGGGATGCCGGATGCTTACGATACGAGAATCGGTGCGTCCGGACGGGAATTTTCCGGCGGGGAACGGCAGCGGATATCCATTGCAAGAGCAATACTTGCAAATCCGAAGATTCTTATTTTGGATGAGGCTACTGCTTCCGTTGATACGGAAACGGAACGCCTGATTCAAAAATCTATCAACTACCTGATAAAGGGCAGAACTACAATTTCTATTGCTCACCGGCTTTCCACACTGCGGGATGCAGATTATTTGGTGGTGATTGAACAGGGGAAAATAACGGAGCAGGGGACCAGAGACGAACTTTTTAAACTGCATGGGACCTATTATAAGCTGTTGGAATTACAAACAAAGGCATTAGCAATAGAACACTTGCCATGTTCGGAGGGATGAGAGAAAAATGCCAGAAGAGTTTAACTTGAGTCAGATGGAACGGGAAACAGAAGAGATGCTAAAAATCCGTTACCTGACAAAACATAATACTGTATTTAAAAGGACAGAGGGAGGATTTGTAAGTCTTTACGTGGGAGAGGAATCCTATTCCAGAATCCAGGTGATGCGAATGTTCCCATTTATGGAGAAGGACCGGTTTTTGTCCGTCCGCTCCGTAGGAGATAAGTCAAAAGAAATTGGAATAATAGAAAATTTAAAGGATATGGAAGAGGATACGATTAAGCTTTTAAGGGAGCAGCTGAACCTGCGGTATTTTACACCTGTTATCACTAAAATCCGATCGGTTAAGGAAGAATATGGGTTTGCTTACTGGGACGTCCTAACGGATCACGGAGAGTGCAGATTCACAATCCAAATGGGAGGAAATGCAGTGGTTCATCTGACGGAAGAACGGATTCTTCTCTCAGATATTG
The DNA here is from genome assembly GCF_026723765.1 of Lacrimispora xylanolytica. Classification (NCBI taxonomy): domain Bacteria; kingdom Bacillati; phylum Bacillota; class Clostridia; order Lachnospirales; family Lachnospiraceae; genus Lacrimispora; species Lacrimispora xylanolytica. Next base: position 1,262,739 of record NZ_CP113524.1, read on the forward strand.
ATGAGAACCGCTTTGAAATACCGGATGTAGGGCGGCTTACACCCGCAGAGCGCAGAAAACTGGATCTGTTTTTATAGAGGAGGCTGCCTTGGAACTTTTGTATCAATTAACAGATAAAAACAAAGAGCTCCTTGGATTGTCCCGTGGGGAAGAAATCTATTATTGCTTTCCCCTGGATTTAGACCGGGAGGGGAGTTTCAGAGATAATTCCTATACGGTAGTGACCAATCAAAGGATACTTCTATTAGAGGAGGGCTGCTGTACCAAAGCGTACCGGCTTTCGGAGGTTGAGAAAGTAGTAGGTGAGCCTCAGATTTCAAGTGGTATTCTCTATGTAGTAAAGAATGGAGTAGAGGAATTTCTGGGCAGGTATTCCGCAAAGCATCTGACCAGGTATTCCTATATCACCAGAGGCTGTCTGCTTTTGCAGCGAGGGGAAAAGGAACGGGTGGTCAGCCGCGAATACGAGACCGCCTGTCTGACGTGTAAAAGAGCATTACCGGGAACCAGGGAATGTCCTAAGTGCACAGGAAAAAAAGAAAGTCTGGTGTCTGATTTTTTAATGCTTATAAAGCCGCAATGGAGACTTTTTGGAGTTATTGTTCTTCTTATGTTTTCTGCAACGGCAGTAACTCTGGCAAATCCTGCCATTCAGCAGCGCCTGATGGATGATGTTCTAATTGGGAACAAAGGCAATGTAAAACAGGCAGTGCTTTGCTTAAGCCTTATGTTTATCATGAGCGTTGGTATTGTATTTATCAATGCAGGGAAATCCTATCTTTGCTCAAAGCTTGGCTCAAGAATCAGTGCCGGACTTCGGGAAAAGCTTTATGTTAAAATACAGCTTTTGTCCCTTTCCTTTATTAATGAAAGAAGTCCGGGAGAGCTGATGAACCGAATTCTTTATGATACAGGAAGAGTAAGAGACTTCATGGGGGAAACCTTCTGTAATTTGTTCACAATCATTATACTTTTTATCGCAGATGCCCTGCTGATGCTGATTCTGGACTGGAAACTGGCATTGATGGCATTTTTATTTGCTCCGGCTGCCATGTTGTTTTCCCTGTCGTTGCGAAAATATATCAGAACAAGATTTCACATGCAGGGGGAAAAAGCTGACAAAGTAAACAGCGGGCTTCAGGATGTGATTTCCGGAATGGCAGTGGTAAAGTCCTATGGACAGGAGGAACGGGAGGCAGAGTATTTCGACAGGAATACAGAGGAGTATGTTAAGGTGCAAAGAAGCAATGAAGTATTTTTTGCAACGGTGTATCCCTTCATTGGTTTTGTCCTTGAAGCAGGTGTTTACCTTGTTGTTTATTTTGGAGGAATATCCGTATTACATGGACGAATGACTCCAGGCAGGCTGTTTCAGTTTATCATTTACACCACTCTTTTGTATACGTACATAGGATGGCTGACCAATATGCCGCGAATGCTCATGAATATGGTTACAAGTATGGAACGAATCGGAGATGTCTTAAAGCAGGAGCCTCAGATTTTTGACCATGAAAATGCCAAATATCATGAAATAAAGGGAAACGTGGAATTTCATCATGCATCCTTTGGTTACAAATCATACGAACCAGTCATCGAGCAGATTGATTTTAAGGTAAAGCAGGGAGAGATGATTGGAATCGTAGGGGCCTCAGGCACAGGAAAATCCACACTCATCAATCTTGTGATGCATCTCTATGAGGTGGATGACGGAGAAATACGAGTGGATGGGGAAAATATTATGGATATACGCCTTTCCCATTACCATTCTCAAATTGGAGTTGTTTTGCAGGAGACCTTTCTTTTTTCCGGTACCATTTTAAATAATATCCGATTTGCAAGACCAGAGGCTTCTTATGAAGAAATTATCCGGGCTGCCAAAATGGCAAATGCTCATGATTTCATCTGTGGTCTTCCTGATGGCTATCAAACTTATGTGGGAGAAAAGGGTCACAATCTTTCCGGAGGAGAAAGGCAGAGGGTGGCAATTGCAAGGGCAATTTTAAATGATCCTAAGATTCTTATTTTGGATGAGGCGACAGCAAGCCTGGATACGGAAAGTGAATATCTCATTCAAAAGGCACTTAAAAGACTGACCAGCGGCAGAACCACCTTTGCCATTGCTCACAGGCTCTCCACACTAAAGGATGCAGACAGATTAATTGTCATAGACAGGCACCGGATTGTAGAATCCGGCACCCATATGGAATTGATGAAAAAGAAAGGCATCTATTACAATCTGGTTACTGCACAGCTGATGATGCAGAAGAACTAAATTTTAGATGTAGATTAATTATGATTGCAAAAAGATCTGTACTCGCTTGGGGTACAGTTTTTTTGCTGTTTAAAAATACGGTTGAATGTGGAGATGCTGGAAAAACCTGTGGACAAAGCGATTTCCGTAATGGACAGGTTTGGCTGAGCCAAAAGAGTTTCCGCAGCCTTAATTCGTTTAAAACTGAGATAATCATAAAAGGTTGAGTCCGTGTACTGTTTAAATAACCGGGTAAAATGATACTTGGAAAAGCCGCTGAAATCTGCAATATCATCTAAGGAAAGCTCTTCCCTGTAATGAGCATCAATGTAGTTAATTACCGTATTAAATTTCTGCATGTATTCTTTTTGCTTGTAAATACGGACGTTTGGAAAAAGATTAATATTGTTTAATCGGTTTCGTCCAAGGGTAACAAAAAGATTGAGTAGAAGAGAGTAAATTACCAATTCCCGATATTCATTGGTACCAAAATATTCATTACGCATCTGCATGAGCAATTGCAGGACATCTTCATAAATTTGGGGATAGCTGGTATTTGTAATATGTAAGGAACTGCTCAGCAGAGATTGAAGTCCTGCAAATCCTTTCAATTTGGTAATGTTTGAGATATCAAACTGAAAGATAAACCGCTTTCCGTAATCAGGAGCAATCAAATAATGAATTTCACCAGGAGGAAGGATAAGAATCTCACCTGGAAGAATATGATACTTTTTATTAGAAGATACTGCATCATAATAATTTTCCACTGGCATGATGATCTCAAGTGCAGTATGCCAGTGGGGAGCGAAATTACTCGCTTGACAGTTGTACCAGATTCGGATTGTAGATCCATTTTGGAAGTTTATTGTCTCATAGTTATCATCTACGGTACGTTCTTTCCAATCACTGTTCTGAGTGTAAAAGTCTAAATAAGAACATTTAATCTGATCTCCTACCATGATTCCTCCATTTGCTAATATTCAGTGTGCTTATATTATAACAATAAGTTTAACACTCTTACTAAAATAATTCTAGCACGATACGACAAAAAGGTAAATATTGCACAATAAAATTGAAAAGATAAAGCGAAAACTAGGCAATATGTGAAGAGTAACTAGCAATAACTGATAAGCGATAGTCGTTTAACTTGATAAAATAATAGTAAGATAGATGTCGGGCAAGGGGATGGAGGAACTATGAAAAGCACTGCTAAAAAAACAGGTGTGGTATTAGGTGTGATTGCAGTATTCGTACTTCTGATTTATTTGATGAATCGGATGACCGGTGTAGAGAGCTATGCGGATAAGTATGCAGGCGTTGATCTTTTAGCAGAGGTCGATGGGCTTGACCGCGAAGGAACCTATTCTCAGTATATAGCCAGTTACTCTGATGCTGGTCATCCAGCAACAGACGTGGATATTAATGTATGCAGCTATGCATCAGGCAAAAATATTTCCGTGTATCAACAGTATGAAGGAGAGGCAGGAGCGCTTTATACTGGAGATGGATCAACGGTGACGTGGAATGTGGAAGTACCAGAGGCGGGATTTTACAATGTGTATCTGGAATATATGACCATAGGATCCAGAGGTGTTGCCGTAGAACGTGCCATCTACATTAATGGTGAGAGTCCTTTTACGAGTGCAGCCAATCTGACGTTTAAAAGACAATGGACAGACAAAGGAAAGGTCATTACGGATAATCAGGGCAATCAGATTCGACCGTCTCAGATTGAAGTTTACAAATGGCAGAGTGCCTACTGTAAAGATGATATGGGATACATGCAGGAGCCATATCAATTTTATTTTAAAAAAGGAAATAATGCTCTTACCCTTGCCGCAATAAATGAGCCCATGGTGCTTCGTAAACTGGCTCTTACGGCAGTAAAGGAGGAGAAGACCTACATAGAATACAGGAAAAGTCAGCCTGAAATGAAAAAGCCTCTCACAGGCTTTCAGCTAAAAATCCAGGGAGAGGACTCTTCGATGAGATCTGAACCATCCCTCTATGCCAAATATGACCGGTCTTCTCCAACGACAGAGCCAAACAGTGTAACAAAAACCGTGCTTAACTATACGGGAGGAGAAGCATGGAATGGGGCAGGACAATGGATCGAGTGGAACTTTAGGGTACCCGAGGACGGGTATTATCATATTACAGTCAAGGGACGGCAGAATTATTCCAGAGGCAGCATTTCCAGCAGAAGCCTTTTGATTGATGGTGAAATTCCCTTTAAGGAGGTTAAGACAATCTCCTTTGATTATGAAAATGACTGGGATGTGAAGACGTTATCCGATCAGGAAGGAAACCCCTATGAATTCTACTTAAAAGCAGGCAGCCATACCATTCGTCTGGAAGCGACCCTTGGAGGCATGGGCGACATATTAAAGGAGTTAGAGGAGTCTACCTATCGATTGAATCAGATTTATCGTAAACTTTTAGTTTATACAGGCGCAGCTCCGGATAAGTACCGTGACTATAATCTGGGGCAGTTATATCCGGATGTAATAAAAGCGATGGGCTTAGAGTCAAAAAGACTCTACAAAATTATTGATGATGTGGTGGCCTATACGGGACAAAAGGCAGAAAAGATTGCGACGGCACAAACACTGGCACAGCAGCTTGAGATGTTTGAAGAGCGACCAGATAAGATAACAGTAAATTTTATAGATTTTAAAAACAATATTACTTCATTGGGAACTGCAATATTGAACATGAGGGAGACAAAACTAGATGTGGATTATCTCATGGTAAGCAGTGGGAATGTTAGCATATCCGCCGATAAAGCTGGTATTCTTGATAAAGCCTGGCATGAAGTAAAATCCTTTGCTGCCTCTTTCTTCGTGGATTATAATGCCGTGGGAAACGTTTACAGTAAGGATGAAGATAAGGACTCGGTGGTAAAAGTATGGATCGCAACCGGACGTGACCAGGGAACGATTCTAAAAACTATGGTGGATGATACCTTTACCTTAGAAAGCGGAATCAAGGTCAACGTAGAAATCGTAGAAGCTGGAGCCCTTTTAAATGCGGTGGTAGCAGGTCGTGGGCCGAATGTTGTGCTGTCCGTAGGGGCTGATCAACCGGTTAATTACGCCCTTAGAAATGCAGTCGAGGATTTAACTCAGTTTGAGGACCATAAAGAAGTACTTAACTCGTTTTACAAAAGCGCCTACAGAGCGTATGAGTTTAACGACGGCCTGTATGCGATTCCTGAAACCCAGACCTACAATGTAATGTTTTACAGAAAAGATATTATGAAGGAATTAAATCTAGAGGTGCCAAATACCTGGGAGGAGCTGATTCATATGCTGCCCACCATCCAGGGAAACAATATGGAGGTAGGAATTCCAACAACTGCGAGTACAACCGCGCCGGACTTATCAGTCTTTTATACCTTGTTATACCAAAATGGCAGCGATGTGTATGATGAAAAAGCCTTAAAAACCATCATAGATAATGAGGCTGGAGTTAAAGCATTTAACACATATACCAGTTTTTTTACGGACTATGGAATGCCGAAAGATTATGACTTTGTCAGCCGTTTCAGGTCCGGTCAGATGCCCTTAGGAATTGCAAACTACAGCAGCTACAATACCTTAATGGTTTCAGCGCCGGAAATCAGAGGCTTATGGGATTTTACCCTGATTCCAGGCACAGAGAAAAAGGATACAGCCGGGAACAGGATAATCGACCGTTCTGATTACTCCACAGGAACCTGCACCATGATGATAAAAACAAAGGATGAAAACGTGAAGCAGAATGCATGGCAATTCATGAAATGGTGGGCCCAGCCAGACACTCAGGTGAGATTTGGCCGTGAGTTAGAAGCACTTCTTGGATCTTCTGCAAGATATGCAACAGCAAACAAAGATGCGTTTCGTCAACTGGCATGGAGTGCAGATAATGTAGAAGTGCTGGGAGAGCAGTGGAAATCAACGGTTGGATTCCGTGAGGTCGCAGGAGGCTATTATACTGGAAGGCATATCACCAACGCAGTCCGAAAGGTAATCAATAAAGGAGAGGATCCAAGAGAAACGATTCTGGAGTATTCGATGACAATTAATGAGGAGTTAAAGAAGAAACGAATTGAATTTGGACTTCCGAACGAGTAGCAGGAGGATGGGATGAGAGAGTATTTAAAAAAATATGTTACGCTGCGCCGTCATGAGTTTGGAATCATGGTGAAAAAGGCAAAGAAAAGCAAAGCGTGCTACCTGTTTCTTGCACCCTATGCAATATTATTTACCATGTTTTACATTCTGCCAGTTTGCTCCTCCATTTTTTTCAGCTTTACTTATTACAACATACTGGAGCCTCCGAAGTTTATCGGGTTGCAAAATTATATCAGTCTGATTTTACAGGATGATATCTTTTTAACAGCGGTTAAAAATACGTTTATGATTGCCGTAATTACCGGGCCATTGGGATATATCATGTCTTTTCTTTTCGCATGGCTCATCAATGAGCTGCCAAGGTGGATTCGGACCATTGCAGTTATCATATTTTACGCGCCGTCCATAGCAGGCAATGTATTTGTTATTTTTTCCATCTTTTTTCGAGGGGATGCCTATGGCTATGTCAATGCATTTTTAATGAATGCAGGTCTTATCGATGCTCCTATCCTGTGGCTGACCAACCCCAAGTATATGCTAACGGTATGTATGCTGGTTATCCTTTGGATGAGTCTGGGAACCGGATTCCTTTCCTTTGTAGCAGGCCTTCAGGGGGTAGACCGGTCTCAGTTTGAAGCAGGATACATGGACGGAGTTAAAAACCGGTGGCAGGAGTTGTGGTATATTACCCTTCCCAATATGAAGCCAATGCTGATGTTTGGTGCGGTCATGTCGATTACACAAGCATTTGGGGTCTGTGATGTTACCATGGCACTTTGCGGGTATCCAAGTACGGATTATGCAGCACGTACCGTTGTGACCCATTTGTTTGATTATGGTTTTTCAAGATTTGAGATGGGGTATGCATCGGCAATTGCTACCTTGCTGTTTTTAATCATGATCTTATGTAACAAGGCAATCCAGAGTCTGTTAAGAAGAGTAGGGACCTGATATGATAAATCGTAAAGTATTTAAAATCAAAAAAAGAAAACCAAACCGATCCAGAACCGGAGACTTCCTGATTTATTTCATGCTGTTTTTGGTTGCAATCGCTATGGTGTTTCCCCTTGTATTTGCTGTCAGCAGTTCACTAAAGCCTCTTGATGAATTGTTTTTGTTTCCCCCTAAGGTATTTGCACAGAATCCGACTCTGGATAACTTCCAGGATTTATTCGTCACCATGGGAAAATCCTGGGTCACCTTTTCCAGATACATATTCAATACCGTGTTTATTACGGCAGCAGGTACGGCAGGACATTTAATCATTGCTTCCCTTGGAGCCTTTGTGCTCTCAAAATATGAGTTTCCGGGCAGTAAGCTGTTCTTTACCATTGTTGTGACGGCACTAATGTTTAATGGATATGTAACGGCAATCCCCAATTACCTGATTATCAGCAAGCTGGGCTGGATTGATACTTACTGGGCTGTTATTATACCGGCATTTGCGGCACCTATGGGACTATTCCTGATGAAGCAGTTTATGGAAGGAATTCCCATGTCATTAATCGAAGCGGCTATGATAGACGGCGCTGGTCTTGGCAAGATATTTCTTCAGATTGTAATGCCTAATGTAAAGCCGGCGTGGCTGACATTAATCATCTTTTCCGTTCAAAGCCTATGGAATAACAAAGCGGCAACCTTCATTTATTCGGAACAAAAGAAGACTCTGGTCTATGCACTGCAGCAGATACAAAGCGGTGGAATTGCAAGAACCGGTCAGGCGGCAGCGGTAACGGTGGTCGTTATGATTGTTCCAATTACAATCTTCATCCTGTCGGAAAGCCGTATCCTTGAAACCATGGCAAGTTCCGGTCTGAAGGAATGATACGAAAGGAACTGTGAAGTAAGGAGAGGGAGGAAAACAGGATATGAAAAGGAGCATGAATTGCCTTGCAGCGTTGATTTTTTCGGTAAGCCTCCTGGCGGGTTCCACAGTTGCGGCCTATGCAGATGACGGCTCGGAAAGGGGTTATACCTATAACTATGATTATTGGGGTGACGTACAGTATTCCCCTGATGCCTATAGCACCGTAGACGTTTATACCGCAGCGGATCTGGGGTTAAATAAAGGCTTTAACGCACCGGCAGGATTGTATGTTCAGGGAGATGATGTTTATATCTGCGATACCGGTAACAACCGGATCGTACAGTTGAAACGAGAAAACAAGAATGTTTTTAAACTAATCCGTGTCATTGATGAAATAAAAGGAGATGTGGAGGTCAGAACATTTTTAAATCCCACGGATATTTGTGTCACAAAGGATGGATATCTCTACATCTGTGATAAAGGAAATAACCGGATTTTAAAAATAGATGATGACTTAAATTTTGTGATGATGTTTCAAAAGCCGGACAATGTGGTCTTTGACCAATCCGCTGAATTTCTGCCGAATAAGCTGGAGGTGGATGCAGCTGGAAGGGTATACTGCATTGCCGACAATATCAACAAAGGAATGATAAAATACGATGCAGACGGAACCTTTACTGGTTTTTACGGTGCCAGCCAGGTAACCTATAATTTTTCAGACTATATGTGGAAAAAGTTTGCCTCAAAGGCGCAGAGAGCAGCAATGGAATCCTTTGTGCCCACGGAGTATGACAATATTTATATGGATACCGAAGGCTTTATCTTTGCATGCACCACCAATGTAAGCGATAGGGGCATGGATACCGGTTCCGATGTGCCCATTCGAAGATTGAATCTAATGGGGCAGAACATACTCATTCAAAATGGGAATTATCGTGTTATGGGTGACCTCTATTGGGGTCTTGGCGGTGGTTACAAGGGCCCATCCTTAATTACTGATATAACAGCACTTGATCATGGGATCTATTTTGCAATTGACAAGGTGAGAGGAAGAATGTTCGGTTATGACAAACAAGGCCATATGCTATATGCCTTTGGCGGAAATGGCAACTTAAACGGCAGCTTTAAGCTTCCATCTGCCATTGATCATATGGGAAATGATCTACTTGTTTTGGATTCACAGGATGCCAGCCTTACCGTATTTACCCCAACGGAATATGGGAATTTAATTTATCAGGCCATAACAGAATACGATGCAGGAGATTACACGAATTCCGGGAAAACATGGGAAAAGGTAAAGGCGCAAAATGGAAATTATGATTTGGCATATGTGGGAATCGGAACCTCACTCATGAGCCAGGAAAAGTATAAAGAAGCCATGAAGTACTTTGAATTAAAATGGGATACAAAGAATTACTCCAAGGCATTTAAGCAGTATCGGAAGGCGTGGGTAGAAGAACATATAGGCTTACTATTTACAGGAGTAATCCTCTTATTTGTTCTCCCGACGCTCATAGAACGAGGAAAGAAAATCAAGTACCAAATCGATACTGCGGAGATTTTTAAAGAGTAATTCAGAAACGGAGGAAGGTATGACGGCCAATCGTTATGTATCATCATTAAAATATTCATTGTATGTGATTACCCATCCCCTGGATGGCTTCTGGGACTTAACCCATGAAAAAAGGGGTTCCCTTGCGGCAGCAAATACAATCGTATTACTGACCCTGCTTGCGAGAATCATGTCGTTGCAATATACAAGTTTCCAGTTTATGCAGGTTTACCGGGAAGGGATTAATATATTTGTCTACATTGCCAGCATCCTGTTTCCCCTGGTATTGTTCTGTGTGGGAAACTGGGGGCTTACTACGTTGTTTGACGGTAAAGGGAAACTGTCTCAAATCTGTATGGGGGTCGGTTATGCACTGGCACCATACCCCCTCATACGGTTTCCAATGATTATACTGAGCAATCTTATTACGGTAGAAGAAGGCGCATTTTACAACTTTGCACTGGTGTTTATGATGGGCTGGATAGCAGTATTAATGATTTGTGCCATGATGGAGATCCATGAATACAGCATGACGAAAACCATCTTGTTTATGATTGCATCCGTGTTTGCCATGCTGGTCATGATATTTATCTTATTGCTGTTCTTTAGCATGATCAGCCAGGGAATCTCGTATTTTGTTTCCATCGTAAAAGAAATCATGTTCCGAATGTGACGGGTGGGAGGGTAAATGAGAATGATAAAAGATAAGCTGAAAAATCTCCTGGCTCCTGCTCTGCTTATATTGGTGATTTTTGTGGTGGCTATGATACTAATACTTACCAAAAAAGAACCGGAACCGGAAAGCATAATCAAGGTAAATGCTTTTGAGGGAAAAGAACAGGAAATTATACTGGAAAATGATAAGTTAAAGCTGACCATGGATTCTGAAACGACACAGTTTATGATTAAGGTGAAATCCACAGGTAAGGTGTGGTACTCCAATCCACAGGATGCCGATGAGGATAAAGTGGCGCTTTCCACAGATATTGAGAATTTAAAGTCAACCCTACTTTTGACCTACAGCACCATCAATGGGGTGGACACTCTTTATAACAATTACAAATACAGCATAGCCAGTAAAATCTATGATATAGAGGCAACCAAAGATTCCATTAAGGTAAATTACTCGATTGGAGAGGTGGAGAAGGAATTTATCGTTCCTAACGTTATATTGAAAGATGAGTTTGAGAAATTTCTTTCTCAGATGAGCAAATCCAATGCCAGCATGGTGAAACAATACTACAAGATGTATGACATCAACCATATGGGAAAAAAGGAAGACAAAGATGCCCTGCTTGCCAAATATCCAATTCTTGCAGATGAAGTGATTTATGTCCTGCGTGATGGGGTCAAAAACAATATAAAAACCAAGTTTGAAGACTATTTTAAGGAAGCTGGTTATACCACTCAGGACTATGCCAAGGGGAAAGAGTTATATACGGCGGATCAATCTACGGATAAACCAGTGTTTAATGTCAGCGTTATTTATCGGCTGGAGGGAAATGACTTAAAGGTTGAAGTTCCCATGGAGGAAATTGAATACAAGAAAAAATATCCACTTCTGACTTTAAATGTACTGCCTTATTTTGGAGCAGGTACTTCTTTGGAGGAAGGATATTTATTCGTACCGGAGGGCGGCGGCTCCATTATAAATTTCAATAACGGAAAGACTGCCCAAAGCAGCTATTATTCCAATGTATACGGTTGGGATATGGCGCAGGGCAGAGAATCCTTAGTACATGAAACCCGCAACTATTTTGGGGTATTTGGAATCTCGAAAGGAGACAGTTCCTTTCTCTGCATGCTGGAAGACGGGGCACCATATGCCTCCATTGGTGCGGATATCAGCGGCAGAAGCAACAGTTATAATTATGCCAGTGCAAGCTTTAGTATCTTACACCGGGAACAGTGTGACGTAGCGGATAAGTATAATGGTGCCATGTTTGTGTATGAAGATAGCATACCAAAAGAAAAGCTGGTAGAACGATACCGTTTTGTGGATTCCGGCAGTTATGTGGAGATGGCAAATTCCTATCATGACTATCTGGGAGAGACCTATGGGGATAGTTTTACGGCAAATAATGATTCGACGGTACCAGTTTTAGTAAGCTTCATTGGAGCGGTGGATAAGATGGAGCAGGTGATGGGGGTGCCTGTCTCAAGACCCCTTTCCCTTACCACCTTTCAGGAAGCAAGGAATATTTTGGAGGAGTTAAATGAAAACGGAGTAAAGAATCTGTCGGTAAAGCTCTGCGGTTTTATGAATGGAGGAATGAAACAGACAATTTTATCAAAGGTTGATCTGGTTTCCAGGCTTGGCAGTAAAAAAGATTTAAAGGCTTTAACTTCCTATGCGTCTGAAAATGGAATGAAGCTTTACTTAGATGGCGTGACGAATTACGCATACAACAAAAAAATCGATGATTTTCTTCTGTCCAGGGATGCAGCAACAATGGCCAGCAAAGTGATTGTAAAACTTTATTCCTTTGATCCGGTCTATTATGGGAAACAGGATTATCGGGATCCATACTATCTGCTAAATGTAAAAGCAATCACTATGGCCATGGAAAATCTATGGGAAGCTGCAAAAACCTACAACGCAGCTGGAGTATCCTTTCAAGATGTGGGATATCAGCTTTCCGCAGATTATAATCCCAGACGGTTTGTCACCCGCCAGGGGGCAAAAGAACAGCAGATGGAAGTCTTAAATGCCATCCATAATTCTGGATTGGGAATCATGACCAATATGGGAAATGATTATATGCTTGGAGTCACGGATTTCATTAACAACATGGACTTGGCTGGCTCTGGCTATACAATCATTGACGAAACCGTTCCCTTTTATCAAATAGCCGTTCACGGTTATGTCAACTATACGGGAGAAGCCCTGAATCTAGCCAGAGATTATAGGGAGGAATTGCTTCAATCAGCAGAATATGGGGCTGGCCTTTCCTTCACATTTATGGCGGCGGATTCTAAGAAACTGCAGAATACATACTATACTCAGTATTTCGGAGCAGGATACGAAGCATGGAAGGACACCATGTTTACGATCTACCAAAGATATGAAAAAAACTTAAATGGTACCTTCAATCAGCGGATCAAAGACCATGCCAGATTAGACAAGGGGGTCACACTTACTGCTTACGAGGATGGAACAAAGGTATATGTCAACTATAATTATGAGGACTATACCACGCAAGATGGAACATTACTGCCGGCCAGAGACTATCTGGTAGTTCACTAGGAAAGGAAAATAGATATATGATGAAGCATAAGAAATTCAAAGGTCTTCAAAAAAGAAAAGCAATATCAGGATATCTGTTTATTATGCCTTTCATTATCGGCTTTCTGGTGTTTATGGTAAAGCCATTCTTCCAGTCTCTCTATATGAGCTTCTGCAACGTGAAAGTTGGAAGCAGCGGATTTGAACTCATATATGGTGGAATTGTAAACTATTTAAGAGCCTTTACCGTAGACATTGAATACAACAAGCTTTTAACAACAGAAATTACTCGAATGTCATATAATTCCGTGGCAATCATGGTGTTCAGTTTCTTTGCAGCAATGATACTGAATCAGGAGTTTAAAGCACGGGCGTTTGTAAGAGCTATCTTCTTTCTTCCGGTGATTTTATCTTCCGGTGTTGTTTTGGGGATTGAATATAATAATACACTGCTGGCTGGGATGCAAGATGAAATCCAGCGATCGGCCGGGGGCACCTCTATTACGTCTGCCATCCAGAACATACTCACCATAAACGGAATAGGTAGCAGTTTATTTGAGCTTGTTTTTAAGATTGTAGATGGAGTCTATGATGTGGCAATCGCATCGGGAATCCAGATTATCATCTTTTTATCCGGGTTACAGACCATCTCCAGTAATATGTACGAAGCAGCGGCAATCGAAGGCTGCACCCGTTGGGAAAGTCTCTGGAAGATTACGTTTCCCATGATCAGTCCCCTGTTTTTGGTAAACTGGATTTACACCATCATTGATTTTTGTATGAGATCTGATAACAAGGTAATGGAAAAAATCAGTAAGACCATGATCGTAGATTTGAATTATGGGTTTGCTTCTTCCATGGCATGGGTTTATTTTGGAATCGTAATTGTCATTATAGCCATAAGCTCATTGATTATATCCAAGGGGGTTTATTACTATGAATAAGACAGCGGTAAATAATAGATGGGCTAACTACTGGGGAAGAAACTTAAAATCCGGTGGTTATCTTCTAAGAAAAAGTATAAAGAATTTCGCTTATCGCATCATCCGTTTTTTTATGCTTTTTGGAATGTGCTTTTTAATCCTCCAGCCGATTTTTAACAAGATATCCATTAGTATCATGGCAGAAGAAGATTTATACAATGCAATGGTTATTACGGTACCGGAGCATTTTACTACAGCTAATTACCAATTGGCGGGGCAGTTTATGGATTACTGGAAAACCATGGCAAATACAGTATTTGTGTCCCTCACGATTGCTATGTTACAAATTGCTGTCTGTACCATCGTAGGGTATGGCTTTGCCAGATTTGAGTTTCCTCTTAAAAAGTTCTGGTTTGCCTGTGTGATGCTGGTAATTATCATTCCGCCCCAGACCATATCCACTTCACTGCATTTGCATTTTAGATTCTTTGATTTGTTTGGTATCGTTAAGATGCTTACCGGCAGCACCATCAATTTAAGAGGCTCTGCATTGCCTTACTACTTGATGAGTGCTGGCTGTATGGGACTTAAAAATGGATTATATATCTATATGATCCGTCAGTTCTTTCGAAATGTTCCAAAGGAGACAGAGGAGGCGGCCTATGTGGATGGCTGCGGAACCTTTAAAACCTTTGTCCAGATCATGCTGCCAGGGGCAAAGCCCATCCTGACATCCTGTTTTTTGTTTGCCTTTGTGTGGCAATGGACGGATGGTTTTTATTCCAAGATGTTTTTGGGAAATATAAAGCTTCTTTCCGTACAGCTCCAGCAGATTGGTGAAAGGCTTGGCAACTACATGATTCATACCTTAAACCAGGCCACAGGTGCCTCCGTGGGATATACCCAATGTATTGTATCCACAGGCACTCTGATGGTAATATTTCCTCTTCTGCTGCTTTATCTGTTTGCGCAGAAGGGATTCGTAGAGAGCCTTAGCAGTTCCGGCATTAAAATGTAAAAATAATAAAAAATAGAGGAGAAGATGAAGTATGAAAAAGTGGAAAAGAGCAATGGCTCTGATAATGGCATCTGCAATGGTAAGCAGTTTGACTGCTTGTGGGGGAACAGGTAAGGCTGCAGATGTAAAAGTATCCGATAGCACAGAGGATAAAACCTCCGAAGGGGATGAGGCTAAGGGTTCGGAATCTTCTGAACAGGAGGGAACGTATACCGTACTTAAGGATGACACCGGAAAGCCTTATGATCTTGGAGGAATGGAAATAACAATCGCAGACTGGTATTCTTCCGGCGATGAAGAAATACCGGCAAGTGCTTATGAAGAGGCACGACAAGAGTATATAGACTGGATCCAGGAAACCTACAATTTTAAAATCAAACAAAAGGCGATTACGTCCTGGGGAGACTCTCCAGAGGATTATGTAAATTATGCCACTACAGGCGGAAGTGAAAACTACCTTTTCACCCTGTATCAGGGAACGGCTTTAAGCTCTGCTGTGAACAGTGGACTCATGTATGATTTGTCCACCTTGGATTGCCTGGATTTTTCCGATTCCAAATGGGTTCCTTCTATTATGGAATTAATGAAAAAGGGAAATTCTGTCTATGGAATGAGAGGTATTCCTCATCAGGCTACTGCCGGTATTTTCTTCAATAAGAGATTGCTGGAGGAAGCAGGAATCAAACCGGATTCCCTCTACGAAATGCAGGCAAATAAGGAGTGGACCTGGGCAAAGTTTGAGGAATTATGCAAACAGGTTCAAAAGGATACGAATAACGATGGCATTATTGACCAGTATGCAATGACAAACTTTTCAAGTACCTTCTACCCTGCAGCAATGGCTTCCAATGGAGGAGGTCTCATTAAAAAGGATGAGAATGGCCGTTTTTATAACACTCTGGAGTCTGATGAGACCATGGAAGCATTAAACTGGTCTATTGATATGATTTCCAAGTATGAAATGGTATACCCAAAAGATTCCAAATGGGATTATACCTATACGGCCTTTGCGAACGGGGAAGCTGCATTTACCTGTGCAGAGTCTTATAGTGCAGGTGACTGGTCAAAAATGGAGGATGACTTTGGATTTGTCTGTTTTCCTATGGGACCTAAAATGGATCATTATGTAAACTATGCCCAGGATACTCTTGTCGTAATTCCTTCCTGCTATGATAAGGAGAAAGCATGGAAGCTGGCTTTTGCCTACAATCTTTATACGGATCCGGTCCCTGGATATGAAGATTACGAATCCTGGAAAGATGGTTACTATAAATCCTTCCGCGATACAGAATCAGTGGATCAGACCATTGCTCTTATGATTAACAGCGGTGTTCCAAGGTATGAGCAGGCCGTGAACGGTATTGATACAGGAAAGGATCTGTACTGGAAGATCAACAAGGATAATACTCCGGCAC
Organism: Lacrimispora xylanolytica; assembly: GCF_026723765.1. NCBI lineage: Bacteria > Bacillati > Bacillota > Clostridia > Lachnospirales > Lachnospiraceae > Lacrimispora > Lacrimispora xylanolytica. The sequence goes on from NZ_CP113524.1 coordinate 1,279,046, forward strand.
AGCAGGCAGAAGCAATTCGAAATACGTGGCAGTCTTATATTGATACGGCTAACGGAAAACAATAAAAGGTTACAGCCCTTTTCATGGAGGAAACAATGGGAGATTATTTTAGCATAGACGGCGGTTTGGTGCGTTTTCTGTCAAAGGCATCGGATATCTGTATCATTGGTATCCTTTGGCTTATATGCTGTCTGCCCATTGTTACCTTCGGGGCTTCCACGACTGCGGCCTATTATACGATCATTAAAGTGGTAAAAAGACAGCGGGGGACTCTGTCCCGGGAATTTATTCAAGCATTGAAAAAGAACTTTAAAGATTCCATTATGATTCATTGTTTCTATCTAGTCATAGAGGGATTTTTGGTTTTTAATATCTATCAAGCATATCAGGCGTTAGAAACCAGAGATTCTGCCGTGGCTCTCAATCAACTTTTTATATATGCAGCATTTTTATTACTGGTGATGACAGCAGGTATTTATACGTATCCGGCACTTTCCAGATTTTCAATGAAAAGAAACGAATTGATTCAATTTTCATTTATTGCCATGTGCCGGCATCTGCCAATTACAATACTACTCATTCCAATCTTTTTAGCGTCAATTGGTGCGATGGTACTGTTACCGGTGGGGATTATCTTTATGCCGGGAATATGTCTGTATCTGTACAGTCTGATCATGGAGCCGGTTTTAAGAAAATACATGACAGAAGAGATGAAAAAACAGTGGGATGGAGAGGAGGAGTAACATGAAAGGACCTGCCGCACCCAAAGATCCGGAAAAGAAAAAACCATACTTTTATATCATAAGAGAAAAAGAGATATATGGAGCAAAGCTTGATGAGGAAAAAGGGATTCATTTTATTTATGAAAATGACGGAAGGCTTATAAGCAGCGCTCAGATTACAGGAAATATATCGGATTCCAATATCCTGGAGCTCTTAAAAACGACTCAGGGATTTCGTACGTTAGTACATAGTATCGGCGTATCAGTCGAGACGGAAGACTCTTCAAGCAAAGTAGATTTTATCTTTCAGATGTATGGAAACAAGGACATCTACGGTGGTGGTACCAACTTAAAACTATCTCTGAATGGAGACGGAATGGAAGAGAAAATCAACTTATGTGAGATTGATTGGAGTGAGGATGACAAAGAGCCCGGACAGATACGTTTTGAATTTGATACTCCTGAGATTCTCGGAAGAGCCAGTGTCCGACTGTACTTAAACGACGGATATTCTGTGCCAGATGTCAGTGAAGAGAGTGAGGTGGATGTTTCCTTGGAAACGTATCATACCATGATCGCTCGTTCCCTGATGCAGCTTGGTAACCCTAAAAGATTGGCAGGAGCAATCAAACGTGCCAAAGAAGGAAAGGATGTGACCCTGGCCTATATTGGCGGTTCCATTACCCAGGGAGCAGGGGGAACACCCATTAATACGGGATGCTATGCCTATAAGTCATATAAGTCCTTTGCAGATCGCTACGGGAATGGAAACAATGTACATTTTATCAAAGCTGGAGTGGGCGGAACTCCTTCTGAGCTTGGAATGCTGCGGTTTGACCGGGATGTACTGCGTGATGGAAACTATCCAGATGTGGTTGTAATTGAGTTTGGAGTTAATGACGAAGGGGATGAAACAAAGGGAAACTGTTATGAGAGTCTGGTAAAAAAAGTTCTCATGCTGCCCAATGAGCCGGCAGTGATCCTGTTGTTTGCAGTATTTGCCAATGATTGGAACTTACAAAAGCGGCTCTCTCCGGTAGGCCAGCTTTATGAGCTTCCCATGGTAAGTATCTTAGATGCCGTATCTCCTCAGTTTCCATTGACAAAAGAGACCGGCCGGGTGATATCAAAAAATAAATTTTTTTATGATATGTTTCATCCAACCAATGCTGGTCATACCATCATGGCGGATTGCATTACCTATTTGCTGGAACAAACAGAACGGGAGAAGGAGTGGATAGACTGCACTCCAAAACTGCTCTTAAAGAAGCCGGCAATTGGTGATGACTTTGTTTCTGTGAAGCTGTTGGATAAAAAGAATCATAATCCGAAAGCGAATATTCGGTGCGGAGGTTTTACAAAAACAGATACCGAGCTGCAGCGGGTTGAGATGGATGAAGATCTTTTTGGCACCCCCCAGTTTCCGTATAACTGGATGTATGATGGTACAAAGGCTTTCGGTGATTCAACCTTTGAGCTCACGATAACATGTCGTGCCTTGCTCCTGATCTACAAGGATTCCGGAGCCAATGACGTAGGAAAAGCAGACGTGTTTTTAGATGGAAAAAAGGTTTTAACCGCTAATCCCCGTATTGTTGGCTGGGTGCACTGTAATCCAGTTATTGTTTGTAACGATAGGCATTCACAGGAACATATTCTTCAAATAAAAATGGCCCAGGGCGACGAAAATAAAAAATTCACCATACTGGGATTTGGATATGTAAATTAGTATTTTGTAAGATCAGGCACTTATTAATCACTACAAGGAGAACTGTATGGTAACAGCAAACAATCCAATTTTATCTGGATTTTATCCAGATCCCTCTATCTGCAGGGTAGGGCAGGACTTTTATCTGGTAAATTCCAGCTTTGCCTATTTTCCAGGTGTGCCTATTTTTCATAGCAGAGATTTGGCTCATTGGGAACAGATCGGCAACATCTTAAACCGGGAGGAACAGCTTCCTCTGGAGAACAGTGAAATATCCCAGGGGATTTTTGCACCCACAATCCGCCATCATAATGGCGTGTTTTATATGATCACTACCAACATCAACCATGGCGGAAACTTTATAGTAACCGCCCAAACCCCAAAAGGACCATGGTCTGTACCGCATTATTTAGGAAAGGAGGCACAGGGAATCGATCCGAGTCTTTTTTTTGATGAGGATGGGAAATGTTATTATGTAGGAACAAGGCCAAATCCAGAAGGAGTCCGCCATAACGGAGACTGGGAGATATGGATTCAGGAGCTCAGTCTCACAGAAATGAAACTAGTGGGCAAAAGTATGGCAATCTGGAAAGGCGCCTTAAAGGATGCCATCTGGCCGGAAGGACCGCATATTTACAAAATCGGAGCTTATTATTATCTGATTCACGCAGAAGGAGGCACCGGGCCGGATCATGCAATCAGTGTGGCAAGAAGCAGGGAGTTGTGGAATTGGTTTGAAGGCTGTCCACGTAATCCTGTTTTCACTCACCGTAACCTGGGGATGAATTATCCGGTCGTATATACAGGACATGGGGATTTGGTTGATGATGGCAATGGGGGCTGGTATGTCATCATGCTGGCTTCTAGATTATGTAAGGGACATAGCAGTATGGGACGTGAGACGTTCCTGGCAAAAGTGACCTGGGAAAATGACTGGCCGGTCATCAATGCAGAAACCGGCAAACTGGAGTCCCAGGTGGAGCTGCCATTTCCTCCCTGCCGCTTTGAGAAAGAGGTCCTGGAGCATGACAGCTTTCATTTTTATGGTAAAAAACTGGATGAAAGATTTGTCAGCATACACAGGTGCAGGGAAACCATGTATTCCCTTACAGAACGACCGGGATTTTTACGGCTCTACACCAGAAAAGAGAAAATCAGTGATAAAGCTGATGCCTCTTATCTGGGAATCCGTCAAAAAAGTTATCAATTCCGGCTGTCTGCGGGGGTGGAGTTTAATCCTTCAAAAGAGGGGGAGACAGCAGGTTTGGTTCTATACCAGAATCATGAAAATCATCTGCTCATGGAAATTGCCAAAAAGGGAAATGGACGATATTTCATTGTCACAACTAATATTCATGGAATAAAACAGATGATTGCTGAAAGAAAGCTTGAGCCCGTTGGCTTAGTGGAAATCAATATAAGGGCGAATGTACAAGAGGCAGATATCTGGATTACGGAGGGGGATATCCGTACCCAGGTGGCCAGAAACGTAGATTTACTTCCTTATACAACAGAACGGGCCGGAGGTTTTGTGGGCTGCACGATGGGAATGTATGCCTCAGCAAATGGGAATGAGAGTGCAAATTATGGGGATTTTGCATGGCTCTTATATGAAAAATAAAATAAATATGGGGATCAGGGGGTCACAAACATGAGAAGGGACTGGAAAAAAAATTTAGGAATCGTTATGCTCTCAGCAATTATGGTGATTGATACCAGTATGATAGCAAGAGCTGCTGGTTGGACAGAAAAGACAGACGGATGGTATTTTGAAGAAAACGGGGATTATCAAAAGTCTGTCTGGAAAAAAGCTGATAAAGGTTATTATTATCTAAGTGAAACTGGTAAATTGCTTACGGATTCATGGGTTGCTGACGGAGATAAAAAGTATTATGTGGACTCCGAAGGACTACGGGTGAAAAATCAGTGGATTAACACAAAATCCTGGGATGACGCGGAAGACAGCACGGAATACTGGTATTATTTTAACGCAAACGGGGAAATGCTGACTGGAAAACAAAAGATTAAGGATAAGAAATATTTCTTTTCTGAGGAAGGCAGGATGCTCACTGGTTGGGTCACTTATACCAATGGGACAGCGGAAAATCTTACCGATGATATCAGTCTTGACGATACCTACTATTGTCTTGAAGATGGCGAAAGAGCCAGCGGCTGGTTTGAACTGGCTCCTCCGGCAGATGAAGATAATAAGGGTGAAACCTACTGGTATAATTTTGAAGGAAACGGCAAAATCCGGAGAAATAAAAAGAATAAGGTGGGCGATTACGAATTTTGCTTTGATACTCAAGGCAGAATGATTGATGGCTGGGCTTATAAGACACTAGATAATTCCTTTGTCAAGGTAGATGAAAACACAGAAGCCGTAAACGAGTACAATGACGATTCCAGCAGATACTATTATTGCGGAGCAGAGGGAGTTGGGGTCGTTCAAAAGAATATCTGGCTGAAAGTCGTTCCTCCTGGAAAAGAAGGAGATCCGGACGAGGGTGACAAATGGTATTATTTTGACAAAAAGGGTTTTATGGCTATGCCTGATACTGAGTCAACAGCCACGCCTTCAGAGGCCTCACCTTCAGAAGCTACACCGTCCAGAGCGAGCCGCGTGATTGAAATCAGAAAAGTTGATACCACTGGAGAATATAAGGTGAAAGGAGGCGACGGAGACTTACTTCAAGTTTTGCTAAGACAGTTTAACGATAAATACTATTTGTTTGATAACAAGGGACAGATGGTAGATGGCCTTTTATACGTATATAATAAGGAAGGAAAAAATCCATTAAAGGAAGGCTATTACGATTTTAGTGCGGATGGAGCCAGAAGAACCGGCAAAGCAAAGAAGGAAGAAGCTGGAATCAATTATGATTACTATTTTTCAAAGAAAAATGAGGATGGATACTCTCTGGGACAGGGAGTGACCGGTGTATACGACGGAAAGCTCTACTATAAGGGTCTTTGTGTTACCGCAGACGATAATTACGAGTATGAACTGGTATATGTTCCAGATCTTGCAGGTGAAAAAGGCACTGGACTGTTTGTAATAGATGAAAATGGGAAGGTGAAAACCAGCGGTACAACGCCAGAGTTTTCGGATGGAAACAAATATCGGATCAAGGGCGGCAAATCGAAAAAGAGTGGATATCAGGTCTTTCTGATGGAAAAAGGGGTAAGAGAAGGAACCCTTCTTCAAGCAGATGATGCAGACCGGACGATACACTTTGATCAGCCAATGTTTAAATAAAATTTTGTCATAGAATTCAATTACACCCTGCCAGTATCTCTTAAAAAGAAGTCTGGCAGGGCTTTTTGTGGTATTTTATAAATATAAAAAGGAACATTGGTGGAAAAACCTGTTGCTGTATGATATAATAAAACCAGCAAATGATAAGGAGCACAAACAACAGAATATGGACAAATCTCAGGTATTAAAGCATTATTTCGGCTATGACACCTTCCGGGAAGGGCAGGAGCCTTTGATGGATGGGATTCTGGAGGGAAGAGATGCCCTTGGCATCATGCCTACCGGCTCTGGCAAATCCCTTTGCTTTCAAATTCCAGCTCTTATGATGGAAGGAATCACGCTAGTCATATCCCCTTTGATATCTCTTATGAAAGATCAGGTATCAACACTTAACCAGGCAGGAATTCACGCCGCATATCTTAACAGTTCTCTGACGGCCAGTCAGTATTACAAGGCCCTGTCCTATGCCCGGGAGGGGCGATATCCCATTATTTATGTAGCACCCGAACGTCTTTTAACAGAAGAATTTTTAGATTTCGCCCTTCATGCCAGGATTTCCATGGTAGCCGTTGATGAGGCTCACTGTGTTTCCCAATGGGGACAGGATTTCAGGCCCAGTTATTTAAAAATTGTAGATTTTATAGAGAAGCTTCCAGTCCGTCCGGTCGTCAGTGCATTTACGGCAACGGCAACGAAAGAAGTCCGTGAAGATGTGATAGACATTCTTATGCTTCGGGAGCCTGTGATCGTATCAACCGGTTACGACAGGCCCAATCTCTATCTGGGGGTACAGGCGCCAAAGGATAAATACGGCACGCTAAAAAACTTCGTTGAACTGCACAAAGACCAGTGCGGGATTATTTACTGCCTGACCAGAAAGCTGGTGGAAGAGGTCAGTGACCGGCTGAGAGGAGATGGATTCTCCGTAACGAGATATCATGCCGGACTTAGTGATGCAGAGCGAAGAAAGAACCAGGATGATTTTATTTATGATAAAATCACCATTATGGTAGCGACCAATGCATTTGGAATGGGGATTGATAAATCAAATGTAAGATATGTCATTCATTATAATATGCCAAAAAATCTGGAATCCTATTATCAGGAGATTGGCCGCTGTTCGAGAGACGGAGAACCAGGAGAATGCATTCTTTTATACAATGGCCAGGATGTAATCACCAACCAGATGTTTGTAGAAAACAATCAGGATAACCAGGAACTGGACCCGCTGACGAAGGATCTTGTTATGGAGCGGGACCGGGAAAGACTGAAAAAGATGACCTTTTACTCTTATACCAATGAGTGTCTGAGGGATTACATACTGCGCTATTTTGGGGAATACGGAAAAAATTACTGCGGCAACTGTTCCAACTGCCTGACTCAGTTTGAGACAGTGGATGTGACGGAGATTTCAGAACATCTTATCGGATGTGTGGAGACGAGCAGACAGCGTTATGGAACCACAGTTATACTGGATACCGTACATGGGGCAAGTACAGTCAAAATTAGAAACTACCGGATGGATGAAAATCCCCATTACAGCACCCTTTCAAAAACTCCTCTCTATAAGCTGAGGCAGGTCATGAATTACCTTTTGCTAAACGATTATCTGGCGGTCACCAATGATGAGTATGCCATTGTGAAGCTGACAGAAAAATCGAAACGTGTTATGGAAGAGCCTGTGACAATCACCATGAAGATGGCAAAGGAACAGGAATCCGGCACCAGGGAAAAGTCTGCGAAAAAAATTAAAAAATCAAGTGCAGCTTCCCAGCTTTCCGGTGAAGAGGAACTGATTTTTGAAAAGCTGAAAGCGCTTCGCCTTTCCATTGCAAAGGAAGAAAAGGTTCCGCCTTATATTGTATTTTCAGATAAGACTCTTTCGCATATGGCTATCATAAAACCTGGGTCAAAAGAAGAGATGCTTTCTGTATCTGGAGTGGGAGAATTTAAAGTCGATAAGTACGGCAGTCGGTTTCTTCAAATATTTAAAGAATAAATGATTGAAAAATGCAAATAAATGAATGGATACATGGAAAGACTACCTGTATTAGCATACAGGAGGAATGATCATGAAACGTTCACTGATATTAATGCTTGTGGCTTCCCTAACAGTAAGTCTTACAGGATGCAGTCATAGATTTGGCTCAGAAAATACAAAGGCAGCAGCAGAATCATCTTCGGAAACAAATGATGCACAGGCTGCACAGGCGACTGCCAAGGCAGCCACTCCATCAACAACGCCCCAGTATGTGTTTCGATATGGGGAAGTAAATGGAGAAGATAACATTGTAACGCAGACAGGACATAAGTTTGCAGAATACGTGGATCAATTATCAGATGGCCGCATAAAAATTGAAATTTATCCAAACCATTCCCTGGGAGATGAAAGAACTTCCCTAAGAGATCTTCGAAGGGGTGGAAGATATATTGACATGTACCGGGGAAATACAAACGCTCTGACTGGATACGGCTTTAAGAAGCTGAGCTTGTTTGGTCTTCCTTATATTTTTGAGAGCAGGGAAGGAATGTGGAAAGTCCTGGAAGATGAGCAGCTTGGGCAGGCATTTTTGTCAGAGGGCACGGAAGTAGGTGCCAATATGGTAGGGCTTTTTTATACCGATGAAGGTGCACGAAATATATTCTCTACCAAAAGGATTCGTAATTTAGATGACTTAAAAGGGATGAAGATCCGTGTTCCGGAATCGGTCCTTATGATGGACACTTTTTCCGCTCTCCAGGCACGCCCGATTCCTCTTCCTTATGCTGATGTTTCAGAAGCATTGAAAAGCGGCGTCATTGAAGGGGGAGAAAATCCGGTCACTGCCTACCAGTCCAATCGCTTATTTGAAGTCGCACCCTACTATTTGTTAAGTGGACATGTATTCAGCCCCGGAATCGTTCTCATGGCGGAAGATAAATGGAACATGCTTAATGAGGAAAATAAAAATATACTTTTGGAAGCTGGACGTATGGCATCTCAATGGAATCGGTCAGCCATTGAGCAGGAGGAAGCAAAGATATATCAGCTGCTGGAGAGCGAGGGCGTGACTGTAACCAATCTATCTCAAGAGGATATGGAAAAAGCCCGTAATTTAGAAGAAATTGTAAGAGTCAGCTTTACGCCAGGTCTGGAAGACTACCTGGCCAGAATCATCGAAATCCAGAAATAATCAAGAGGGTGTTGTAAAATGAAGATTTCATACAAGATACGGTTGTAAATCAAACAGCCAGTTATTATATCTTGATGATGTATTTCATGTTGCAATACCCTCCTATTTACTTATGGTCCTTTACAGTCCCTGTTCAATTAGGGACAACTATGATATTATGAAGAAAAAAAGATAAGGAAGAAACTATGAAATTTTTTCATTTGTCTGATTTACATATAGGAAAACAGTTAAATGGGCGAAGCTTAAAGGAAAATCAGGAAGCAGTTCTAAGTCAGGTTGTGGAATATGCAAAAAAACTCCATCCTGATGCCATATTAATTTGCGGTGATGTCTACGATAAAACAGTTCCTTCAGGAGAAGCTTACACCATGTTTGGAGACTTTCTTGGTGCTCTTTCTGAAATCAGCCCCAAAATCACTGTACTTATTATAGCAGGAAACCACGATTCACCAGAACGTCTTTCCTATGCCGGATCATTTTTAGAGAAGCACCACATTCATTTGTCTGTATTTCCTCCTAAAAATCAAGATGAGTACCTAAAAAAAGTTGTGCTGCTAGATGAGTTTGGACCTGTGAATTTCTATCTTATGCCTTTCTTTAAGCCTGGATATGTCCGAACACTTTTTAAGGACAATCAGCCGGAAGGCTATGAAGAAGTTGTCCGGGCGGTTCTTAAACGGGAGAATATAGATGACAGGGAGCGCAACGTCATTTTATCTCACCAGTTTTACGCGGGCGGCGGAAAAGACCCTGAAACTTGTGAATCAGAACAGGCAGTTATTATGACAGGGGGACTGGACCGGGTGGATGCCTCTTTGCTCACCGGCTTTGATTATGCAGCCCTTGGCCATATTCATGGTTCCCAAAAGGTTTTAAAAGAGACGATTCGATACTGCGGAACTCCATATAAGTATTCCGTCAGTGAAGAGTACCATAAAAAATCCATTCCCTATGTGACCATGAAAGAAAAGGGACAGGCTTTACAGCTGGAATTCCTCCCTCTTTCCGGCATTCAGGATGTAAGGAGAGAACGGGGGAAATTAGACGAGATTCTTTCCAGAGCGACGGAAGAGAGCCGTCATGATTTTGTCAGCGTGACCATAACTGATGAGGAAGAGCCATATCGTATCAGAGAGCAGCTGGAGGAGGTTTTTGATCATTTATTAGAGCTTCGGATAGACAATGAACGGACCAGGAGCATGTTTTTAGATCAGGGAGAGCCGGTACCTGTCTTAAATCCCATGGAAGCATTCCTTCAGTTTTATCAGACCGTAAGAAATGATGAGATGACGCCAAAGGCCAGAAAGGTCATGGAGAAAATCATACAGGAAGCAAAGGAGGAGGAAGGATTATGAAGCCTCTTACATTAACGTTGTCAGCATTTGGTTCCTACGGCACCACCCAGACCATAGATTTTAATCGAATCGGACATGGAATATTTCTCATTACCGGAGATACGGGAGCAGGAAAGACTACCATATTTGATGCAGTATCCTTTGCGCTTTTTGGTGAGACAAGCGGACAGAAGCGGGAACCTGCCATGATGAGGAGCCAATATGCTCCCGAGGATGAGGAAACCTATGTGACTTTGACTTTTTTAGAGCATGGGGAAGTGTATGAAATAAAAAGGAGCCCTTCCTATATAAGAATGAGCAAACGAAAGAATAAAAGCGGTGAGTATACCGGCGTTCAAGTGCCTGCAAAGGCCTCTTTATTTCTTCCTGACGGGTCTGAATATCCTGGTAATCTTAAAGATATTAATGTTAAAATACAGGAAATCATAGGTGTTGACCAGAACCAGTTTTCCCAGATTGCAATGATTGCCCAGGGAGATTATTTACGGCTCCTCCACGCTTCCTCCAAAGAACGAAAAGAGATCTTTTCAAAGATTTTTAATACTGGAGTTTTCCAACGTATCCAGATGAAATTAAAAGAAAAGAACAGTCTTTGCCTTGAGAAGTTAGAGGATAACCGAAAGCTTTGTTTTCACGAGCTAAGCCATATGGAGCTATTAGAAGATAGTAAATACATCACAGACTGGCAGGAGCTTTTGAGGTTTAAAGAGACAAGAACAGAAGATATTCAGCTGGTTTTATATCAGGCAATGGACGAATTAAGAGAAAGAACGGAAACACTTCATGAACAGCAGGAAGAAAGCACGGCCCTGCTTTTTGAGGTGAAGAGCCGGCTGAGCCTGGCGGAGGAGGTCAACCGGATTTTTGACAGCCTTACAGAAGCAGAGAAACATATGGAGCAGCTGAAAGAGGAACAGGAGACATGGAAGAAAAAAGAGGAGCATTTAAAAAAAGCCAGGCTAGCTGAAAAGCTGGAGTCAGCTGCCGATCAGCGCCTGGAAAAAGAAAGTGCATATAAAGAGGCTCTCCACCTGTCTGATATCCTGAAAAATGAGCTTGAAGCATTGAATCAGTCTCTTTCAGAGGCTGAGCGGGCAGCGGAAGATGAAAAGAAAATAGCAGATGAGGAGCTTCCACGTCTTCAGCTGGAGGTTAACCGGCTAAATGAGGCGATGCCACTGTATGCCACATGGAACCAGGAGAAAAAAATCTGGAAAGAGTTAAAGCATTCAGAGCAAGAGGAAAAAAGCAGATTAGAAAAGCTTGACTCCCAAATACATGACCGAAAAGCAACGCTCTTACTAAGGGAGTTAAAACAAAAGGAGTTTGAAAAAAAGGCGGAGCATCTACCCGTTTTGATTCAGGAAACAAACGAACTTAAGGAGCGGAAACAAGGATTAGAGCTCTTAAAAAATGAATTATCTCTGCTTGAAATAGAGCAGGCTCATAAAGAAAAGAGTCAGGAAAGTACTTTAAGAGCCCGAAAAAAATATATAGAAGCGGACCATATTTACAATGAACGATACGATCTGTTCCTGGCTCATCAGGCAGGTATTCTGGCAGAGAAGCTGTCCGAAGGAGAAGCCTGCCCGGTGTGTGGCTCCACCCACCACCCATTAAAGGCAAGTCTTTCCCATGATGCCGTTACGCAGGATATGGTGGAGCAGGCAAAACTTCAGCGCAGCCAGGCAGAAGACGGACTTGCTCAGGCGACAAAAGAAAGCATTGCTGCTGAAGAGCGTTTAAAGCATCAGGAGGAACAAATCAGAAAAGATCTGAAACGGTGGTTTCATGCTCCCTTAACTTTTACTCAACTTAAGGAATGCCTGGGAGAAGAAATCAATAAGAATGAAACTCTCCTTTCTAAAGCCATGGAACAGGAAGAGGAAGCAAAGGAAGCAGAAAAAGGCCGGAAGGAAATGCTTGAGACAATCAGAACAGACCGCACGACTCTGGAGAAACTGGAGTCTGACAGGGAAGAGGCAAGAGTCAGTCTGCAGGAGAAAGAGATAAAAGCCTCTGCTTTTACGGAGAGAATCAAACAATTGGAGGAGCGTTTGCCATTTCCAGAGGAGGAAGCTGCAAACGCTCATAGAGAAAGAATATTAAACCAGTTGGAGCACCGAAAACAATCTTTAAATATCTCAAATGAGAACGTCCGTCGTCTTTCGGAAGAAACAAGAGAAAAGAAGGGACGTCTGGCATCAGAACTTGAGAACCTGGAATGGAGAAGGCTGTCGGCAGAGCAGGCGGAAAAGAAATTCCTGGAAGGATTAAAAGCAATGGGATTTGACACAAAGGAATCATACTTAGAGGCCAGGAAAACTCCTGAAATTATGGAACAATGGGAGAAGGATCTGGATGCTTACGAAAAAGAGCTTTTAAAGTCCCGTACCATATGCAGCCAGTTAAAGGAGCAGATAAAAGGAAGGGAAAGAATCGATTCAGAGCCATTTAGAGAAAAAGAACAGGTATTAACGGAAAGGCAGAAAGAACTTCAGAAAGAAGAGGCGATAACGTCCGGCATCTTAAGCAGATTGAAACAATCCTATGAAACCCTTAACCGTCTCTGGAAGGAGAGGGAAGTACTGGAGGAGGAATATAAGCTTTACCACGATCTTTTTCAGACTGCCAATGGAAAGCTTTCCGTCAGTCTGGATTTTCAGACCTTTGTACAGCGCCAGTATTTCAATCAGATGATCCAGGCAGCCAATAAGCGGTTAAAGGATATGACTGACGGTCAATTTCTCCTTAAATGCAGGGAGCTTGACGCCCTTGGAAGGCAGGGAGAGGTTGGGCTTGATCTGGATGTTTACAGTATGACAGCCGGAAAGGTACGGGATGTAAAAACGCTTTCCGGCGGAGAATCCTTTATGGCAGCTCTTGCCATGGCTCTTGGTATGTCAGATATCATACAGAGCACGGCAGGGAATGTATCCATGGATGCTCTTTTTATAGATGAAGGCTTTGGCTCCCTTGATGAGGATTCCAGAATGAAGTCTGTTCGCATACTGAAAGAACTGGCCGGGGAACGTCGCCTGATCGGTATTATTTCACACGTAACAGAATTAAAAGAACAGATTGGGAAAAAGCTTCTTGTGGAGAAAAGTGAAAGAGGAAGCAAAATACGCTGGGATATTGACCAGTTTTCTCCTGAGTCATAGGATTACATCAGGAAAACTTTTTTGTCTCTCTTTTCACACTGTTTCTGACTTCCGATAAGCGGGATAGCAGATCCTCTAAATCAGCCCCGCTTAGTGGAAGCAGCTTTTGCAGCAGCTGATTGAGAAGCGTTGGATTTAGATTTTCTTCATCGAAAAACTCTCCTGGAGTAATCTTAAAAAACTCACAAATGGACAGGAAGTCCTCCATGCAGGGGGTAAAACGGCTTTGCTCTATTTCTTCCACATATGTTTCCCTTTGTCCAAGAGAAAGGCTCATATCTTTTGCTGAGATACCCATTTGAGTGCGCAAAAGAACCAGTCTCTCCGATATAAATTTTTGATTCAATTTATTTGACCTCCTTTTTCCATATATTGGATATTTTGTTCTCAAGAGTCATTATAAGAGAGGATGGGAGAGGAATCAATAGAGAAGCATTTATTTTCTAAAGTGGGATTCCTATGACAAAGAAATGGACGAAATCGATAATATGTTCTATAATAAACGTTGAATCAAACAATAGTTTTTGCTGGAAAGGAACGATACCATGTTAAAATGTGAAAGAACAAGTGTAATGAATATAGAAAATGCCATTCGCGGTGCAAGAAATCCAATGAACAGCTGGGACCGGATGGACAGCAGCTACAACGAGGATGGGGAATACATATTAGGGCCTAATGATTTAGGACTGGCAAAACGCCTTAGAAAAGCAGGAGGTGATCACCGGAAATACATTCGTCAGATTTTTGTATCCGTAGATATTACCGCTCCCCTTTACTGGTGGAAGGAATACGATACCTACAAAGTATCGACCGTAGCCAATTCCACAAGTACCATGCATAAGATTCACAGTAAGCCGTTTGAGCTGTCTGATTTCAGTCATGATCATATGACAGAACAGACACTTGTGTTTATGGAATCTGTAGTGGCTGAGCTTGAAAAGATCCGCCTTCGTTATCTGGAGAATAAGAATAAGGACGACTGGTATGATATGATCCAGCTTCTTCCATCCAGCTACAACCAGATGCGGACATGCACCTTAAACTATGAAACGCTGATCAATATGTATTTTGCAAGAAAGAACCACAAGCTGGTGGAATGGCATACCTTCTGCCAATGGGTGGAGAGCCTTCCTTATGGGAAGGAACTGATTCTTTTAGAGGATTAAGACAGGAAAAGGAAAGGGTTAATTATGAATCTAATTGTTGCAGTGGATAAAAACTGGTCCATCGGCAATCAGGGCCAGCTTCTCGTATCCATTCCCGAAGATAAGAGACTGTTTCGGGAAGAGACTCTGGGAAAAGTGATTGTAATGGGCAGGAAAACGCTGGAAAGCCTTCCAGGGAAGCAGCCCCTGTACGGACGAACGAATATAGTGCTTACTAAGAATCCTGATTATAAAGTAAAAGGAGCCATTGTCTGCCATAGCTTTGAAGAAGCCATGGAAGAACTGGAAAAACACGATGAAAATGATTGTTTCATCATTGGAGGTCAGAGTATTTACGAACAATTCCTGCCCCACTGTCATACAGCACATGTGACATATATCGATTATTTATACAGTGCTGATACCCATTTTCCAAATCTGGATAAGGACCCGGAATGGGAGATGACAGGGGAAAGTGATGAGCAGACCTACTTTAATCTTTGCTATACCTTTCGGTTATATCAGAAAAAAAATACTGATTAAGCCTCCTGGAAAAAAACTTTGTTAAAATTTTATTGATATTTTCTATAAATGTTGTCATGGTCCTTCAAAGGTGGTAAGATGGTACTGATGGCATTCTCCTGAAGGATTTTGTCGATTTCAGGAACGGTGCTCAGGTATATTCACGAAGACATTAGGAGGATAAAGATGTATAGGATTCTAAAAGCAGAATTGTTGGCCGACAAGATCTATCTGATGGATGTGGAAGCACCCCGGATCGCAAAAGCCTGTCAGCCAGGAGAGTTTGTTATCGTTAAGATGGATGACAAAGGGGAGAGAATTCCTCTCACCATTTGTGACTATAATCGGGAAGAAGGTTCGATTACAATTGTATTTCAGACTGTTGGCTCCAGCACCCAGAAGATGGCGGTTTTAAAGGCCGGAGACAGCTTTGAGGATGTGGTGGGACCATTAGGAAATCCCTCTGAATTCGTTCATGAAGATATCGAGGAGTTAAAGAAGAAAAAGTTCTTATTTGTGGCCGGAGGCGTGGGTACAGCACCGGTTTATCCTCAGGTAAAATGGATGAGAGAGCATGGCATTGATGTGGATGTAATCGTAGGTTCCAAGACTAAGAATCTTTTGATTCTTGAGGATGCCATGAGAGAACAGGCCGGCAATCTCTATGTTACAACGGATGACGGTTCCTATGAAAGAAAAGGAATGGTAACAGAAGTAATCAAGGATCTGGTACATAATCAGGGGAAGAAATACGATGTTTGTGTAGCCATCGGTCCTATGATTATGATGAAGTTTGTCTGCCTTTTAACAAAAGAGCTTGAGATTCCAACCATTGTAAGTTTAAATCCGGTTATGGTAGACGGAACCGGCATGTGCGGTGCCTGTCGTATTACTGTTGGCGGTGAAGTGAAATTCGCCTGTGTAGATGGACCTGAATTTGACGGCCATCTGGTAAACTTTGATGAAGCCATGAAGCGTCAGATGATGTACAAGTCAGAAGAAGGACGTGCGGTTTTAAAGGAAAGTGAAGGCGATACCCATCACGGTGGATGCGGACAGTGTGGAGGTGACGAGTAATGGACGTTTTAAAGAAAGTACCAGTAAGAGAACAGAATCCAAAGGTAAGAGCAACTAATTTTGAGGAAGTCTGCCTTGGATACAATGAAGAAGAAGCAAGAGAGGAAGCTTCACGCTGCATCAAGTGTAAAAACCCAAGATGTGTGGGCGGCTGTCCTGTTTCCATAAATATTCCAGGATTTATTAAAGAAGTGGAAGACGGTAATATCGAAGAAGCATCAAAGATCATTGCATTGTCTTCTGCCCTGCCTGCGGTATGCGGACGTGTATGCCCCCAGGAAAGTCAGTGTGAAGGCGTATGCATCCGTGGAATCAAGGGAGAACCGGTTTCCATTGGAAAGCTGGAGCGTTTCGTAGCGGATTGGTCCAGAGAACACGGTATCGTACCTCAGGCTCCAGAAAAGACCAACGGAAAAAAGGTAGCAGTCATTGGTTCCGGCCCCTCCGGCCTTACCTGTGCGGGGGACCTTGCAAAGCTTGGTTATGAAGTGACCATTTTCGAAGCTCTTCATGAGCCAGGCGGAGTTTTGACCTATGGTATCCCAGAGTTCCGTCTTCCCAAGGAACGCGTGGTTCAGCCTGAGATTGACAACGTAAGAAAGCTTGGCGTAACCATTGAGACCAATGTAATCATTGGTAAATCTGTAACCATTGATCAGCTTTTCGATGAGGAAGGTTTTCAGGCCGTATTCATCGGTTCCGGTGCCGGACTCCCCATGTTTATGGGAATACCAGGTGAGAATGCCAACGGCGTATTCTCAGCCAATGAATATTTAACCAGAAGCAACCTGATGAAAGCATTCCGCGATGATTATGACACACCGATTGCAGCAGGCAAGAAGGTAGCAGTCGTAGGCGGCGGAAACGTTGCCATGGATGCAGCCAGAACAGCGCTTCGTCTTGGTGCAGAGGTTCATGTTGTTTATAGGAGAAGTGAAGCAGAGCTTCCTGCCAGAGCAGAAGAAGTTCATCACGCAAAAGAAGAAGGTATTATTTTTGACCTGCTGACCAATCCGACTGAAATCTTAACCGATGAAAAAGGCTGGGTCAATGGAATGAAATGCATTAGAATGGAACTTGGAGAACCGGATGCATCCGGCAGAAGAAAACCGGTAGAGGTTAAGGATTCTGAATTTGTCATTGACGTAGATACCGTCATTATGTCTCTTGGTACCTCACCAAATCCTCTGATTTCCAATACGACTAAGGGATTGGATATCAATA
The DNA here is from genome assembly GCF_026723765.1 of Lacrimispora xylanolytica. Taxonomy (NCBI): domain Bacteria; kingdom Bacillati; phylum Bacillota; class Clostridia; order Lachnospirales; family Lachnospiraceae; genus Lacrimispora; species Lacrimispora xylanolytica. The sequence continues at coordinate 1,296,395 of NZ_CP113524.1, forward strand.
AGCGCAGATGTATTATTGCGGAAGAGGATACTGGAAAGACCAGCAAGGAAGGCGTTTATGCCGGCGGAGATGCAGTAACAGGTGCTGCGACCGTAATTCTTGCCATGGAAGCCGGCCGTGCCGGTGCCAGAGGAATTCACGAATTTCTTTCTGCCAAGGATTGATCCGTAGATAGAAAAGGGCTGCCGTATGGCAGCCCTTTTGAAACGGAGTAATTGATGTATGAACAGAAAAATTGATTTGTTAAATGGAAAAATATTTAAAGCCTTAACTGGCCTGGCACTGCCTATTATGGGAACAGCCATGCTTCAGATGGCCTATAACTTAACGGATATGGCTTGGCTTGGACTGGTAGGGGCGGAAGCAGTTGCTGCCGTAGGTGCAGCGGGAATGTATGTATGGCTGTCCCAGGGAGTGGTAGCAATGGCCAAAATGGGCGGACAGGTTAAAGTGGCTCACTCCTTAGGCCGGAAAGAGCCGGAGGAAGCTGGGAAATATGTTACGGCTGCCTTACAGATGGGAATGTTATTTGCTGTTTTGTTTGGAGCAGTTTGCTATTTTGGAGCAAGCTTATTGATTGGATTTTTTGGATTGAATCATGAATCCATTATTCTAAATGCCCAGGTATATTTAAAAATCACCTGCGGGCTTATTTTTTTCTCCTTTTTTAATGGAATTATAACTGGAATTATGACTGCAACGGGAGACAGCAGAACGCCTTTATATGCAAATGTAGTCGGTCTCGTTTTAAATATTGTTTTAAACCCGTTATTAATCTTTGGGTTTGGTCCATTAAAGGGCTTTGGCGTGGCTGGTTCTGCATCAGCTACCGTGCTGGCGCAATTTATTGTTTCTGTGATGTTCTTAAGAGCCATCCGAAAGGACAAACATGTTTTTGACAAGGTTCATATATTACACAAGGTTCCCTGGAATTACAGAAAGGAAATCGTTAAAATAGGGTTTCCTACCTCAATCCAGAATTTAATCTACACCAGCATCTCCATGGTCCTGACCCGTTTTGTAGCCGGTTTTGGAGATACAGCTGTTGCAGTGCTAAGGGTTGGAGGCCAGATCGAGTCCATTTCCTGGATGACAGCCGATGGTTTCGCGGCTGCCATTAATTCCTTTATTGGACAAAACTATGGAGCCAGACAATTTAAACGGGTGAAAAAGGGATATTCCACAGCCATTGGTATTATGGCTGTCTGGGGGTTCTTCTGCTCTGCACTCTTAATATGCTTTCCCTCCCAGATATTTGGAGTTTTTATTCATGAGCAGGATGTGATTCCCCTTGGTGTTAAGTATCTTGTAATACTGGGATTCTCTCAGATGTTCATGTGCCTGGAGCTTACCACCATTGGAGCTTTATCCGGCCTTGGGAAAACATTGTTATGTTCCATCATAAGCATCATATTTACCTCCGCAAGAATCCCTCTTGCAATTCTTTTAAGCGGTACCTCTCTGGGACTTGATGGTATCTGGTGGGCATTCTCCATATCCTCGATTATAAAAGGAATTTTGTTCTTCCTCTGCTTTTTGCTGGTTGCAAAAAAGCTTCCAAACGATTAAAAATGGTAAAATAAAACAAAGTTATTACATCAAATTTAAAAAATTAATAATTTTGGACTTGAATTTTATTCCTGTTTTAGTTAACATATATAGTAGAAAATATGGTAAAAGGGAACGGATGATGAAACGAAAATTACTATTTAACAGCATTCATAAGAATGCAAAAGGACTACGAAAGTTTTTTTTAAGTTCGCTCATAGGTATCCTGGTCGTAAGCCAGACAGTGCCGGCTTATGCTCTTACGAAAGCAGAAAAAGAGAAACAGGAAGCGCAAAAAAAGATGGAAGAGGCCAATCAAAAGGCCAAGGATGCGGAGAATAAAAAGAGTGCCGCTCAAAGTCAGGTATCAAAGCTTACTTCTAATCTCACAGAACTTTTATCTGATATCAAGGTACTGGAAAATGATATGGCGAATAAAGAAGCCGAAATCAAACAGGCCGAAAAGGATTATGAAGAGGCAAAGAAAGAAGAAGAAAAACAGTATTCTGCAATGAAAAAGAGAATCCAGTATATGTATGAAAAGGGCGATACGGAATATCTGGATATATTTCTTCAGGTAAAGAACATGTCTGATCTTCTTAATAAGGCTGAGTATGTAGAAGGCATTTATACATATGACCGTAAGATGCTTGAGACATATCAGGAGACCAAACAAAAGGTTGCCGATTACAAGGCTGACTTGGAAGATGATAAAGCCGAGATGGAAGGCATGAAGCTTGAATATAAGGAACAGCAGGGCCAGCTTGAGACCTTGATCAGCAAAAAGAAAAAAGAGGTTTCCAACTTTGACGGCCAGCTTGCAGTTGCAAAGCAGGAAGCTGCAGCTTATGCCAAGACTGTAGAGAAGAAGAATGAGGAAATCCGTAAGGCGAAGGAAGAAGAAGCCAGACGGAGAGCCGCTGAGGAAGCCAGGAAAAAAGCAGAAGAAGATGCAAGAAAGAAAGCCGCAAAGAATACTTCTGGTAAGTCCACAAGTGCCAACAATACATATTCCGGGCCAACCGCAGCAAAGAGCAGCGGCGGCAGCGCCTCGGGACGAGCTGTGGCTGACTATGGCCTTCAGTTCCTTGGAAATCCATATGTCTTTGGCGGAACCAGCTTAACAAACGGAGCGGACTGTTCCGGCTTTACCCAGGCGGTCTACCGGAAATTCGGTTATTCTCTGCCCAGAAGCTCAACGGAGCAGCGCTCTGCTGGCCGGGAGGTGTCTTATGCAGATGCCCAGCCGGGAGATTTGATCTGTTATGCAGGCCATATAGCTATTTACATCGGCAATGGACAGATTGTTCATGCAAGCAGCCCAAGGACTGGAATTAAGATAGGTACAGCTACTTACCGGACCATTCTATCTGTAAGAAGAATCGTTTAAATGTCATAATATAGTTGAAAGCCGGAAGGCAGAAATCCCGTGATTTCTGCCTTCCGGCTTTTGTATAAAATAAAAAACACTTGCGGAAATCGACATAATATGAGAAAATGTAATCAAGTATGATGTGATATATTTAACAAAGTACTTTTCACAATTATTACTTATTCGAAAGGAGTTTTAACATGATTTATTCACATGAAGTAGAAGAGATGTGCGTAGTAGCACAGGGCGTTCACCACGGCGCAGCTCCAATCCCGGAAGAAGCAAAATGGGTAAAATCTAAAGAAGTTAAAGATATCTCCGGTTTAACACATGGCGTTGGTTGGTGTGCTCCTCAGCAGGGTGCATGCAAGCTGACTCTTAACGTAAAAGAAGGAATCGTTCAGGAAGCATTAGTAGAAACTATCGGTTGCTCCGGTATGACTCATTCCGCTGCTATGGCAGCTGAGATTCTGCCAGGTTTAACTGTTTTAGAAGCATTAAATACAGATCTTGTTTGTGACGCTATTAACACTGCTATGAGAGAGTTATTCTTACAGATCGCTTACGGAAGAACTCAGAGTGCATTTTCCGAAGACGGTCTTCCAGTAGGTGCGGGCCTGGAAGACTTAGGAAAAGGACTTCGTTCACAGGTAGGAACCATGTACGGAACCTTAAAGAAAGGTCCTCGTTATTTAGAGATGGCAGAAGGTTATGTAACCGGCATTGCTCTTGATGAGGAAAATCAGATCATTGGTTATCAGTTTGTAAGTCTTGGCAAGATGACTGATTTTATTAAAAAGGGTGACGATCCGAATACCGCTTGGGAAAAGGCAAAAGGACAGTACGGCCGCGTTGCAGATGCTGTTAAGATCATTGACCCAAGACATGAATAATCGGCTGACCGGAAAATAGTTATTGGCCAATAATAAGGAGGACAAGGTAATGGCATTATTTGAATCATATGAAAGAAGAATTGAAAAAATCAATTCCGTATTAAATAGCTATGGGATTGCTTCTATCGAAGAAGCTGAGAAGATTACAAAAGATGCAGGTCTTGATGTATATGAGCAGGTAAAGAAGATTCAGCCGATTTGTTTTGAAAATGCGTGCTGGGCATACATAGTTGGTGCAGCAATCGCCATCAAAAAAGATTGCAGAAAAGCAGCAGACGCTGCAGCAGCCATTGGTGAAGGCCTTCAGGCTTTCTGTATTCCTGGATCTGTAGCTGATCAGCGTAACGTAGGTATCGGACACGGAAACTTAGGAAAGATGCTGTTAGAAGAAGGTACAGACTGCTTCTGCTTCCTTGCAGGACATGAGTCCTTCGCAGCAGCAGAAGGTGCCATCGGTATTGCTGAGAAGGCAAACAAAGTTCGCCAGAAACCTTTAAGAGTTATTTTAAATGGTTTAGGAAAAGATGCTGCTCAGATCATTTCCAGAATCAACGGCTTTACTTATGTAGAAACAGAGATGGATTACTACACAGGCGAAGTAAAAGAACTTTTCAGAAAATCTTATTCTGAAGGCTTAAGAGCAAAAGTAAACTGCTACGGTGCCAACGACGTAACCGAAGGCGTTGCTATCATGTGGAAAGAGGGCGTAGATGTTTCCATCACCGGTAACTCCACAAACCCAACCAGATTCCAGCATCCAGTAGCAGGTACCTATAAAAAGGAATGCAACGAGAAAGGCAAACAGTACTTCTCCGTAGCTTCCGGCGGCGGTACAGGCCGTACCCTTCACCCAGATAACATGGGCGCAGGCCCAGCTTCCTATGGTATGACAGATACTATGGGACGTATGCACTCTGACGCTCAGTTTGCAGGTTCTTCTTCCGTACCAGCTCACGTTGAGATGATGGGTCTTATTGGTATGGGTAATAACCCAATGGTAGGTGCTACTGTAGCTGTAGCTGTCGGAATTGAAGAGAGCGCTACTGCTGGTAAGTTCTAAGAAATAAGCTTGATTTTATTAGGGATTGTAATAAATAGACGAAAAAATACGCATAAGTAATCATAAGAAGAGGAGCCGTTTTTGCGGCTCCTTTTTTCTGTATAAAATGAGGGTAAATTGAGATTATGAGACATATTTCCTTATTAACATTAAGAAGTTACTATTTAGGACGATTATTTATATGTAACATTATAACTGAGAAGCGAGGGAATGAGATGAATGAAGAAGTATTAGTATTTGGAAAAGGAATTAAGATTTGGAGCATTATTTGTATCGTTTTAAGCGCACTTGCTGCAATTGTCAATGGTACGTTAGGATTTTTTGATCTGGCTGTTATTGGTTTAGCTGGTTGTGCTGCATATGTACTGCTGTTAATTAAGAAAACGAAGATTGCCTTTTACGCCATTGTTGTTTGTACAATCATTATAATGGTTCTAAATGTGGCTATACATAGTGTGGGGATTATATCATCAATGGTCGGTCTGGTAAATCCTATCATTACATTTTGTTTTCTATCGAAATACTGGAAACAGATGCAATAAATGATGATGGTAGGCGAACTATCTAATCTGTTTAGCTGTCAGATCATAGTTTAGAATACGAACAGGGGATCGAGTCATTGAAAAATGCAAAGAGAAAGAAATTAAGAAATATTTTTTTAGTATTATTTGTAATAATAACTGTAGCCTGCGTAGTGTTAAACCTGAAAGTAAATAATGGAGTAAGGGAAGAGGACTGTGAGAAGGTAGAAGTAGAAATTTTAGATGTAAATAAAAATGTCGTTGCTAAAAAGATGTTTAGAAAAAAAGCGAAAGAATTCATAAAGGTCACCGCTGCCTATCAAAATAAGGAGTATGAAGTAAAGGGTGCGGTAGGTTATGATAAATTTGTAAGACTAAAGGGACACAAGTTTAATGCATTGCTTTATAATGATGAAATCTATTATGACCTAGCCAGTGCAAAAACATCAACAGCTTTTGGAACTATATATTTTATATTATTAGCAGCAGATTTTGGGTGTTTAATGCTGGCGGCTCAATTTAGTACTAAGAAAAAAGATTCAGATTAATTGTGTAATAATTAATACTTTGACAAAAGGTAGCATTCATGGGGATGCTGCCTTTTATTTTTAGATTTTATTGAGTATCTGGAGTTTGTTTTATATGTATCAGATCTGTAGACAGTATTGTTTATTGGAGAGAAGTAAATCTATTTATTTATAGAATATATGAAATATTATCATAAACCAACACATTAAAGAAGTGACACCACCTATAACTAAAAAAATGCTTTCAATGCTAATTACACAATCAATTGCGCTTTGCATTTTAGAATCCCTGTGGGATTTGAATTCCTCTTCACCAGCGATGTTTTTTCTGCGAACATGTCTTCTTTTTTCAACCGATTTTAGATACAGACCTGATCCTAAATAAAGTGCACCCATGATAAAATATGTTGACAAGTCTCGTTTCCCCCTTATATCTGTAATTTAATATTTTGTATATTATACGAAATAAATCATATGATAGCAAGTAATCATAAAGTATAATTTATAAATGCCATAAGATATTACGCGAGTGCTAAAGGAAAAGCATTCATTTTGGATTGTAGATGGATAACGGTATAAGCGCTACAGCTGAGTATTGTCATGATTGTACATATTGATAAATATTTGTGTTTTTGCAAATGGAGTGAGTCAAAAACAAATACGAAAAAATATAAGCCTTTCAATAAATATATTTAGAGGTTATGCGACCAGAGGGTAATGCAGAAGATTTCATCAAACTCGATTAGGATTTGATAACGTGTGCTAAAATGTTTTCATCGTCATGTAAAATAACTAAGTAATAATTGCTATATCACAAATTTATTATTTATGAAACGTCCATCTTTAATTAACGCTAGGTGGGCGTTTTTTTAGTAAATATGAAAATTTAGAAAATTATTAAAAAATCTATGTGCTTAAAAACCGTTTCCTATTCGTGTCCTGTTACTGATTATTTGGCAGATTTATAATAGAATTATTCCTAATTATTTATTTTGGAATAGATACTGGTAAGTATAAAAGATGAAAGAGAGGTTTTATTTATGGATGAAAAAAAGTGTTGTACTGTTGTTAATCACTATTATGGTTGCTGTGGTGGCTGCAGAAATGTTGGTCCAGAGACTGAAAACGTATATTCTACGGAAGAATTTGTATGCGGTAAATGGATTGACGGTAAGCCAATTTATCGAAAGGTCATTACAGGATCGCTAGCAAATGAAAGTGGTAATTCGTTAGTATTTGCAGATGTTTCAGGACTTAATATTGATAGACTGGTTGATTTGTACGGTAGTGCTACCAATAAGGCAGAAACGGGTCAGATCGTGTTGCAGACATCCTATAACCGCGCAGATGCGCTACCTGTTGCAGTAAATATGGTTTATGATGCGGGAGCAGGTGAGTTACAATATTACTTTGTTAATGTTGGTGGATTTTATTCTGGTGCCTCTGCATACGTGGTTATTGAATATACAAAGAAATAATCTATGCGACTGCTAGGTGTAATACTTTAAAAAATGGTAGACGCTAAGGTTGCGGTTAGATTTGAGGAAAGTGTTACAGTAGGCGAGCACTAAAAAAAGCTTGATTTTTATAATGTTATGTAATAAATAACTAAAAATAAGGGAGCCGTTTTTGCGGCTCCTTTTTCTAGTGATTTATTCAATTTCCGTATGTAAAAGCTATGAAATCATATCATTTCAATTATGATACTTCTTTTTTTTATGAATAGTAATATGGTTATTGTTCCCGCAGTAAATCCCTTTTTTAATGGGAGCAATTAAAAAACCAATAACAACTCCTGATAAGAAAAAGGTTGATACAATCAGCTTCTTTTCAAGATAGCTCCATTCATTTTTCAAAAACTTGTCCATAGTTTCTCCCTTTCAATATTTTTATTTTATATTACTATAAAAGTACAAAATAAGTAATACCTTTCAAACAGTATATCTCCATCTATATCATTGATTAATACAAGAAAAATATAGCTTAAAAGCTAAAAGAAAAGGAACCGTGATATCGGCTCCGTATTTCTTACTAATATGCAAAAGAAACGTGCTGAACGAATATGTAAGCTATATATCAAACCGTAGGAACAACTTCCTCTTCTGGAGCAGCAGGAGCCTCTGGCCCTGCAACCGGAAGCTCTTCCAGTCCGGAGCCAGGCCCTGTATAAGTCTCAGGAGCTGGAACAGGCTCTTCTTCAGCAGTAGGAGCACCTAACGTATCAGCGGGCTGTTCTGGGGCATTTGCCCTCTGATTTTCCAGATTATTCATACACTGTTTATAAAGCTCGTCTGCCATCTCCCAGTTGACTACATGGAACCAGTCTTCGATGTACGCTGCACGGTCGTTAAATCGTTTCAGATAATAAGCGTGTTCCCATACATCCATGCCAGTTACCACGCAGAATCCATCGGCAAGAGGGGTATCCTGGTTCCGGGTGGTGACTATTTCAAGGCTTCCATCGGGAGCGACCACCAGCCAGGCAAATCCTGATCCAAATACAGATAAGGCTTTTCGTTTATATTCATTAAAGAACTCTTCCAGAGTACCGAAATCCCGAACAATGGCAGGATAGAGAGTTTCGGCCTGGGAACGGTTCAGAGCATTGGTCATGCCGTTAAAATAAAGAATATGGTTATAAACGCCTCCTCCATAATTGATAATGCCTTGGCGTATTTCTTCAGGAAGGTTTTCCGGGTTTGATATCAGCTCCGGAAGGGATAAGTTTTGCAGTTCCGGATAGTTTCTTAATATTGTATTGAGCTCAACCACATACCTCTGTAAATGCCTGTCATGATGAAGATACATGGTTTGTGTGTCAATATAAGGCTCCAGAGCGTCATAGGCGTACGGAAGCGGAGGATTCACAAATGGGTAATGTTCGTTCATGGGCTGTTATCCTTTTGCATTTTTGTATATGTATATTCAGGGATATCTGATATATGATGGATAAGCAAGGAAGAAAAAAATAGTGTAAGCTGCAAGAGAGTGTTGTATAATAAAGAAACAGTGAATGGTCAAGGAACCGACTTTGGGTGTTTGCTATAGGTTTTACCTATAACCAGATAGTAATTATACATATTAACACTAACGCTTCAAACACGGTATAATACGATCAAGATAGAAATCAAACAAACCAGAGAAGATGTAAACAGGAGGAATTCCCCATGGCAAAGAAGAATAGAGCAGAAAGAGAATTTAAGTTTGAAACATTACAGTTACACGTTGGTCAGGAACAGGCAGATTCTGTTACCGATGCCAGAGCAGTCCCTATTTACCAGACATCCTCTTATGTATTTCATAGCAGCGAGCATGCGGCAGCAAGGTTTAATCTGACAGATGCAGGCAATATTTACGGAAGACTTACCAACCCTACCCAGGATGTATTTGAACGGAGAATTGCAGCACTGGAAGGGGGACTCGCAGCCCTTGCCGTTGCCTCTGGAGCAGCAGCGGTAGCTTATTCCGTTGAGAACCTTGCAAAGAATGGCGATCATATTGTTGCAGCTAAAAATATTTACGGCGGAACCTATAACCTGCTGGCTCATACTCTTCCGGAGTACGGTATTGAAACCACATTCGTGGATCCTTTTGATTACGATGCCTTAGATAAAGCGGTTCAGGAGAATACAAAGCTTATTTTTATCGAGACTCTTGGAAACCCTAACTCCGATGTCGTTGATATTGAGAAAATTGCTCATATCGCTCATGCACATAAAATTCCGTTAATCGTGGATAATACCTTTGCGACTCCTTATTTGGTAAGACCTATTGAATACGGAGCGGATATCGTGGTACATTCAGCAACCAAATTCATCGGTGGCCACGGAACCACCATTGGCGGCGTGATTGTTGACAGCGGAAAATTTGACTGGGAAGCATCCGGTAAATTCGAGACCTTAACAGAGCCAAATCCAAGCTATCACGGAATCTGCTTTACAAAGGCAGCAGGAGCGGCAGCCTATATTACGAAGATTCGGGCGATTTTACTTCGTGACACAGGGGCCTCCATTTCCCCGATTCACTCCTTTATCTTCTTACAGGGACTTGAGACCTTATCCTTAAGGGTTGAACGCCATGTGGAAAATGCCATTAAGGTAGTGGAATTCTTGAAAAATCATCCTCAGGTAGAGAAGGTGCATCACCCATCTATTTCAGAGGATGCACAGCAGCAGGAGCTTTATAAGAAGTATTTCCCAAATGGAGGCGGTTCCATCTTCACCTTTGAGATTAAGGGAGATGCAAAGAAAGCAAAAGATTTCATTGACCAGCTGGAGCTGTTTTCTCTACTGGCAAATGTAGCTGACGTAAAGTCTCTGGTAATCCATCCGGCTTCCACCACACATTCCCAGATGACGGAAGAGGAGCTTTTAGGCTCTGGAATTAAGCCGAACACCATTCGACTTTCCATTGGTACGGAGCATGCAGCGGATATCATTGAAGATTTAGCAGAAGCATTCAAAGCAGTGGAATAGGATTACATAACCGCACGCAGGCTGCCATTACCATATGGCAGCCTGTTGAGCGCGTGTCAGGAAAGGAGTAACTATGACATTACAACAGTTACGGTATGCCGTCTGCATTGCCAACCAGAAGTCCATGAACAAGGCAGCAGCCGAACTATTCATTACCCAGCCAAGTCTGTCAAGCACCATAAGGGATTTAGAGGAGGAGATAGGTCTGACCATATTTCTTCGTTCCAACCGTGGTATAGTGATCACATCGGAAGGGGAAGAATTTTTAGGATATGCAAGACAGATGTTGGAGCAGTACCGTCAGATGGAAGAACGGTTTGTAAAAAAGGAAAAATTCAAAAAGAAGTTCAGCGTTTCCATGCAGCATTATACCTTTGCGGTTCAGGCTTTCATTCATATGGCAAAAGAGTTTGGTATGGATGATTACGAATTTGCCGTCCATGAAACAAAGACCTATGAGGTCATTTTAAATGTGAAAAACCAGAAGAGCGAAGTGGGAATTCTTTATTTAAATGACTTTAACCAAAAAGCCATGGAAAAACTTCTTATCGACAATGACTTAGAGTTCATCGATCTGTTTCGATGCGGAATCTATGTGTATCTTTGGAAAGGAAATCCCCTTGCGGCCATGGACCGGATCGGATTTGAAGACCTTAAAAATTATCCCTGTCTTTCCTTTGAGCAGGGAAATAACAATTCCTTTTATCTGGCAGAAGAAGTATTCAGCACCTATGAATATAAGCAGATTATTAAGGCTGACGACAGGGCCACCTTATTAAATCTGATGGTGGGACTAAACGGATATACTCTTTGCTGTGGTATCATCTGCGAGGACTTAAACGGAGGAGAATATCGAGCCATTCCTCTTGATACAGAGGATAAGATGAGAATTGGGTATATTAAAAAGAAAAAAATGCCCTTAAGTGTTCTTGGAACGAAATATATTGACGAGCTTAAAAAGTATGAGGCCCAGCTATTGTAAGAAAATATTGAACCATAGAAAGAAACTATAGCAGGCTATTGTTTTTTAGTATTAGCGGTTCAACCTACCATATGGGTATACTTATAGGACAAAATAGAAAACGAGAAAGCGGTGGATAAGTATGGAATATGGAATTTCAACAAAGTGTTTATACGGCAATGGAACAGAGGAAACGGTGGATCAATCAGGGGCAATCAGCTTCCCTATTTATCAAACAGCTACCTTTGCACATAGAGGTGTAGGAGAAAGCACCGGGTACGATTACAGCCGTTTGCAGAACCCAACGAGAGAGCAACTGGAAAAGGTAGTGGCAGCATTGGAAAGCGGTGTGGATGCCCTGGCATTTTCCAGCGGAATGGCTGCCATTACAGCTTTGATGGAATTATTCCGTCCCGGTGACCATATTATTACGGATTGCGATTTATATGGAGGAAGCATTCGCCTTTTTGACAATGTGAGTAAGAAAAATGGAATCTTATTCAGCAACGTTGACTGCGCAAAATGTTCTCCGGAAGAATTTGAAAAGCTGGTAGGGGAGAATACAAAAGCCATCTTTATTGAAACTCCCACCAATCCAATGATGAATGTCATTGACATTGAAAGACTGGCAGAAATATCAAAAAAACATGGACTTCTTCTCATTGTTGACAATACATTTATGTCTCCTTATTTTCAGAATCCCTTAAAACTGGGAGCGGATATTGTGGTTCACAGCGGAACCAAATATCTGGGAGGACATAACGATACCATAGCTGGATTTTTAGTAGCCTCCACAAAAGAGCTTTCTGAAAAGCTGCGCTTTCTTATTAAGACAGTGGGCTCCGGACTGGCTCCATTTGACAGCTGGCTGATCTTAAGAGGAATTAAGACACTGGCCCTTAGAATGGACCGGGCTGAGAAGAATGCAGAGCAGCTGGTTTCCTTTCTTTGTAACGAAAAGAAGGTAACAAAGGTCTGTTACCCGGGGCTTAAAGATCATCCGGGACATGAGGTCTGTAAAAAGCAGGCGAGAGGCTTTGGCTGTATGGTCACCTTTGAGGTGGAATCAAAGGAACTGGCTCATAAGATTTTAAAGGATGTCCGGTTGATCCGTTTCGCAGAAAGCCTGGGAGGCGTAGAAACTCTGATTACTTATCCCATTACCCAGACCCATGCCGATGTACCGAAAGAGGTTCTGGCTGCGAATGGAGTTACGGACCGTATCTTACGGTTATCCGTAGGAATTGAAGACGCAGAAGATTTAATCAAAGAATTGGAGCAGGTATTTCATGAGTAAGAGAAATTACGATTTTGATGAATTAATAGAGAGAAGGAATACCAACTGTCTGAAATACGACTTTGCCCTGCGCAGAGGAAAGCCGGAGCATGTGCTGCCCTTGTGGGTCGCAGATATGGATTTTAGAGTCTCCCAGGAGGTTTTAGATGCCATAACGGAACGGGTCCAGCATGGTATTTTCGGCTACAGCGAAGTACAGGAGGATTATTTTGAGGCAGTAAGGGACTGGATGAAAAAGCGGCATGACTGGTCTGTGGAACGGAGATGGCTTGTTAAGACTCCTGGCGTCGTGTTCGCCCTGGCTATGGCTGTGAGAGCCTTTACAAAGCCGGGAGACGGAGTCATGATCCAGCAGCCGGTTTATTATCCCTTCAGCGAAGTGATTGAGGATAACGGCAGAAGGATTGTGGACAATACCCTGGTTCTTTCAGAAGACGGTATTTACAGAATGGATCTGGCGGACTTTGAAAAAAAGGCTGTGGAAAACAAGGTGAAATTATTCCTCTTATGCAATCCCCATAATCCAGTGGGAAGAGTCTATTCCAGAGAGGAATTAGAGCAGCTGGGTGAAATCTGCATCCGCCACGACATTCTGGTCATCAGCGATGAGATCCATCAGGATTTTGTCTACGACGGAAAGCATCAGGTATTTGCAAACATTGGAGACGAGCTTAAAAACAGGACGATTACCTGCACGGCTCCCAGCAAGACCTTTAACCTGGCCGGTCTTCAGGTCTCCAATATTTTTATATCAAACGCTGATATCAGAAGAAGGTTTAAAAAAGAAATTGCAGCCGCAGGCTACAGTCAGCTAAACACCCTGGGACTTACGGCTTGTGAGGCGGCTTACCGCCATGGAGAAGCGTGGCATGAGGAGTTGATGGAATACCTAAAAGAAAATCTCGGCTTTGTAAGGGAGTATCTAAAGAAACATTTGCCTCAAATCAAGCTGATCGAGCCAGAGGGTACCTATCTTGTATGGCTGGATTTTCGGGAGCTTGGACTCACAGAAGAAGAGCGGGAGTCAATGATTGTAACAAAAGCAGGCCTCTGGCTGGACAGCGGAGCCATTTTCGGAGAAGCCGGAGAAGGGTTTGAGCGGATTAACATTGCATGTCCGAAGTCAACGTTAAAGCAGGCTCTTGATAAGCTGAAGGCTGCCATAGCAGAACTTTAAAAAAATATTAAAAAGTTATTGACACACACCTTTTCATGTATTAATATAATTATAACATATAAACATATTAAATATGTATGTAAATAGAAGAGGTGGTCACATATGAAATATAATACGAATGTTATCTCTAATCGGATCTATTTTAATAATAAATGTTGTTGTCAGGCTGTATGTATGGAGAGTGATACAGTTTTATTGTAATGCCATTTGCGTTGCCTGACAGCTTAAAGGGATGAAATAGCAGTTTATTTCATAAACACCAAAGAGCAGGTGCCAAAGTGGCAGCTGCTCTTTTTTCATAATCAAACTAAAAAATGGAGGAACATATCATGGGAGCAATCAAAGAAAGTGCATTAGAATTAATTGGAGGAACACCGTTACTTAAATTAAACCGCTACAGTGCAAAGGAAGGAATTAAGGACGCTACCATACTTGCGAAGCTGGAATACTTAAATCCGGCAGGTTCTGTAAAAGATCGTATCGCGCTCGCCATGATCGAGGATGCGGAAGCAAGCGGCGTATTAAAGGAAGGCGCTACCATAATCGAGCCAACCTCCGGCAATACAGGAATCGGCCTTGCAGCGGTTGCAGCGGCAAAGGGCTATAAGACGATACTTACGCTTCCGGATACCATGAGTGTGGAACGAAGAAACTTATTAAAAGCATACGGCGCAGAGCTGGTACTGACAGAAGGAGCCAAGGGCATGAAGGGCGCCATTGCAAAGGCAGAGGAATTAAAGGAGTCCATTCCTGGTTCCGTCATCCTTGGTCAGTTCGTAAATCCAGCAAACCCTAAGGTGCACAGAGCTACCACCGGACCAGAGATCTGGGAGCAGACCGATGGAAGCGTAGATATCTTTGTCGCAGGCGTAGGAACTGGCGGAACCATTACTGGAGCAGGCTCCTACTTAAAGGAAAAGAATCCGGATATTAAGATCGTAGCCGTAGAGCCTGCTAGCAGCCCGGTACTTTCCGGAGGAAACCCAGGCCCTCATAAGATTCAGGGAATCGGAGCAGGATTCGTACCAGAGGTATTGGATACAAAAATTTACGATGAGGTCATCACAGTAGAGAATGAAGATTCATTTGCAGAAGGAAAGACCTTTGCAGTTACCGAGGGAATCCTGGTAGGTATTTCATCTGGTGCAGCATTGAGAGCAGCAAAAATATTAGCAGAAAGACCTGAAAACAAGGGAAAAACCATTGTTGTGGTATTACCTGATTCCGGTGACCGCTATCTGTCCACCCCATTATTTGGCTAAAGAGATCTGACATACAAGGTGACTGGTGGTATTTACAGCTGGTTATAAGTAAATCTTATTGCCAGCTGTATTTTTTATATATTATACAGAAACCTATAGGAATGGTATGATTTAAGAAAGAATAAAGAAAGTACAGAAAGGAGTTTTCAAATGAAGTGTTGGAACATGAAATCAAACAATCATTTAATCGTCATGTGCAGACTCTCTTTATGCTATACCAATGGCGAAACCTGATATCCTATGCATAGAAAAAATGCTATGGGGAGCAGGCGTCAGACGGCATCTGCTTTTTTTGTACCCAAAAATCAGAAAGAAGGAAAAAATAATGGCAATAGATGAGAAATTTGGCAAGGTGGTAACCTCGGAAGATGCACACGAAGTATCAAAAACAGGAGCATTTGTAAGACAGGAAAATTACTTTATTACCCCATTTGGAGATGGGGAAGGAGAACTTCCGGTGGAGGCCGGACGGTACCGCCTTATCTGGACTCCCCTTTGTCCCTGGGCCACGAGACAGATCATTGCATTAAAGCTTCTTGGCTTGGAGGATGCGATCAGCGTAGGAACCGTAAGCCCCATACGAAGAGAGCAGGGCTGGGAATTTTCCTTAGATGAAGGAGGCGTTGATCCCGTATTACAGATTCGCTATCTTCCAGAAATCTATGCAGAGACAGCACCGGAGTATGAGGGAAGAGCAACGGTTCCAACTGTAGTAGATGTAAAGACCAGAAAGGTGGTAAATAACGATTACCACCACCTGACGAACCATTGGGAAACGGCATGGAAGCCGCTTCATAAGGAAGGAGCACCTGATCTATACCCAGAAGAATTAAGAAAAGAAATCGATGAACTGAATGTTATTTTGTTCCATGATGTGAATAACGGAGTTTATAAGTCCGGCTTTGCCCAGTCCCAGGAGGAATATGAAAAAGCCTATGAGGTACTGTTTGAACGGCTTGACTGGTTGGAGGAACGCCTGTCAAAAAGCAGGTATCTGTTTGGAGATCAGATCACAGATTCCGATATCCGCCTATACGTGACCCTGGCAAGATTCGATATAGCCTATTATTTCTGCTTTAAGACAAACAGAAACCGGCTTACCGATTTTGAGAACCTGTGGAATTATGCAAAGGACTTATATTCCATTCAAGCTTTTAAAGAAGCAACGGATTTTGAATCCATTAAGAAAGGATATCTCCTGGGTAATCACGCCCATAATCCTTACAATATCCTTCCCCTTGGCCCGGATACTTCCACTTGGACCGAACCACATAACAGAGATGAGAAATTTGGAAAAAGACTAGTTCAATATTAAACTTAAAAATGAGGAGAAAAGTTATGAAGAAAAATTTTGCGAAAAAGACAGTATTAGGATTCCTTACAGCAGCAGCCGTAATCGGCGCATTGGCAGGCTGCGCAAAGCAGGAGAGCAAACCATCAGAAGCCCAGACGAGTAAAGCCAGTGAGGCTGCCTCAGAGGGAACAAAGACAGCGGAAAGCACAACAGCAGCAGGAGAGAATAAAACAGAGCCAATCACTATCTACGCAGCTACAGGCGGCTCCCCAAAGCCATTTACCTTCGTAGATAAGGACAATACGCTGACAGGACATAACATTGAATTAATCAAAGCTATATTTGAACGTCTTCCCCAGTATAAGCTTGAAATTGAAGTGACTGATTTTCCATCCATCTTTGCCGGCCTGGATTCTGACCGTTACCAGATTGGTGTAAACAACTTTGCAAAGAATGAAAAGCGAAAAGAAAAGTACTTATTTACAGACCCGATTTTTGCCAATGAATACGTTGCCATTTTTAAAAAAGACAATGCCAAAGCAGAAACCATTGAATCATGGGATGACCTTTCAGGCTTAAAGACCATTTCCCAGGCAGGCATCAACATAACCACTGCACTTGAAAATTATAATGCAGCCAATCCATCAAAGCCAATCAACATCGAATACAGCGAAGAAGACCTTGTTCTTCAGATTCAGGATGTAGAGGCCGGAAAATACGATTTCGTTTTAATGGATAAACCAATGTTTGAGTATTACCAGAAAGAGTTTAACTTTAATGTAACCGGCGTTTCTTTAAATAATGATGTTTCCAAGGATCTGATGGGAGAGCCATTCAGCTACTTAATTGTCAGCAAAGGAAATGAAACACTGGTAGAAGATTTAAATAAAGCCTTAAAAGAAGTCATTGAAGACGGAACCTCAAAGGAAATCAACTTAAAATGGTTTGGTAACGATTATTCCCCTTCCTATAAATAAAGAAGGATTAGCTGGAGGAACAAGATGAGCAAAATATTTGATTGGCAGCTGGTATTTACGGAAATTCCCGCATTACTGAAATACTTGCCCGTAACCTTAAAACTGACGGTAATCGCCCTGGTGATCGGCTGGGTAGTAGGGCTTTTGATTGCATTTGTAAAAATTCACAACATTCCGGTCTTACGGCAGATTTGTTCTCTGTTCGTATCGGTAGTAAGAGGAACCCCTATTATCGTTCAGCTCTACTTAACCTACTTTGGGATTCCCATTGCCTTAAAATACTACAATTTCTACAATGGAACCGAATATAACGTCAACGGGATACCGCCAATTATTTTTGCCATCGTGGCATTGGGCTTAAATCAGTCCGCTTTTGACTCGGAAACCATACGTGCTGCCATCCAGTCCGTGGAAAAAGGCCAGGTGGAAGCCGCTAAATCCTTAGGGATGAACGGCTTCCAGATCTTTCGGAGAGTGCTGTTTCCCCAGGCTGTAACGGTTGCCATACCGTCCCTTGGAAACTCCCTCATCGGTCTGGTAAAAGGCACGTCTCTTGCATTTACCTGTTCGGTGGTGGAAATAACCGCTCAGGGTAAGATTTTAGCCGGCAGCAGCTACCGGTATTTTGAGATTTACTGTTCTCTTGCCATCATCTACTGGGTGCTGACAATCTTCATTGAAAGACTGTTTGCATACATAGAAAAAAGAATGAGTGTACCGGAGCAGGTCACAGTGGTAAAAGGAGGTGCAGGAAATGAGCGCAATTGAAATCCGCGGATTAAGTAAAAAGTACGGCGAAAACGTGGTACTCGATAACATGGATTTAACCGTTAATAAGGGAGATGTGGTTGCTATCATCGGTCCTTCCGGCACGGGAAAGTCAACCCTTTTACGCTCCATCAATCTCCTGGAGAAGCCAGAACAGGGCACTGTAGTCATCAATGGCAGAACCATTGATTTAACCACCAAATCCTCCAAAGAAAAGCTGGAGCTGAGGCGATACACGGAAATGGTTTTCCAGCAGTTCAATCTTTTTAAGAACCGAACGGCTCTTGAAAATGTAATGGAAGGCTTAATGGTAGTAAAGAAGTTAAAAAAGAACGAAGCCAGGGAGATTGCAGTTAAGCACCTTCAAAAGGTAGGAATGGGAGACCGCCTCTTTCATTATCCCAGACACTTGTCTGGCGGACAGCAGCAGCGGGTCGCCATAGCCAGAGCGCTTGCCATGGACCCGGGACTTCTTCTCATGGATGAACCAACCTCTGCTCTTGACCCGGAATTAGTCAGTGAAGTACTGACCACTATCCGGAATGCGGCCAAAGAGGGTAACACCATATTACTGGTCACCCATGAAATGAACTTTGTTAAAAACGTAGCAAACCGAATCCTATTTCTGGAAAATGGAAAAATTGTAGCGGATGGAACCCCAAAGGAAATTTTTGATAATCCTCAAAATGAACGCTTAAAAGAGTTCCTGGTGAAGATTCATATGCTGGAAAGCCCGGATTTTACAATATAGGAAAAAAGTTTAAGCCTCGGGAGGTATTTTTATGAACGATATTATTTATAAGACAACAAAAGAACATGTGAACTGGCAGGAAGTTTCTGATATCCTCCGCCGGTCCGGACTTTCGAACCATACGAAGGAGGAGCAGGAGACCATCTTCACGAACAGCTACGCCGTGGTATTTGTTTACCATGGGGAAAGACTTATCGGAGTGGGGAGAGCCTTATCCGACGGAGTCTGCCAGGCAGCCATTTATAACATAGCCCTTGAGGAAGAATTTCAGGGAAATGGAGTGGGCAGAAAGCTGATCACTCTTCTTCTTGATCAGGTAAAAGGCCAGAATGTAATTCTTTATACCCACCCAAGAACAGTAGCCCTATATGAAAAAATGGGATTTCGAAGAAGCAAGACCGCCATGTGTATCTTTAACGGTTCCGAAGAGTCCAGAGCCTTTATGGAGGAGGAAGGATTTATGCTTCCGGAATCATACCGGTTCGTGGATGAGTATGGAAGGGAAGATATGAAAAGGTCATAAAAGCCAATAGGAAAAGAGGAAATTGCCATGTCAAAGAGATTTATCACCAATGAAGTAGAAAAAGACGGGAAGTTTAAACGACAGGAGAATCGTTTTACCACTCCCTTTGGAATAGAGGAGGGGCAGCTCCCCATAGAACCTTCCAGATACCGCCTGCTTTGGTCACCTGCCTGTCCATGGGCCCACAGGTCTGTGATTGTTCGAAGCCTTTTAGGCCTTCATGATGTCATAAGCCTGGGTACCTTAGACCCTGTAAGGCCAGATGTAGAGCGGACGGACTGGGCATTTACCTTAGATGCTGGTGAGGTGGACCCGGTATTAAAGATTCATTATATAAGCGAGGCTTATCTAAAAGCGGACCCGGATTACACAGGTAGATTTACCGTTCCAGCCGTAGTGGATGTGGCAACAGGAACCGTAGTAAATAATGATTACTATCACCTGACCAGATACTGGGAGGTAGAGTGGAGCAAATACCATAAGCCGGATGCCCTTGACCTCTATCCTGAAGCATTAAGAGAAGAGATTGACGCATTAAACCAGATTCTTTTTGACGAGATCAACAACGGGGTATACAAGGCTGGATTTGCCAGAAGCCAGGAGGCGTATGAAGAGGCTTATTCCCTCGTATTTAACCGCCTGGATTGGCTGGAAGAGCGTTTAAGCCACAGCCGTTATTTATTTGGAGATAAAATCACAGAATCGGATGTAAGACTATATGTTACACTGGTTCGGTTTGACGTCGCATACTATAACGGCTTTTTCTTAAATCGTAACCGGATTTCTGAATTTCCCAATCTTTGGGGCTATGTAAGAGACTTATATTCCCAGAAAGGCTTTGGGGATACCACAGATCTTGATGCCATTAAAAAGCATTACCATCTCTGCGCCGTATCCAATAATCCCTACGGTATTGTGCCAAAAGGCCCTGATCTATCCGGCTTGTTAAAACCTCATGGTAGAGATACCATCCATTATAAATAGGGGAGGCGAAAGGGTGAAGGCAGTAAGAGTATCGGAAAACTGGCAGTATGCAGGTGTCTATTATGTCAGAGTAGAAACCATGGTGAAAGGATTTCGTGTCCCCATGGACAAAGAATTCGATGAGGGAGATTTTAACGAACCTCTGTATGTTTTAGTTCTTGACGGCATTTACCCTGTGGCAACCTGCAGAATTCATCTTCTGGAGGAAGAGAACATAGCAAAAATTGAGCGTGTCAGTGTTTTAAGTGAATACCGTAGTAGGGGAGTCGGAAGGCTTTTGATTGACGAAGCGGAGAATTGGATCCGGGAATGGGGCGTTAAAAAAATTGTTATCACCAGCCGGGATGAAGCCGTGGGCTTTTATGAAGCCCTGGGCTATCAGCCGGATTATGGAGTAAAGATAGATGGAGGAATCTTTCAGATTATCCATACGGAAAAATATGTCTGAAAAAGGAGGATTTGATATGTCAAGCTTGAGTACGAAACAGAGACTGCGTCCAAAAGAAATCGAAAATGAAATTGATGAAAGAGGGGCATTCATCCGCCAGCCCAATCATTTTACAACTCCTTTTGGAGAGGGAGAAGGTGAGCTAAAGGCGGAAGCCGGAAGATACCGTCTCTTCTGGGCCAAGGGCTGTCATTGGTCCAACCGGGCCTCCATTGTAAGGGAGCTTCTTGGGCTTACGGATGCCATTGGAATCAATCTTGTGGGACACAGCAAGGAAAACAGTGCATTTGGATGGGAATTCGTGTATAATGAGGACAGAAAAGATCCGGTACTGGGGGCTCAGTTCTTAAGTGAATTTTATTATAACGCTGATCCGGATTATCAGGGACGCTGCACGGTTCCAGCTCTTGTAGACATCACAACAAAGCAGGTGGTGAACAATGATTATCACAGACTCACCAACTATTTTGAAACAGCCTTCCGGCCGTTCCAGGCTCCGGATGCTCCGGACTTATATCCGGAAGAAATACGTCAGGAAATCGATGATTACAATGACTGGCTTTTTCCCAATGTAAACAATGCTACCTACCGTATGATGTTTGCCCAGTCCCTTGAAGCCTATGAAGAGGCATTTGAAGATTTCTACAAGGCTCTGGATGAGATAGAAGAGAGACTGTCAAAGAACCGCTTTTTATTCGGCGATTATGTCACAGACAGTGATGTCCGGCTTTTTGTTACATTAGCGAGGTTTGACACCCATTATTACCGCAATCTCGGCCCGATTAAGCGACGGGTGGTGGATTACGAGAATATATGGGCATACTTAAGAGACTTATATGTAATTCCGGCTTTCCGCAATAACACATATTTCCGGGATATTGCGGCGCCCCGGTCAGAGAATAAATCCCTTTTCCAGGACTTTAATTCCCGTTTTGTGAATCAGATTGATTACGAAGGTATTTGGTCTGCCCCTCAAACCCGGAAGGAATTAAGCAAAACTCCAGAGGAGAAGTTCAAACGCCATGGAAAGGGAAATGAATAATCCAGGCAGGTGATCGTATGATAAACACAAACAGGCTTGTCAGCCAATTTAAAACAATGGTAGAGTTTGATTCTGAAACTTACCACGAAAGAGAGATTGCAGACTATCTGACTCTTCAGTTAAAGGAATTGGGATTTGAGGTAGAGGAAGATGATGCCGGAATACAGCTAAAAGAGCGTATTACCGGATACGGAAATCAGTCCCCCACCGGAAATCTCTATGGACGATTAAAAGGAAACACAGAGGGCAGCCCGGTTCTTTTATCGGCCCATATGGATACCGTACGTCCGGGCATAGGAAAACGGGCCATTGAGGACGAACACGGAGTCATTACTTCAGAAGGCGAGACCATCCTTGGTGCTGACGATCTTTCTGGGGTTGCGGCCATCTTAGAGGCAGTCCGGGTCATAAAAGAAGAAAATCTGTCTCATCCGGACATTGAAATACTTTTCCCAGTGGCAGAAGAAAACTATGGAAAAGGAAGTCAGATCTTTGACTATTCTAAAGTCAGTTCCAATCTGGCATACGTCTTTGATTTAAGCGGAGAGATTGGTCTGGCCGCCACGGCAGCTCCAACCCTCATTTCTTTTGAAATCAGAATACAGGGGAGAAATGCTCATGCGGGATTTTGTCCCCAGCTTGGAATCAATGCCATTGAAATAGGAGCCCATGCCATCTCCCAGTTAATGCAGGGCTGGGTGGATGAAGTGACAACGGTGAATATCGGAAAAATAAGCGGCGGAAAACAGACCAATATTGTACCGGATGACTGCATCATACTGGGAGAAATCAGAAGCCTAAAGGATGAAAGGGCACTTGAGCAGCTGGAAAAATTAAGAGAAATATTCTCAAAGACAGCAGCTCTTTATGAGGGAAGTATAGAATTTATTTATGAGAAGCAGATTGAAGCCTATGAAATCGGTGACGAAGAGGAAGTGGTAAAACGATTCCGCAAGGTCTGCGGCCAGCTTGGTCTCACTCCTGTGACTCAGGTTACGTTAGGAGGAAGCGATAATAATCATTTTGTAAAGAATGGTATCCGCGGAATTGTAGTTGCCTGCGGCATGAATGAAGTCCATACCACAAAGGAATATACCACGGTGGATCAGCTTGAGAAAACCGCTTCTCTTGCCCTGGGATTGATCACCGTAGAATACGACCAATAAAAAAGAAGAAGCCTTGGCTTCTTCTTTCTCTATATAAAAGACTGTTCCAAGTGTTTGAAATTCAGGAATCAGTCTTAATCATTAGGTTGAGCCGGCAAAGAGGCCATTCAGGACGACTCCGCCGACTTAGAAAAACATATGTAGTAAGCTCTCTGACTGCTTTGGGTTTTTTCTATGTTCGTATTAATATCATACCGTAAAATTGTGAAGAAATTTTGTCCTGCTCCTAAAGAAAGCATAAAATTAATGAAGAATTTCTGTAAAAAATTGGAAAAGTATACGAGCCTATGTTGCAGATAATATGATATAGTAGAAAATTTCCCATTAAGCAAATTCAGTATTGCCTGTAGGTGCAAAATATGATATTTATATATTAGTTAGCCAAAACTAACCTAAAACCTGCAAAAAATGGAATAATGGGAAACAACAATTTGACTGTGGAGGTATTGAAATGCTATTGGAAAGACATCTAATCGAATATTGTTCCCCAACGCTGGCTTCCTTAAAGACAGCCAGTCTGTTTAATCATTCCTTCACATCGGAAGAAGAGCTTCAAAAACAGCTGGATCACTTAAACAACCAGCTGGGTGAAAAAGGAATATCTCTCATAGAATTATACCGTCGCAATAACAAGGCGCTGATCTATGTTTATCGGAAAACTCATTTAGAAGCTGATTTAAATCGACCCGGTGTGTGCAGATTTCTTAAAAAATACGGTTATGAGCATATGGATGTAGAGTATGCTCTTAGCAGGCTGACAGAGCGGTTGAAGGAATCCGGCTCCTTCCCTCATGAAATAGGACTCTTTCTTGGATATCCTTTGGGTGATGTGATCGGATTTATTAACAATGCAGGTAAAAACTGCAAATGCATCGGCTGCTGGAAGGTTTATTGCAATGAATGCGAGGCGGAGAAAAAATTTGCAAGATACCGCAAATGCAGAGTCATTTACTCGCGTTTATGGAAAAATGGCAGAACGGTCTGGCAGTTAACAGTGGCTGCCTGAGCAAATAAAGAGGAAAGAAGAGGTAGGATAAGATGAGTAAAGTAGCAGTTGTTTTTTGGAGCGGCACAGGAAATACAGAAGCAATGGCAAAGAAGGTAGCGGATGGAGCGAAGGAAGCGGGCGCAGAAGTATCTTTATTTACAGCATCTGATTTTCAGCCAGAACAGGTGGATGAATTCGATGCGATTGCCTTTGGATGTCCATCCATGGGAAGCGAAGAATTAGAAGACGGCGAATTTGAACCAATGTTCAAGGGCTGTGAGCCAAAGCTGTCAGGAAAAAAGATTGCTTTATTCGGTTCCTACGGCTGGGGAGACGGCGAATGGATGAGAGACTGGGAAGAAACCTGTAAAAAGGATGGCGCAGTGCTCGCTCATGAAAGCGTAATCTGTAACAATGAGCCAGATGCAGATGGAGAAGCACAGTGTGTAGAGCTTGGAAAGGCACTTGCATAACTTTTAATGAAAATAAGCCATGGATCATTGCTAGCGCTTAGCAGTAATCCATGGTTTATTTGATGGAATGATATCTGGTTTAAGGAACAAGTGCCAATAGTGCCTCATCCAGACTTCCCTTAAAGAAAGCCAGATTCCCATGATTGCTCTCATATATAAAATCTCTCAGACTTTTGCTGGTATAATGGGAATAATCCCCGATCACTGCCAGCTTCATATTATAATTAGCAAATTTCTGCAAAATCTCACCTGCAAAGCCAGTCTTAAGATCAAAAAAGCTTTCATCCAGACTCTCCTTATATAAAACAACACCCATGCACTCACTGTTGTAATGAGCAGAAGCCATAATATCAAGCATGGTCTGAACGTCTTTGATTTTCATTTCCTTATCCACCACTCCGATGGACCGATTGTTTCTTATAATCACATTCATTTGTTACCCTCCTTTTCAAGAAATGGGGCGATGATGTCACCTGCATCCCCAATGATATGACCATAACCGGAAAGAATATGGATTTCAGGGGAAAGTGTAAGAGCAGTGAGCCGGTTAGCCACCTGATGAACATCAATGGTCACATCCTGTTCTCCTGCAATCAAAAGAACCGGCATACGAAGTTTTTTAATTTCTTCCTCTGAAAATGCGGGAAGAGGATCTGTCATAGGGTTAAAGTTCCTTAGTATCAGCATAATAAATTCTTTTGCTTTATCTGGTATATCGCTCTCTCCAATAATGGAATCGTCAAAAGACTCCAGCTCATCAGAACCCTGAGCTACATACTCAGATGATTTTGATAAGAATTCAGGCTTAATGGGAGATAGTCCGGAAGGGGAGATCAGCACCAGTTTATCAGCATATTCCGGAAATGCAGTTGTAAATTTAAGAGCCATCCATCCGCCAAAAGAATTCCCTATAATAACAGCATGGGAAATCATAAGCTGGTCAAATACCTCTTTCAGCCAAAGGGAGTAGGCGCTGTCGTTTACATCGTACCGATTCTCCTCACTGTTACCAGCTTCACCGATGGTATCAATGGCATACACCCGGTATTTTTCTGAAAACCGGGAAATCTCAGCAGCCCAGAATGCACTGTTGCTGCAGGAACCATGCAACAATACCATAGGCGGAAGATGAGGCTGTCCACAGGCAAGCACAAACGTTTTTCCATATGTGGTATCAAGATAAATAGATTCTCCGGGAAGATGGTTTATAATCTGATTGTAATAAGTTAAAAATTTTTCTTTTCCTTCTGGTGTTTTAAACACCTTATTGGTCTGATGATTCATAAGAATCTTCTCCTTTCATTCTTTCTGTCAAAGTATCAATAAAGTGAAGCACATCCTGAGCCAGCTTCAAGTTTCCATATAACGTAATTCTAACCTTACTTTCTGGCTGGATGAACAGAGCGTGAACGGCTGGATAATCGTAATCGGTGTGAGGGGAGTTAAGGGCCGCGAGAAGCATATTTGTGATGCGGTCAGCTTCGTCAATTCCTTTTACTTCAATATCAATCACAGAAGATACCTTTATATCATACTGTCCTTTCACTTCCTTCTTGTCTCTATCAAAATCAACGGTTGTTTTCGTAAGCTCCATAAAAATACTTAAATCATGTCCTGTTACTCGCCAGCTTTTCCCCAGCTTGGAAGCCCGAAGCTTTCCTTCCCGGATATAACGCTGAACTGTCTTCGGGTGAATGTGAAGCATTTCTGAAATCTGTTCCACAGAGTAGTATGTCTCATTCATATATTTTTGCTCCTTATTGTTACTTGTAATCTGATTATAGGGAACAATAAGGAATAAGTCAAGGCGTATTTTGAAAAATTATATTCCTTATTATTCCTTTTAGATGGATTCATATCCAACGTTCTCTAGCCTTTAATCAATCAGTAAGGAACGCAAAAAAAACCTGATTTTCCAAAAAGAAAAATCAGGTTTTATGACCTATCCGGGAATCGAACCCGGGTTTCCGCCGTGAGAGGGCGGCGTCTTGACCGCTTGACCAATAGGCCGTTTTTTTCTCTGTCCTTGCTGACAGCTTCATAATAATACCATAGGATTTTTCGTTTGTCTACACTTTTTTTGAAAAAAATAAAAAATTTGTCAATGACCGTATTTTTATGATATACTTTCTACTAAAAAGGGAGGTGAAAGCTGCCATGGAATCTAAGAAACGTGAAATCAAATATGACTATTTAAGAACCCTGGCTGTCCTTGCAGTTATCATGGTTCATGCCATTCCTGGAGAGACGGCAAATGAAAAGCAATGGCTGTTTTCTGCTGCCCTAACTCCACTGCTCTTAACCTCAGTGGGCATCTTTTTTATGCTAAGCGGCCTTTTTTTATTGCAATCCTACAAACAGGATATCAAAGAATTTTACTGGAAGAGATTTTTGGGAATAGTCATTCCATTTATAGTCTATAGTGGAATCTATTACTGGTATTATAACGTAAATCTGTCCCTGACACCGCGCCCCTTACATGAACATGCAGGACTCTTTATCCGGGAGTTCATTACAGAGTCAATCCCTTCGGCCCCCCATCTGTGGTTTATGTATGTCATCATAGCGCTTTACGTGTGCACCCCGTTTCTTGCCCGTATGTTCCATGCCATGACGGACCGGGAATTAAAAAGCTTTTTCATCATGATTCTTTTGGCTCAGGGAATTAATACCTATTTGCCGGCTCTTGGCCTGGAGGTTTCACCGGTTATGGAATACCTGATATTTAAAGGCTGGCTGATATATTTTGTTTTAGGATACATCATCATTCGTTTATACGGAAAAAAAACGTATCTGCCCTTTGGAGTCCTTGGGGCGGCAGGCTTTTTCATTACCTTATTTCAAAAAATTGTCACTCCTGGCTTTACTCCCGGAATCCACGATATGGCTTATCCCATGATAGCCATGTCAATATCCATACTCTTATTGTTTGAGCATTACGGCGATATTAAAATTCTGGTTTTTAGGAAACTTGTGACCATCATCAGCCGTTACAGCTTTTCTATCTATTTGATTCATTACCTGATCTTAAATCAGGTGGTCAAAGGAATCATAGAAAGAACAGGATTTCGTCATTACTATATCCCAAGGATACTGATTGAGACAGCACTGACCTTTTTGATTTCCCTGGCAGTGGCGGTCATTTTAGATGAAACAGTGGTAAAGCTGTTAAAAAGGGGAGCGGAGGCTCTCAAAAGCAAAGGGAAGTTAAAAAAGGAGAATTAGACATGGCAGGAAAAGATAGCTGCGAAAGCTGTATGTATTATAATTATAACGAAGAATATGAGTACTACGAATGTGAAATGAATTTAGATGAGGACGAGTATATGCGTTTTATCACCAGCTCGTCCAGGCAGTGTCCGTACTACAAATTCGGAGATGAGTACACCATAGTAAGAAAGCAGATATAAAAAAAAGCCCTGTAAAAAGGGAGGAGCCGGTATTCCAATCTGGAACACCGGCAATTATGAAAAAAATTTTTTCTTAAAGTATGTTGGCAACATCTTTATCTGATAAACTTAGTATATCGGTCAAATATGAAGAGAGTTTGACCATGTTGTAAAAAGATTATGACCAGAATGTGAACATTGTCCACTGACATGGTGTACTTTTATTCCCTTCCATGATATACTTTTTCGAGTTAGTCATAACGAACTCATATAAAAGGAGTAACTATCATGTACAAAATGAAAAAAATTGCTACAGCATTTGTGTCTGCAATATCCCTTACCCTCATTATTTCTGGATGCAGCAAGGCTCCGGCAGCCAATGCTGTTACGGAAGCTTCCAATGATTTAAAAACTTCAGGGAGAATTGTTAACACTTCCCAGGGAGATGTGGAGGTGCCCGCAGAACCCAAACGGGTGATTGCTACCTACGGAATGGGAGATTTGCTGGCACTGGGGGTAAAGCCGGTAGCCACCTATAATGCCAGGGGAACCGCCTACGAAAAAGAAGTGGCAGATTTGCCGGTCTGGGATAAGTTTGAGTCAGAAGAGATTATGTCATATGATCCGGATTTGATTTTTGTCGTCAATCAAGAGCAGTATGACAAGGTTTCTAAAATTGCACCAACTATTATGATTCCTTTCACAGAGCTATCCCTGGAGGAACGTGTTACATACCTGGGAGAAGTCCTTAATAAAGAGGAAGAGGCAAAGAAAGCTCTTTCAGAATTTAGGGAAAAGATAGGAAAAGCAAAGGAAACCATGAAAGAGAGCGGTCTTGATACCATGACCTATAGTATTTTTGACACCAGCAGCGATGGACGCATTTTTGTCTATGGTGATAAGTGGGGCCGGGGAGGAGATTTGATTTACAGCCAGCTTAAACTGAAAGCACCTGATGTGATCCAGAAAGATATCATAGGGAAAGACCAGTACCGGGAGCTTTCCATAGAGTCTGTCAAAGAGTATGCCGGTGACTATATCATATTAAGCGGTGAACTGGGATTTCTTTCCGATAATCCTGTCTGGAACTCCATTCCTGCAGTGAAGGCAGGCCATGTTATCCGGATTGACCACGACCTTTTCTATGACATTGATTTATATTCATCCAATGTACAGCTTGATTTCCTCATGAAAGAGCTGACCGGGAAATAAATGAAAAACCCTACAAACCAAATCCTTTCCGGAATTCACTTGGTGTGATTCCGTGAACCTCTTTAAATGCCGCAGCGAATTTTGCGGCATTTTCATATCCACAAAGATGGGCTATGTTTTTGATGTTCAAATCGTCATCAGCCAGCATCTGCATGGCCCGTTTCATAATGGATTCCCTGATATATGAATAAAGTGTTTTGCCGTAGAGGCTCTTAAAGGAAATGCGCAGCTTGCTTTCACTCATTTGAGCGATGCGGCATAATTCCTCGTTGGAGGGGAGGGAGAGAGGAGACTCATCAATCCGCTCCTTGACCCGGTAAAGCTTTATTTCATCGCTCCAGGTGACGTATTTGCGGCGTTCTGGTTTCTTCGCTTCCTTGTCCTTGTTATGTGCAAAAAGGAAAAGAAGCTCCATGGCCTTTAAAAGGTATGCCGGGAGAGGAAGCCGGTTTCCTCGGACACCCCAGCGGAGCTGCTCCATGACCAGCATGACATTGGGGGCGTCTATATTCCCAGGTTTCCATTTGACTGCATCAAGAACCCGTATGGGGTAGGAATATCCTGTGGCAGAGAGAAAATTATCAATGCAGGAATCAAAAATCAGCACACTGGTAAAGCACATATGCATACCTGCCGGTATGGTCAGGCGCAAAGGGGTCCCTTTGCTGATGATCAGTTGAGTGAAAGGACTTAGGGTTTTTGCCTTCTTGCCTTTCTGCGTAATCGTCATATCTCCCGTATCTATGCAGAGAATAAGAAGACATGGTTTTTCTGTAAACATCTTATAATCCAGCTTTTCATCCGCTTTAAACCAGGCACTGGCAATAAACAGACCCTTGGCAGGATTCACCTCTGTGATCCAGCCGTTTTCCCAGTTGCCAGGTACCGTATGCATGGCATAATTTCCCTCTCTTTTTGTATCAAAACCAAAATGCTTTGAAAAAGCGCCCCAGCCTAAATTGTATTCATCGGTATATTCCAAGTCAATCCCTCCTTCCGTCAGTTCTTAAAAGTATATCATGCTTTCCCCGGAGCTTTCAAGCTGATATAATCCAAAATGTGATAAGGGTAATCCAAAATAATAATATAAAAAAAGTGAATTATAGATAGAAAGCTATATATAACGGGATAAATCCAATCTATATCATCGGAATCCACCTACCCTTATAATTGCTCTTCCTCATTGACAGAATAGAGGTAACATGATAGAATATCACCGCGAGTTAGCTAAGTCTAACTAATGTTCGTGCAATATAATAAATACCATTTCAGGGATAAGGATTAAAGGAGATATTATGATGAAGAGAAGCAGCAAACGAATTCTTACTGCTATTTTAGGTATGACCATGTTACTGGCAGTAACTGGCTGTCAAAACACAAAACAAGCTTCCAGTACCAGCACACAGGCGGGCACTGGGACAGAGACAGAACAACCGACTCAGTCTGAGGCAAAGGGGACCCGGAAGGTACAGACGGTAAAGGGAGAAATTGAAGTGCCAACAGACCCAAAGCGGGTAGTAGTAAATTGGTATGTTGGAGATGTAGTAGCACTTGATTTAAATATAGTTGGATATTATGGCTGGGAACATGAAGGTATGCCTTACTATGATAAGATGATGGCTACAACAAAAATCCAAAACTGGGAGCAGGAAGAGGTCATGGCCTTGGATCCGGACCTTATTGTAACCTATAGTGATGAAGATTACGATAAGTTTAAAAGTATTGCTCCTGTTATTGTAATTCCTGAGGGAGACTTAAGTTCCATCGACAGGGTATTGTTTCTGGGAGAAGCAACCGGCACAAAAGAAAAAGCCCAGTCAGTGGTAGACACCTTTGAAACAAAACTGGCGGCTGCAAAGGAAACTCTTCAAAGCGATAAGTTTAAAGACAAAACATTCAGCATCAATGAGGATTGGGGTTCTGGCTCTTATGGCATTTTTTATGAAACAGAATCAAGAGGAGGCACTCTTGTTTATAAATATCTTGGCTTAAAGAAGCCGGAAAAGCTGGAGCAGCTCATTAAAGAAAAAGGGGAAAATCGAGAAGGCTTAAGCTATGAAGTGGCAGCCAATTATTTTGGTGATTACATGCTTTGGTTTCACCCCTATGATTCCGCTGAGGGAGAGCCCAGCGAATATGAAATGTCTGACATATGGAAAAGCCTTCCGGCAGTGGTGAACAATCAGGTGATAAGCATACCAAGCAGTAAGTCTGGTCTCTTCTATTATTCAGATGTGTTAAGCTTGACCGCCCAGATGGATTATATCGTAGATGCCATCAATTCCATAACAAAA
Organism: Lacrimispora xylanolytica; assembly: GCF_026723765.1. NCBI lineage: Bacteria > Bacillati > Bacillota > Clostridia > Lachnospirales > Lachnospiraceae > Lacrimispora > Lacrimispora xylanolytica. Next base: position 1,327,797 of record NZ_CP113524.1, read on the forward strand.
TAGACCGGAAAGGAACGAAAATAATGCAGAATTTCCCCAACAAGTGGAAAGGCGTGGCCCGCTTTTCCTTCTATATGATATTGGGGGTTGGACTACTTATACTGGTATCGGCAGCATCCATTTCTTTTGGCGCTGCCGATATGCGTTTGTCCACCGCCTGGGGTGCGGTTTTTAACTTTGATCCCACATCCACAGAACATCAGATCATTCAGTCCCTGCGGTTTCCAAGGACCGTGGCGGATATTATCGTGGGATGCAGTCTTGCAGTCTGCGGTGCCCTGATGCAGGGAACCACCAGAAACCCGCTGGCTGATTCCGGACTTATGGGAATCAGCAGCGGTGCTACCTTTGCCATTGCGGTTGCTATGGCATTTTTTCCGGCACGTACCTATGGTCAGACCATGGCATTTGCCTTTTTGGGAGCAGCAATCGCCACTGGGATCACATATTTCATTGCCTCCCTGGGAAAACGGGGGATGACGCCTCAAAGACTGGTACTCGCAGGTATCTCCATCTCCATGTTATTTGGGGCATTCAGCCAATACCTGTCTATTCGGTACCATTTAGGACAGGCACTGGCCTACTGGACCGCAGGCGGGACCGCGGGCGCTAAATGGAGTGAGCTTGCCATCGTTGCTCCCTTTTTTGTGTGCGGTCTCCTGATTGCCATAGGAGTGTCTTCCCAGGTTACCCTCATGAGCTTAGGAGAGGATGTGGCAATCGGACTTGGGCTCAACACCGGATTATTAAAAATAATTTCCACTGTCATCGTTCTGGTCTTAACCGGTCTTTCCGTAGTCGTGGTAGGGCCTGTTGGCTTTGTCGGCTTAATTACCCCTCATATTGTCCGCTATATGGTTGGCGTGGATTACCGTTACATCATTCCAGCCTCAGGGCTTTATGGAGCCCTTTTAACTGTGTTTGCAGATCTCACAGGACGTCTGATCAATAAACCGTATGAGACTCCCATCGGCATTATCTTCGCAGTCATTGGAGTTCCCTATTTCCTCTATCTTGCAAGAAAGCAAAGGAGGGAATTCGAATGAAAAAGAAACGGTTTACCTATGGCCGGGGAATTACGATTCTCCTATTAATGGTCTTTATTATGGTGTTAGCTGCAATCATCAGCATCAATACGGGCAAAATGAGCTTGTCCGTCTCTGAAGTATTTCGTGTTCTCATGGGAGAAGGAACGGATAAGCAAAATCTCATTGTATTTGAATTCCGCCTTCCCCGTATTATCCTGGCTATCCTTGTTGGCTTTGGTATGGGAGCCTCCGGCTGTATTATGCAAAGTCTTTTAAGAAATGATATGGCAAGTCCGGGTACCCTGGGAATCAGCTCAGGCTCCGGTCTTTTCGTACTTATATTTGTCGTAATGTTTGCTTCCAAAGGAGTATCCTCAGCCTTTGTCCTCCCCCTTCTTGCCTTTATCGGAGGTCTGACTGCCGCAGGACTGATATTCATACTTTCCTATCGGAGAGGAAGAGATATTTCGCCCACTGGACTGATTTTAACGGGTGTTGCCTTATCAAGCGGCTACAGTGCCCTCACTACACTTCTGACGTTAAAGCTGGATCAGAATCAGATGGATTTTATACAGCGCTGGAGCGCCGGAAGCCTTTGGGGAGATGACTGGAAATATTTAGCAGTGCTGGCTCCCTGGACCCTCATTTTAATCCTGTACGTAATTTATAAATCACGTATCATCAATACGCTTCACCTTGGAAATGAAACCGCCTCTGGACTTGGTGTAGCAGTAAAGCCTGAATTCATAGGGCTTTCCATTGCAGCCGTGGCTCTTGCTTCCGGCGGTGTTGCACTTGGCGGCAATTTTTTCTTTGTGGGAATGATAACCCCTCATATGGCAAGAAAGCTGGTGGGACCAAACCATAAGCTTTTAATGCCTGCATCCTGCTTATCAGGAGCGATCCTTATCCTCATTGCCGACACCATAACAAGAACCATAAGCCTTGGCACTGACGTGCCTACAGGAATTGTCATTACCGTATTAAGCACCCCTTACTTCTTATATCTATTAGGAAAATCAAACGGGTAGCTTTTTAGAAAAGGAGGATTTATGAACAGCATTACGACAGAAGATCTGGATATTGCATATGAAGATGCCATGATTGTAAAATCCCTGGATATAAATATACCGAAGGGAAAGGTAACAACCATCATTGGTCCCAACGGCTGCGGAAAATCAACGGTATTAAAGGCCGTAGGCCGTATTTTAAAACCAAAAAACGGAATGGTCTATTTAAATGGAGACGACATCAGAAAGCTCCCCACCAAAGAAATAGCCAAAAAAATGGCGATCCTTCCACAGACACCAACAGCTCCAAGCGGTCTGACGGTCAGCGAACTGGTCGCCTACGGAAGATTTCCTCATCAAAAAGGGTTTGGAAAACTGACACCAGAAGATAAAAAAATCATACAGTGGGCTCTTTCTGTGACAAAGCTGACAGAATTTGAGAACCGGGAGGTGGATACCCTTTCCGGCGGACAAAGACAGCGAGTATGGATTTCCATGGCCCTTGCCCAGCAAACCGATTTGATTCTTCTGGATGAGCCTACGACTTACTTGGACCTTGCCCATCAGCTTGAGGTATTGGAGCTGTTATACGATTTAAACCGCAGACAGGGCTGCACCATAGCCATGGTACTGCACGATTTAAACCTGGCCGCACGTTTTTCCGACTATATGATTGCAATCCGATCCGGCAAGGTAATTAAACATGGAGCGCCAGAAGAAGTTATGGTGCCGGAGGTACTAAAAGAAGCGTTCTCCATAGACGCTCAGATTGTTCTTGAACCAAAGACCGGGCGGCCTGTTTGTCTTACCTATGATTTATTATCTACAGAACCAGCCGACGAAAAGGAGGTGTAAGGATTATGGAGACCTCCCTTCGAATATTCAGAGAAGCAAAAAAATATTGGATACATTTGATCGCAGCTCTGCTTTCCCTGATTGTTTCAACCGCAGCAGGCTTTTATACGCCCTGGGCCCTTCGGGAACTGACGAAGCTAGCCACAGAGGGCACTGCTGATTTCGGGAAAGAAGCTCTCCGCATCGGCCTTTTTCTTTTATTTGCCACTGCCCTTCAGGCAGCAGGAAGTTCCGCCTCCGGATACTTAAATCACTATGCAGCCTTACATTATGTGGCTGATTTAAGAACCCGGCTTTATGGCAAGCTGCAGCGCATGAGCCTTAAGTATTTCCACAAAAGCCGTACCGGAGACTTAACCGGCCGTGTGGTCATAGACGCACTGGATGCAGAAGTTTTACTGGCTCATGTGATCCCTGATTTTGTTACGAATATCCTGACCTTTTTAGGGGTCGGAGCCCTTCTTTTTACTATTAACTGGAGACTTTCCATTGTGAGCCTTATAACGGTTCCCATACTGGTATGGATCACCATCTGGCAGAGCAATCATGTCTCTCCCGTATGGAAAGAAAATTCCAGAATAAGAGGAGAGTTAGCCGGAACCGTACAGGATAACCTGTCTGGAATTAAGGAAATTCAGATTTTTAACCAGCAAAAGCAGGAGGAATTAAAAGTAACCGAGTTAGCAAAAAAGCACAGCATGGCATACCTTCGCGCTAGCTTCTTTTTTGAGACTACATACCCCCTGTTATCCTTTGTAACAGCCCTTGGAACTGTAATTGTGATTGTATATGGAGGCCATTTAATCAGCGTTGGTACCGTTTCCATTGCTGATATCGTGGGCTTTGTTATGTACCTTTCCATGTTTTACGGCCCGGTCAAAAACTTCTCAAGTCTCGTGGAAAAGGCAGGAGAGGCAGCCGCAGGGTGCCGCCGTGTCTTTGAGGTCATAGACGAGGTTTCTGATGTTAAGGAAGTGGAGCAAGCCAGGGAGCTGCCTCGTGTTAAGGGTGAGATTCAGCTTAAGAACTTATCCTTCTCATACAATGAGGAAATCCCCATTTTAGAGAATGTCGACCTTACCATAAAACCCGGCCAGACCGTAGCCCTGGTTGGAGCTACAGGTGTTGGCAAAAGTACCATTGCCAATCTTGTGAACCGGTTCTACGACCCCCAAAAGGGAGCTGTTTTAGTGGACGGAGTAGATATCCGGGATGTGACCTTAGAAAGTCTCAGAGATAACATTTCCATGGTGCTTCAGGATACCTTTTTATTTCATGGCACTGTGTATGAGAACATCGCCTATGGCTGGAAGGAAGCCACGAGAGAACAGGTCATTGCAGCCGCTGAGGCTGCCAATGCACACAGCTTCATAAAAGAACTGGAACAGGGATATGAGACAGAAATCGGAGAGCGGGGAATCCGGCTCTCAGGCGGCCAAAAGCAGCGAATCTCCATTGCCAGGGCTATACTTCGTAATTCTCCTATCTTAATCCTTGATGAAGCAACCTCTGCCCTGGATACAAAAACAGAGCAGGAGATTCAGGAGGCACTTGATGAAGTCTCCAAGGAGAGGACCACGCTGGTGGTCGCTCACAGACTTTCTACCATTCGAAATGCAGATCAGATTGTTGTTTTAGAGGGAACCGGAATTGCAGAAACCGGCACTCACGAGGAGCTGATTGCCCGGGGCGGTCTCTATGCCAGACTGCATGAGGCGTCAAAAAACTAAAAAATATAACAAAAACATATTGCCTTTTATTTCACAAAATAATAAGATAGGACATATCTGAAGCCGTAAGAAGAATCCGGGAGGGGTTATGGATTCCTGATACCAATGGTTTCAGAATCATGTTACGAATCAGAATGACAGGAGGAGAAGGATGAAATACTTGGCAATTGACAACGGAGGAACTTTTATCAAGTATGCTGTAATGGATGAGTCCGGCAATATTTTGGAGAAAGGCAAAGAGCCTACCCCGGACCATAAAAAAACAGCAGAAGATTACTTTCATGTCTTAGATCAGATTGTTCTGCCCAGAAAACAGGAGATAGAAGGGATTGCGTTCAGCACGCCCGGACAGGTAGATGTTTTAACGGGCTTTTTGCATACCGCAGGCGGTCTTGTATACCTTATGGGCCTTAACCTGTGTGAGGAAATAGAGAAACGATACCATCTGCCCTCTTCCGTAGACAATGACGCAAAATGCGCTGCCATGGCAGAGCAATGGAATGGAAGCCTTAAGGGTGTAAAGAACGGAGCGGTTATTGTTCTTGGAACCGGTGTTGGAATGGGCATTATCATTGATGGCAAGCTATACCGGGGTACTAATTATACGGCTGGAGAAATCAGCTTTTTGAACCTGTATATCGATAAGCCAAAGCATTCAGACAGCTATATGGCGGTAAACGGTTCTTCTCTGGCTTTGGGACGTACCTATGCCAAAGAGACAGGGATTGACCCATCTGAGATTGACGGACACAGAATGTTTGAATTGATCAATGAAGGAGATGAGACAGCCTGCCGGGTCCTTCGTAATTATGTGCAAAAGCTTGCAGGGAGCATCTATAATTTCCAGACACTTTTGGATCTGGAGATCTTCGCCATAGGCGGAGGCATCAGCCAGCAGCCAGTCTTATTAGAAGAGATAAAAAAAGAGATTGATTACCTGTTTGAAGCCCACCCAAGTTCATCCTATGGAATGGCGGTAAAAAAGCCTAAAATCACAGCATGTCAGTATTATAACGACTCCAATTTAAGAGGAGCGCTCTATCATTTTCTTAACAGGAAATAATATAAAAAGAACAGGAGCATGTCCCTTTTTTGGTCATGCTCCTGTTCTTTTGCTGTAAAATCATAATCAGGAGTTTGTAAAATGATAGCTGTCCAGCAGTTCATTTTTCATCTCCCAAAGCTTCTTTGATAAATCCACATGGACTTCGTGAGGGTTTACAAGACGTCTCGACTCTTCCCAAAGGGTGTTAAGCTCCTTGGTACAGTAAGTCTGAATATCCATAACAGCAGGAGAGTGGTAGATACATTCTCCTTTTTTAAATACCTGAACCATAAGATCACGTATGGTATAGGTCTCAGGCGCCAGATGGGTCTTCTTCCATGTCTCAATGGGATCAAAAAGTAAAAGGGAATGGCTTTCTTTAATGGTCTCTCCGTCCAGGCAGATCAAATCAGCAATGATTTTTCCGGTTTCCTTGCTGTAAATACGCTTAATGACCTTATTTCCTGGATTGGTTATTTTCTCCGCATTTTCTGATAGCTTGATTTTAGGTACAAATTCCCCTGTCTTTCGGTCAAGGATGGCAGCCAGCTTATATACGCCTCCGAAGGAAGGGCAGTCCTTGGAAGTAATTAAATTGGTTCCAACGCCCCAGGAATTGATGGTGGCTCCCTGAATCTTTAAGCTGTTAATGAGGGTCTCATCGAGATCATTGGAAGCAGAAATAATGGCATCGGAAAAGCCTGCTTCATGAAGCATTCGCTTTGCCTTCTTAGAAAGGTAAGCCAAATCTCCACTGTCCAGCCGGATTCCATAATTCTTAAGTGGAATTCCGGCCTCCTTCATTTCCTTAAACACCTGGATGGCATTTGGAACACCGGATTTTAATGTATCATAAGTATCGACCAGAAGAATACAGGAGGTAGGATATAGCCTTGCATAGTTACGGAATGCAGTCAGCTCATCAGGGAAGCTCATGATCCAGCTATGTGCGTGGGTTCCCCGAATGGGAACGTTGAACATCTTTCCTGCCAATACATTGGAGGTTCCCACACAGCCTGCGATCATGGCAGCCCTGGCCCCATAGATTCCGGCATCCGGGCCCTGGGCACGGCGAAGACCAAATTCCATGACCCCATCCCCGTCGGCAGCATAAACCACTCTGGCGGTTTTCGTTGCTATCAGACTCTGGTGATTGATGATGGTTAAGAGAGCTGTTTCAATCAGCTGCGCTTCCATAATGGGAGCAATCACTTTAATAAGTGGCTCTCTTGGGAATACTACGGTTCCTTCCGGAATGGCATAAATATCGCCGGAAAATTTAAAATGGCGAAGGTATTCAAGAAAGTCATCTTCAAAGAGTCCGGTTGATTTTAAGTAATCAAGATCCTCCTGGTTAAAGCTTAGCTCGTTTATATATTCAATGACCTGCTCTAAGCCAGCGCAGATAGCATATCCGTTACCGCTTGGATTACTGCGGTAGAAAGCATCAAATATGACAGTCTCGTTGGCGTCCTTTTCTTTAAAATACCCTTGCATCATGGTTAATTCATAGAGATCTGTTAATAAAGTCAAATTTCGCTGGCTCATAGTTTTTCTCCTTTTACAAATCCTTTTCGCACATTATACCACAAGATTACAAAAAAACAATGGAATTGATAAAAAAATAACAATATCGACAAGATCAGAAACAATAAAGAAATTTTCGAAACAGTTTAAATTATCAGAATAAAGCTATACAATATGACAATTAATAATTTATTTTTAAAATAATTTTAAAAAGACTTGCAAAATAGAAGGGTATGGTATATAATAAAGTCATCAACAAAAGATAAAAACAAATCCATTTTTCCAATGGTATTACGAAAGATGGCAGGTAGAAAAGGAGGTCGATTCCACCAAAAATGTAAACTTAGCCTGATTTTTTAAAACATCAGGCAATAGGACCAACCGTTTCACTTTTGCAGAACAAATATTTACCAATCTCATATATGCCTATCATTCGTTATAACTGCAAGGGAATATTCCCCGAATCAACTTATTTGATTCATGTAATCAAATTAACCCAGGCAGTAAAATAACAAGATAGAAGAATAAATCAGGAAAGCAGTTAAAGTAAGATGGTAGATAAGGCTATAAAGACAAAAGGGAACGGAACAAATTCATATAGAGCATCCAAGGATTGCCAAAGGAAAATAACGAGAGAAAGGTAATTAGAAACGAATGGATGAAAGCATGTAGGGCGGGTATCGAATTTCATGAATATGATTCGGTACCCGTTCTTCTTTTTTGCCTTCCTGTTTCCAATCTAAAATGGCCTTGACATTTCATTTCCAAATCCCTATAATTAGGAAGTATATAAGAAAAATATCTCCTTATATTAAAAATAAAAACGTTGATGGAGACAGTAGGTCTCAGCGAAATGGACAGAGAGCCGGGGAGGGTGGAAACCTGGTGAAAGTAGCTGGAATCGAATATCACTCCGGAGTTTCCGGCTGAACGCTTTGGCATTAGGTCAGGACGTAGTTTCTGCGTTAAAGAAAAGCATATGTTGGTATGCGGTAATAGGTGGTATAACGAAGCGTAAGTATAGCCTTCGTCCTGATTACGGGACGTGGCTTTTTTTTATGTAATATTAAGTGCTTCTTATTACGTAAAAAGCCCTGCCGGGCAGGATGCACATGACGCTTAAGAGGAAGATGTCACTGAAGTGACAGCGCGTCAGCGCCTGAGTCTGACAAGTCAGACTCTTTATATAAAAGAAATGGAGGTCGCAAATATGTACAGAAAAGTCCCTACAGACTTGAATTTCGTAGCGAGAGAAAAAGAGGTTGAAAAATTCTGGGAGGACCGTGAAATCTTTAAAAAGAGCATGGAGAACCGGAAAGAAGCGGAGACCTATACGTTTTACGACGGTCCCCCAACGGCCAATGGTAAGCCTCACATCGGGCATGTGTTAACCCGTGTTATTAAAGATATGATCCCAAGATACCGTACCATGAAAGGGTATGACGTACCACGTAAAGCAGGCTGGGATACTCACGGACTTCCGGTAGAGCTGGAAGTGGAGAAGCACCTTGGACTTGACGGTAAAGAGCAGATCGAGGAATATGGTCTGGAGCCATTTATTAAATATTGTAAGGAAAGCGTTTGGAAATACAAAGGGATGTGGGAGGATTTTTCAAAGACGGTTGGCTTTTGGGCCGATATGGATGACCCCTATGTTACCTATGAAAATAACTTTATAGAATCAGAATGGTGGGCATTAAAGCAGATCTGGGAAAAAGGTCTTCTTTATAAAGGCTTTAAAATCGTTCCCTACTGCCCGCGCTGTGGAACTCCTCTTTCCAGCCACGAGGTTGCTCAGGGCTATAAGGATGTAAAAGAACGCTCCGCAATCGTGCGTTTTAAGGTAAAAGGGGAAGATGCTTATATTTTAGCATGGACCACAACTCCTTGGACCCTTCCTTCCAATGTAGGTCTTTGTGTGAATCCAAACGAGACTTATGTAAAAGTAAAAAGCGGAGAATATACCTACTATATGGCAGAAGCTCTTTGCGAAAAGGTGTTAGAAGAAGGCTATTCTATCCTTGAGACCTTTGTGGGCAAGGATTTAGAGTATAAGGAATACGAGCCACTATTTGACTTTGTAAATCCTGATAAAAAAGCTTTCTTTGTTACCTGTGATACCTACGTAACTCTGACCGATGGTACCGGTGTGGTTCATATCGCTCCAGCCTTTGGTGAGGATGATAATAAGGTAGGGAGAAAATACGATCTTCCTTTTGTACAGCTGGTGAATGCAGCAGGAGAGATGACAAAGGAGACCAAGTGGGCCGGTGTGTTCTGTAAAAAGGCAGATCCAATGATTTTAAAGGATTTAGAAGAAAGGGGACTCCTGTTCTCGGCTCCAGTCTTTGAACATAGCTATCCACATTGCTGGAGATGCGACACTCCTCTCATCTATTATGCAAGAGAATCCTGGTTTATCAAGATGACTGCTGTAAAAGAGGATTTAATCCGCAACAACAATACCATCAACTGGATTCCGGAAAGCATCGGCAAAGGACGTTTCGGCGACTGGCTGGAAAACGTTCAGGACTGGGGAATCAGCAGAAACCGTTATTGGGGAACTCCTCTTAATGTATGGGAATGTGAATGCGGCCATCAGCACGCCATTGGAAGCATTGAAGAATTAAAGAAGATGTCTGGTAATTGTCCGGATGAAATTGAGCTTCACCGCCCATATATTGATGCAGTGACCATCTCCTGTCCGGAATGTGGCAAAGAGATGAAGAGAGTCCCGGAAGTCATTGACTGCTGGTTCGATTCTGGTTCCATGCCATTTGCACAGCATCATTATCCATTTGAAAACAAGGACTTATTTGAACAGCAGTTCCCGGCTAACTTTATTTCCGAGGCTGTGGATCAGACAAGAGGCTGGTTCTATTCCCTTCTTGCCATCTCCACCCTTATTTTCAATCAGGCGCCCTATAAGAATGTTATCGTTCTTGGCCACGTCCAGGATGAGAATGGTCAGAAGATGAGTAAGTCAAAGGGCAATGCGGTGGATCCGTTTGATGCTCTTGAGACATATGGAGCCGATGCCATCCGTTGGTACTTCTATGTAAACAGTGCCCCATGGCTTCCAAACCGTTTCCATGGAAAAGCAGTTATGGAAGGACAGCGTAAGTTTATGGGTACTCTTTGGAATACCTATGCATTCTTTGTGCTCTACGCGAATATTGATGAATTTGACCCGACAAAATACTCTCTGGATTATGAAAAGCTTCCAGTCATGGATAAATGGCTGCTTTCCAAGTTAAATACACTGGTAAAAACAGTGGATACCTGCCTTGAGAACTATCAGATTCCAGAATCCGCAAGAGCTCTTCAGGAATTTGTAGATGATATGAGTAACTGGTATGTCCGCAGAAGCAGAGAGCGTTTCTGGGCAAAGGGAATGGAGCAGGATAAAATCAATGCTTATATGACTCTTTACACAGCCCTTGTGACCGTAAGTAAGATCGCAGCTCCTCTCATTCCATTTATGACCGAGCAGATTTATCAGAATCTGGTCTGCGCAGTGGATAAAACAGCACCGGAAAGCATTCACCTTTGCGATTATCCTGTTGCAGAAGAATCCTTTATCGACAAGCAGTTAGAAGTAGATATGGATGAAGTATTAAAAATCGTAGTAATGGGCCGTGCTGCAAGAAATACAGCTAACATCAAAAACCGTCAGCCTATCGGCCAGATGTTCGTAAAAGCACCTCACAGCCTGCCTGTTTTTTATCAGGAGATCATTGAGGAAGAGCTGAACGTGAAAAAGGTAGTATTTACCGATGATGTACGTGATTTCACTTCCTACAGCTTCAAGCCACAGTTAAAGACCGTAGGTCCAAAATACGGCAAACAGCTTGGAAGCATTAAAAATGCCCTTTCTGAAATCAACGGAAATGAGGCAATGGATACCTTAAATGAAACCGGAGCGCTCACCTTTACCTTTGACGGAACAGAAGTAGTGCTCACCAAAGAAGATTTACTCATTGATACCGCTCAGACAGAAGGATATGTATCTGAGGGAGATAATACCATAACCGTAGTACTGGATACCAATCTGACACCAGAGCTTTTAGCAGAAGGCTTTGTGCGTGAGCTGATCAGCAAGATTCAGACCATGCGTAAGGAAGCTGGTTTTGAAGTCATGGATCACATTTTGGTGTACAGTAAGGACAATGAAGCCATTGAAGGAATCTTAAAGGACAACGAAGAGGAAGTAAAGAGCGAGGTCCTTGCAGACAGCATTCAATTTGGAACAGCAGCCGGATATGTGAAAGAATGGAACATTAACGGGGAAAACGTGACCTTAGGAGTGGAAAAGATTCAGTAAACGGTGAGGAGGTTTTGTGGAATGGGCATGGGATTTGATAAGGAAACCTTTAAAAAAAGCGTTCTCTTTAATATGAAGAACGTGTTTCGCAGGACAGTAGATGAGGCGACGAAAGAGCAGATGTACCAGGCAGTTGCCTATGCAGTAAAAGATGTGATTATCGATGAATGGATCGCGACCCATAAGGAGTATGAAAAGCAGGATGTAAAAACGCTTTACTATCTTTCCATGGAATTTTTAATGGGCCGTGCACTTGGAAACAATATCATTAACATTATGGCGCAGCCAGAGGTAAAGGAAGTTTTAGATGAGCTGGGCTTTGATTTAAACGCCATTGAAGACCAGGAGCCGGACCCGGCTCTTGGCAATGGCGGCCTTGGCCGTCTTGCGGCCTGCTTTTTAGACTCCCTGGCAACTCTTGGCTATCCGGCATACGGATGCGGAATCCGCTATCGTTATGGTATGTTTAAACAGAAGATCGAGAATGGATACCAGTTAGAGGTGCCGGATGACTGGCTGAAAAATGGCTATCCATTTGAAATCCGCCGTGCCGAATATGCCACCGAAGTAAAATTCGGCGGTTACGTCAATACTGTATGGGAAAATGGAAAGGAACGTTTTGTGCAGGAGGGATATCAGTCCGTCCGTGCCGTGCCTTATGACATGCCCATTGTAGGCTATGGAAACAATGTGGTGAATACCCTTCGTATATGGGATGCAGAAGCCATCAACACCTTTAGCCTGGATTCCTTTGATAAAGGCGATTATCAAAAGGCTGTGGAGCAGCAAAACCTGGCAAAGACCATTGTAGAAGTCTTATATCCCAATGACAACCACTATGCTGGAAAAGAATTACGCTTAAAGCAGCAGTATTTCTTTATCTCTGCAAGCGTTCAAAGAGCCGTGAAAAAATATATGGAAGCCCATGAGGACATCCATAAGTTCTATGAAAAGACCGTATTCCAGCTTAATGATACCCACCCGACCGTAGCCGTTCCAGAGCTCATGCGAATCCTTCTTGATGAGTATGGCCTGGGCTGGGATGAGGCATGGGAGATCACCACAAAGACCTGTGCATACACCAACCACACCATTATGTCGGAAGCTCTTGAAAAATGGCCCATTGAGCTGTTTTCCAGACTCCTTCCAAGAATCTATCAGATTGTAGAAGAAATAAACCGCCGGTTCCAGCTAACGATCATGGAGATGTATCCCGGCAATCAGGATAAAGTAAAAAGCATGGCAATCATCTATGACGGGCAGGTCCGCATGGCTAATCTGGCCATTGTAGGCGGCTTTTCCGTCAACGGAGTTGCAAGGCTTCATACAGAGATTTTAAAGAATCAGGAATTAAAAGATTTTTATCAGATGATGCCGGATAAATTCAACAACAAAACAAACGGCATTACCCAAAGACGGTTCCTTCTTCATGGAAATCCTCTCCTTGCGGACTGGGTGACAAAGAAGATCGGGAAGGACTGGATTGTTGACCTTCCTCACATCCACCGCCTGGCCGTTTATGCAGAGGATCCTAAATGCCAGCAGGAATTTATGGATATCAAGTATCAGAACAAGGTCCGTCTGGCAGACTATATCAGGGAACATAACGGAATCGAGATAGACCCAAGATCCATCTTTGATGTACAGGTGAAGCGGCTTCATGAGTATAAACGCCAGCTGCTAAACATACTTCATGTTATGTACTTATACAATCAGTTAAAGGATAATCCAAATTTGGAGATGGTTCCAAGAACCTTTATCTTTGGAGCCAAAGCAGCCGCCGGATATAAGAGAGCGAAGCTGACCATAAAACTGATCAATGCAGTTGCTGAGGTAATCAACAATGACCGGAGTATTAATGGCAAGATCAAAGTAGTTTTTATTGAAGATTATAAGGTTTCCAATGCAGAAATTATTTTTGCGGCGGCTGATGTCAGCGAGCAGATTTCCACAGCCAGTAAGGAAGCCTCTGGTACCGGCAACATGAAATTTATGTTAAACGGCGCTCTCACTCTTGGAACTATGGATGGAGCCAATGTGGAAATTGTAGAGGAAGTGGGAAGTGATTATGCCTTCATCTTTGGCATGACCTCGGATGAAGTGATCCGTTATGAAAAAGAAGGCGGATACGACCCCATGGAAATCTTCAATCAGGATTATGAGATCCGCCGGGTGCTTATGCAGCTGATTAACGGCTACTATTCCCCGGAAGACCCGGAGCTGTTCCGCGACATTTATAATTCCTTATTAAATACCATAAGCAGTGACCGGGCAGATACCTATTTTATCCTGAAGGATTTTAAGTCCTACGCAGAGGCAAGAAGCAGAATCGCTTCTGCATACCAGGATGAAGCATGGTGGGCCAAGGCAGCGATTTTAAATGTAGCCTCAAGCGGCAAATTCACCTCAGACCGAACCATAACAGAATATGTCAATGATATCTGGCACTTAAGTAAGGTAAAAGTTGAGCTGGAAGAATAAAGATTAAAACGCTTCGGAAGTGATTCCGGGGCGTTTTTTTGCATATATTGAAAGAGGCCTTGGACAAAATTAAGTTACACTCTCTATCCAGGCAGAAAGGTGGTATGTTTATGGTGAAAAAAATAACAATGGCATGCATCATCGCTCTGTTATTTCCTTATATAATAACTTTGGCCTGGACGGGTAAAATAGAAGAAAAAAAGAGCTTTCCTTTGGAAATGAGCGGAAAGACCATTATCCTTGATAGAAAAGGCGCATCTTCGTCCATGGATGTGGAAGAATATCTCCCGGGAGTTGTGGCAAAACAGATGCCAGCTGACTATGGAAAAGAAGCCTTAAGAGCCCAGGCAATCATTGCAAGGACTTATATCTATGGTAAAATGAATGGCAAAAATGAAATTAACGAATCAGAGCTTCACATGGAGTACCTGGAAAAAAAACAGATGGAGCGGCTTTGGGGCAGCGAATCATTTGTGGCAAGCTATACACTCATTGAGGATGCCGTGCGCTCTACGTCAAAGATGGTTATGACCTATAACGATACCTTGATAGATCCCCTGTTTCATCGTGCCAGCACTGGTAAGACAAGAAAGGGAGATGATAATCACCCTTATCTGCAGCCTGTTGAATGCAAAAGAGATGTGGAAGCAGAGGGATATTTATCGGTGAATGAATTAAGCAAAGAAGATTTTGCAGGAAAAATCAATCAGATAGCAGGAGATGTGCCGGTAAAGGCAGATCAGATTCCAGGAAGCATTCAGATTATCAGCCGGGATGAAGGCGGCTATGTGGGACAGATTCAGATTGGTACCAAAACATACAGCGGAGAAGATATCCAGCGTGCCCTTGGGCTGCCGTCCACTTCCTATTCCTTTGAAGAATATGAGGGAAGAATCCGCATTGTATGCCAGGGAATCGGCCATGGATACGGCATGAGCCAGTTCGGGGCAAAATGCAAAGCAGACGAGGGGTGGACCGCAGAAAAAATTCTCTCATATTTTTATAAAAATATTGTGATTAATCCTGTATAACTCTTTCACACTTGGTAAGAATATTACCGAGGTGATAAACGTGAAAGAGAGAATAGGTCAAATGTTCAAGGATAAAGTATTCCTTGTCCTGTTGGTTCTAGGCCTGCTGACTATAGTAGCTGCAGCAGGAGTTATTACTGTACAAAGAGGAAATGGTGGAGGAGAAAGCCCTTATCTCAAAGTTCCGGATCAGAGCAATATGATTGTTCAGGAATCAGTTCCCCAGGAAACACAAGTAGCCGTTGCAGGAGATTCCAATGCAACCAAGAGCAAAGAAGAAATGCAGGCAGTTGATTCAGCAAAAGCAACTGCAAAGCAGGAAACACAGGCACCAGCAGTAAAAGCCGGAACAGACAAAAATGCTGCAAAGTCTATGGTACTTAATTTTACCGATGCAACCAGAATGACATGGCCGGTAAAGGGAAATGTCATTTTAGACTACAGCATGGATTCCACCATCTACTTCCCAACTCTGGACCAGTATAAATGCAATCCAGGCGTTGTGATCCAGGGAGATGTGAGCACACCGGTTGTCGCACCAGCTAATGCTAAGGTGAAAGAAATCGGAGCCAATGAAGAAATTGGTAACTACGTTGTTCTTGATATGGGCAACAAATATACTGCTGTCTGCGGTCAGTTAAAAGAGATGCAGGTAAAGGAAAATGAATATGTGAAAGAAGGTCAGGTATTAGGCTATGTGGCTGAACCTACCAAGTATTATTCCGTAGAAGGAGCAAACATATTCTTCGAAATTACCCATGAGGACAAAGCCATTGATCCTCTGAATCAGATGAAATAACAATAAAAACTTCTGGAAAAAAGTTATAAAAAAATAATAAATTGTTCATACACGATTAAGAGTCATCTGCTATACTGATACCGAACAATAAACGGGGAGTGTGGCTATGAACATATTATTTTTTTTAACACCTAAGAACGAAGTGGCTTATATTTACGAGGATGATTCTCTGCGCCAGGCGCTGGAGAAGATGGAGTATCATAAGTACTCAGCCATACCTGTTATTAATCGTACGGGGAAATACGTTGGTACCATAACTGAAGGGGACATGCTTTGGGGGATTAAGAACAAGCTGAATCTAAGCCTGAAAGAATCAGAGCGGGTAACTGTGGCGGCCATTGACAGAAGATCTGACAATCGTCCGGTCTATGCGGATTCTGATATGGAAGGCTTAATCGATAAAGCACTAAAGCAAAATTTCGTCCCTGTGGTAGATGACCAGAAGAATTTCATCGGGATAATTACACGCAAGGATATTATCCGCTATTTCTATGAAAAGTCTCAGGAAGTACAAAAACTGGCGGTGAAAAGCCAGTCAGTGATTGGAAATGAATATTAAAAAGAAGCGTTTCCCGCCCCGGTGGCTGGAAGCGCTTCTTTTTTATGATTGGCTCATCTTTTGCTTTTCTTCTGACAGGAGAGGAATGGAATCATCTAAGGACGTACCAAGGATTTGTAACAACGCCTGTTTCTCCAAGGTAGGAGAGTAGTAAAATCCCTGCTGGTAATTACACCCTGCTTCTGTGAGAAGTGTTACCTGGTTTTCTGTTTCCACACCCTCAGCAATTATGGTAAGGTTTAAATCTCTTGCCATTCGGATGAGGCCTTCCATAATGTACCGGGATTTTGGATTGGTTTCCAGCTGCCAAACAAATAAACGCTCCAGTTTTAACGTATCCACCGGAAGGTCTAAAATCGTGGAAATTCCCGAATAGCCGGAACCGAATTCATTAAGAATCAGCTCAACCCCTAAATCCTTTAAGGTCTGCAACGTGACATTTGCATTTAGGTATCCCGTGGTCAGAGCAGATTCCTGAATTTCCAAAGCCAGCTTTCCCTTGGGAATTCCATATTCTTCCATCTCCCGTTTCACTTCCTGGGGAAAGTCTTCCTGCAAAAGAAGTACCGGGGAGATGGGAAGAGCCACAGATTCAAACTCACAACCCTTTTTAAGAAGCCCTGAAATACACTCACACACCTGTTTCAGTCCGTAGTACTGTATGGCTTTAATCTGCCCGGAGTCTTCCGCCACGGGCAGGAATTCACCTGCACCGATCAGTCCAAGACCCTTAATAAAGATGCGCATATAAAGCTCTGCCCGGACAAATACCTTTGTACCTGCATTTAGAGTAGGCCTGTAACGAATTTCCACCTCATCGTTTTCAAGAGCTGTCTTTAGATAATGTGCAATGGTTTGTCTTCTCAGAAGCTGCTGGTACAATGCGGTATCAAAAACAACAGCCTGGTTAGGTCCGCCTTCTCCCGCTTTTGAAACAGCAAGATCCAGACATTTAAGCATCTGATCCGTCGTTTCCGCATGGCCGGGATAGGAACAAATTCCCATTTGAGCTGAGCATAGACAGTCGGTACCATTCACTTTCCATGCCCGGTCAAACCGTTCTGCCACATCTTCTGCCAGATAAAGAGCCTGACCCTGGGTATATCCGTCCAAAATAATGATGAACTCCACACCAATATAATGATAAACGTTCTTTTGTGTCAATTCCCTTAAAAAATCAAGGATCTGTTCTAAAAGAGATTCACAGTAATCATATCCGAAAATCTGATTCAGGCGCTTGAAGTTTTCAATGTAAAGCTTTAATACAACGCCTCGTTCTCCTGATTCCATGGCTTGATTTAAATGCTTATAGAAGGTATCCCGTTCCAGCTTATATTTCTCAGCTGCTGATTCAGCCGTTGATTCGGCCTGTGATTCAACCTGTGGTTTAACCACCGTCCCGTCTGGTTTGTTTTTTGTTTTTCGGAACCAACTCATTGAATCTGCCTCCTGTTTTCTTCAGTCTGTGTCTTAAGTTATTGTATGACAATTAATGGGTGAAAGCAAGAAATAATTGGCAGGAAATTCATAAGCATTATTCTAAAAATTGGGAGAATACTATTGGTATGGAACGCATGCAGGAGGTTAAACATGAAATCAATTTGGATGGATTCAACATTAATTCCCAGACGTAATTCCCTGACAGGAAACAAACGGACTGAGGTTGTGATCATAGGAGCTGGAATGGCTGGAATTTTGACTGCATTTTATTTGCAAAGACATGGAGTTCACGTCGTTGTATTGGAGGCGAACCGCATAGGAAGCGGACAGTCAGGCTTTACCACTGCAAAAATCACATCTCAGCACAATTTAATTTATCATAAACTGGAAAAATCCGTTGGTAAAGAATCTGCCAGACTATACGGAAAGGCAAATCAGTTAGCTGTGGAGGAGTATGGAAAGCTGATCAAACGATACTCCATTCAGTGCCATTATGAGAAAAAAGATGCTTATCTTTATTCCGTACAGGAATCAAAAAAACTTTTAGAGGAAGTCCAGTCAGCAAAAGAGCTTGGTATGCCAGCCTCTTTTGTCAGAGAGACAAAGCTGCCATTTCCAGTTTGCGGGGCTGTTCGATTTACCGGTCAGGCACAATTTAACCCACTGGAATTTATAAAAGAGATTTCCTCCGGGATCACTGTATATGAACGGACAAAAGTATTAAAAGTACAGGGACATGATGTAATCACGGACAGAGGTGTAGTAAAGGCAGAAAAGATTGTCTTTGCTTCTCACTATCCTTTTGTTAATGTGCCTGGATTTTATTTTGCAAAAATGTATCAGGAAAAAAGCTATGTCATGGAGCTTGGTCCGGTTGAGGATCTTGAGGGAATGTATCTGGGAGTGGATAAAAAAGCCTATTCTTTTAGAAATTACGATGGAAAGCTTCTCCTGGGTTTTGGGAGCCATCGGACGGGGAAAGCACCGGATACGGACCCATTTATTACGATGCGGCATACGGCAGAGCATTTATTTCATCAGGCAGAAGAGTTTCGAAGCTGGACGGCTCAGGACTGTATGACTTTAGACAGCATTCCCTATATTGGAACATTTTCAGCCTTCCGCCCGGACTGGTACGTTGCCACCGGCTTTGGCAAATGGGGAATGAGCTCTTCCATGGTAGCCGCTAAAATGCTTTCTATGCAGATAACTGGTAAGAGAACGCCTTATGACGCCGTATTTTCTCCTCAGAGACATCATATAAAAGCGTCCGCTCTGAGGTTTGCAGAACATGGCCTGGAGTCAGTAAAAGGATTGTCAGCAGGAGTTAAGCCTGGAGCAGTCAATTGCCCCCATATGGGATGCAGATTGATCTGGAACCAATATGACAAGCGCTGGGAATGCCCCTGCCATGGCTCGGGCTTTGAAATAAGTGGAAAAATTTCTGCTGGCCCTGCACAACAGAGTCTTCCTTTCATAGATTGATAGTAGAAACTTTTCATAATTGAAAGGAGTCAAACATCCTATGGATTGTTATGCAAAACAAGGATATCCCGACGGCTTCGACCGTAACGGTACATCCTACCCATGGGAGCCTGCTATGGGCTTTGATATGTCTATGAGCCCCGGTACGGTAATCCGCCCTGATATGCCTCTTGGCTCAGGCCCGGCAAGGACCAATGATCCAGTACCAGCTCCCATACCATTGAGCCGCCAGGATATTTCTGTTGGCCCATGTTCCTGGAACCAAAGACCATGCTGTAACGTATCAAACAGCGCTGCAAATAATTGTACAATGAAATGTCCGGAAAGACCAAGCTGCGTAATGCCGGCAAAATGTCCGGAGAGACCAAGCTGCGTAATGCCGGCAAAATGCCCGGAGAGACCAAGCTGCGTAATGCCGGCAAAATGCCCGGAGAGACCAAGCTGCGTAATGCCAGCAAAATGTGTAGAAAAACCAAGCTGTGTGATGCCAGTAAGATGTCCGGAGAAACCTTCTTGCGTAATGCCAGCAAGAGTGATGCCAGCAAAATGTGTAGAAAAACCCTCATGTGTGATGCCAGCAAAATGTGTAGAAAAGCCATCCTGCGTAATGCCAGCAAAATGTGTTGAGAAGCCTTCCTGCGTAATGCCAGCAAAATGTGTAGAAAAACCCTCTTGCGTAATGCCAGCAAAATGTGTAGAAAAGCCTTCCTGCGTAATGCCAGCAAAATGTGTAGAGAAGCCCTCCTGCGTAATGCCAGCAAAATGTCCAGAGAAACCCTCCTGTGTGATGCCGGCAAGATGTCCAGAAAAGCCTTCCTGTGTGAAACCGGCAAGATGTCCGGAAAGACCATCTTGTGTAATGCCAGCAAAGTGTCCAGAGAAACCTTCTTGTGTAATGCCAGCAAAGTGTCCGGAGAAACCATCTTGTGTGATGCCGGCAAGATGTCCAGAAAAACCTTCCTGTGTAAAACCAGCAAAATGTCCAGAAAAACCAAGCTGCGTGATGCCGGCAAAATGTCCTGAGCCCTCATTCACATCTCCAGCTACGAGTCCCTGCTGGTCTCCAGCTCCAAACGTATGTCCGGGCTGGTGTCCGCCTCCCGCTGCTGAAGCAGCTACCGAATGCATTGACCAATATCCAGTTGGAATGGCTTATGTGCCATGGCAGAACTGGCAGCAGGTTTATTCTGTTGAAACAGCAATAAATATGGGTACAATTTTCCCTGATTTATTTAAACCATTTACGATGGGAGGGTGCCGCTGATGAGTTGTAATATGAATTGTAACATGGATTGTAACATCGATTGTAACATGGATTGTAACATGGGCAATACCATGGGCAGTAACGTGGATTGCGATATGTTATTAAAACATGTTTACCAAGCCAGTTTTGCATTGGATGACGTGGTATTGTATCTTGACACTCATCCCTGTGATAAGGATGCATTAAACTTTTATTATTATGTTTCAGATTTAAGAAGAAGAGCAGTTGAGGCGTATGAAGAGCAGTGTGGCCCTCTGATGACAGATGGTGTTATGGATAAAAATTATTGGACCTGGATTAATGATCCATGGCCATGGGAAGGAGTGTGCGGCTGATGTGGAGATATGAAAAAAGATTACAGTATCCGGTAAACATTACCACTCCCAATCCCAAGATTGCCACTTTCATTATGAGTCAGTACGGCGGGCCTTATTGTAACAGCAGATAAGTTTTCACAAAAGAACCCTGGTTCTACTGGTTATAGTACTTTAATAATAGAAGAACCTCACCGTATTACGCTCCTTATCATAAACGATTCTTTTTACAATAGTCCTTAAAGCAGTCCCTTTAATCGTGTTATCGGTATCTGGGTCGGATAATATTTCATAAGCACTTTTGATTTTGAACAGCTGCCGGCTGTTTTTCTTACCGACATTATCAACCAGTTTTCTTTTTATATCATTATATTGTCTGTCTAATTCCATTCTTTCGCTCTCTAAGCGCTCTTTGCTGCATTTATATTCCTCTATGGAATCAATTCCTTTTTCGTATGCTTCCTTAATTCTTGCCAGCTTAGCCGCATTCCTCAGACGGGCTGCTTTATTTTTTTCTGCTTCGTCATCCTTTATTAAATCTGGCTTCTTTTTATATTCACATTCTTGTTCCCCAAAATCAAGGACATTTTTTAAGGACTCCAGAATAAGAGTCTCTGCTTTGCTTACGGTAATACTACAGGATTGGGAGTGAGTCCCCTTGGCATACCGCCAGCATTGAAAATAACCATTTTTAAGATTTGTTTTACCAGCTCTGTTGCACCCCAGGCTTGCCCCGCAATAACCACAAGTCAGGAGACCTGAGGCCCAATGCCTGCAATCGGAGCTTTCTCTTCTGTTTCTGGGGCGAAATTCCCTTTGAAGCCGGCTCTGATTGTCATGAAAGACAGAGGTCACGGAGCTTCTTACTTCATGAGACCCATGAAAGGATATGTCTTTCCATATGACAATCCCGTTATAAAACTGATTGGTCAATATACGTTCGATGGAACGTCTGTCAAATGAATTTCCTCTCTTGGTCAAATACCCTCTTTCGTTCGCTTCTCTGGCAATGGAAGATAAATCCATGCCGTTATGGTAGGATTGGTGAATGAATTCCACAATTTTATATTCTTCCTCCTGAATAAGAAACGGCTTTCCACCTCCCCGGGCAGTATAACCAAGGCAAGGGGTAGTCTGATATCCTTCCCTTAGGGCCTTTTCTGTCATGCCCCGCGTTACCTCTCCGGAGAGATTAAATGAGTAGTACTCATCAAACCATTCAATAATGCTTTCAATCAAACGTCCGAACATGCCTTCCATAATAGGCTCTGATACACTTTTGATGGTTACCCCGCATTTCTTACGGAGAACACTTTTGTAAAAGGTACTTTCCTCCTGGTTTCTTGCAAATCTGGAAAATTTCCATAGATAAAGATACTGAAAGGGAGAGGGCTGTGATTTTGCAATGGAAATCATTCGCTGAAATTCTTTCCGATTATCAGCACGGCGGCCGCTTACTCCTCTTTCTTCTATAAAAATATATTCTTTTGGAATGATAATACCATCTGCTTTTGCAGCCTTCATAATTTCTCTTACCTGAGCAGCTGGTGATAATTCAGTCTGATCATTGGTGCTTACCCTTACATAAGCAGCCCCGGTTTCATTGGATTCATATCTTTTCAATCTATAATCACTTCTTTCTGCTTGCCCCATGGAAAATGGCGAAACAAGTACAATCCATGTCACATACATTTTATCAGGAAGGGGCGGAGAATATGAATAAAATGCCGGTAATAGAAAATTACATAGAAATAAATGGTAAAACGATTCTTATAGATTCATTGCCAAAGGAAAAAAGAGAGGAAATAGCAGAAGTGCTACAGGACAAATTTATGGAATCCATGGGCTATCAGCGTATTAAGACACTAAAATAGGTTAAATGGAGGAAGCCGGCAGAATGATACCATCCTGCCGGCTGAGTATGAAAAAGTTTTGAATAAAAGGGTTATTACCTTCTATACATGTTAATATACAGGTTATATGTGTTGATAATTTGTAGAAAATGTGATGTTTTAGTGAAATAGATGATGCAAATGGTGGAGTCATTTCCTCCAAGGAATAGGATTGTATCAAAGGGGCCAAAATGTAATGAGTAGAGAAAATTTGATGTGGGATTAAAGGAGGAAAAACGTGAAAAGGACAGTGGTATTTGACTTTGATGGTGTGATCCATAGCTATAAACAGCGTTACGTAAGTGCGGAAGTGATACCGGATGAGCCGGTAGAAGGAATCAGGGAGGCCATCCATAGCATCAGAGCTGCAGGCTATGACGTAGTGGTCGTCTCTTCCAGGGCATCAAGTGCAGAAGGAAAAAAGGCAATTGAAGAGTATTTAAAAGAGTACAAGATCCAGGTGGATGATATTAAATGGGAAAAGGTTCCAGCCATCTGCTATATAGACGACAGAGCTATTTGCTTTCAGGGAGATCCATCTACACTGTTAAGCCAAATACGTTCTTTTAAACCCTGGAATAAGAAATAAGGAAAGCCCTGGAACACTTGACCAGGGCTGTTATCTATGTATTAGAATTTTTCGTGCAGTTCTGAAATGGTAATAAAAATTCTGGTATTCCTGTTGAGTATGGGGCTATGTCATACTGCTGATAATAAATGACGATTCCCTCAGGTGTCACGTAGAATCCTTCTATATTAAAGTTCCCCTGTATTAGAGAAGGGTAATCTTCAAAATAGGTAGAAGGTTCTTTTTCCAGACGATCTGTTACCTGCCTGCTGATTTCAGCAAGAATGGATTCCATAAACATAGGATCATCAGGAAAATAATCAGAAAGACTGAGGCGTTTCCCTGTTTGAAAGTCCCAGGTCTCAGACGTTCTCTCTGTAGTTCCATGGGCTCCGCCCAAATACGTATAATAATCAGTATAGAGACTAACGATACAGTTATTGTTGTATGTAATTTGATAGATGGAAAGAACTTCATAGTTGTTAAATGGGTAATTATTTTCCTTTTGATACTTTGCCTGCTCCACTGCCTCCTTATAAAGTGTGGTACGAGCGTAATTCTCTTTTTGTTTCGCCTGAAATCTATAAAAGTTGTTAATCCTCCAGGCAGTTGTGTAACCACAGGTGGTGGTAAAGTATGGATAGTGAATTGTATAGGTAAGAACAGGGATATCCTCATAATAAAGGGTATCTGCAAGTGTCTTATTCGTAATCGTCTGCATAAATGCCTCGCAAAGGAATGTTTCTACAATATATGGATAAGTTTAAAAGATTATGAGTTTTTGTTTTACATAATTCCCTGTCAACGGGACAGACTAATTATGAGGTGATGATTATGAAAAAAGAAGAAAAAGCCAAAGCACAAGAAAATGCGAAAAAAACAGACAACAGGCCTGAGACCTTCCAAAACCACTGGGAAACCGGTAAGTTTCTAGGTCCCAATACCCTAAGATATGAAGAGAACCGTAAACAATATGAAAATGAGGAATAAAGACAAGCAGGAGGAAGTCCATTATAAACTTCCTCCTGTTTGCTTTCAATATCTGTTTTTGAACTCAGGTGGACCCGATGGAGAGATAAGTGCCTCCTTGCGTTATCTTTCTCAAAGATATGCTATGCCGTATAAAGAGTGTAAAGGTCTTTTAACGGATATCGGGACGGAAGAGCTAGCTCATATGGAGATCGTAGCAGCAATCGTTCACCAGCTTACCAGAAACCTTACACCAGAGCAGGTAGTAGAATCAGGCTTTGGACCGTATTATATTGATCATACAACAGGTATCTGGCCTCAGGCAGCAGGTGGAATTCCCCAGAATGCTTGTGAATTCCAGTCAAAGGGTGATCCCATTACTGATTTAGTAGAAGATATGGCAGCAGAGCAGAAAGCGCGCAGTACTTATGATAACATTCTGCGTGTCATAACAGATCCCGAAATATGTGATCCGATACGTTTCTTAAGAGAAAGAGAAGTCGTTCATTTCCAGAGATTCGGTGAAGCACTCCGCATCACTCAGGATAATCTGGATAGCAAGAACTTCTACGCATTTAATCCAAGTTTTGATATTAGAAAACCATGCTAAAAATGATCGGGCTGCAGCGTATTTATGCTGCAGCCGCTTTTTATATTTAGTAAAAAAAGGAATAACCGATAAAATAGAGTTTATATGATATTAATTTAATTTTGGATGCTAGCTTTATATATTAAAATATTAAATTTATTTATACGTATTAGAGGAGTTAAAAAATAACAATAATGAAGGGGAATAAGTAATTAATTTCTCAGCAAATACGAGCAGTACAATAAAGTTAAATTTGAAAATAACGTGGTACATATAGTTTGAAAAATTACAATGGTTATATAATTATATTCTTTTAATTTGATTGTTTTATAAAGAATGAAGAATAGCAAGGGCATATTCCTATCCTTTAAAAACAGCTTTAAATCTCCATTTAACTTCCAAATTTTTTTAATAAATGATATTATAGGAGTATTAAAAGTATGGGAGGAAATAATTGTGAGTAAGAATGATTTAGCAAATGCATTAGGTTGGGGAGTAATTGTAATTGGTATTATAGGAAGTTTTATTGCAGGTAATGCATACAGATTAGTGTCATATAACAGTAGTGGATATGTTAATGGATCTTATAATTTTGGCGTTGCAATTAGTGGTATAATAGCAAGTATTCTATTTGGTATTATATTCATTTTTATTGGAGAAATCTTGACTACTGAATATGAAAATAGAGATAAAATCGCATCCTTATATGATCAAATGAATAATAAATGAAATAAAGATAGTATGTAGATATTTTATATTTATGATAGAACGAGCGAGGATTAAATCCCCGCTCTTTTTGTTGTATCAAAGACGATACTACCTTTTTGTATAGGAGAGATGTTATAGCTTTTATTCATATAAACAACTTCTGACTATAAAGGATGTGAGTTTGCTAGCCGCAAAACAAACAACTGGAAGTATGTGGAGATTCGAGAGCAAAAATTGTGCTGATTTTTTCTCGAAGGTTTTTGAGACCCTCATAATTAATTCATATGTTCAGATTTTATCAGTATTAATTTATACGTAACCCTCAGCTACGTTTTAAATATAATAGTTCCACTATCTTTTATATCAGAATATAATAATAAAAAGATTAAAGGAATTAATATGATATATGTTGTAAAATCAAATGATACTTTATTTAAAATTGCTGAAAGATTTAAAACTACAGTTCCTTCCATTTTAGATGCGAATATAATCTGCAATCCAGATTTTATCGCAGAGGGTGAGCCTTTGCTAATACCCGATGACATATCCAAATCAGATATTCCTAAGGCAGGGGCTGGTCCATTTTATATTACCAGACCTGGTGATACGTTAGACTGTATAGCAAATCAAGTTGGAATGTCAACTGAATTATTAGCTATAATAAATAACATACAAAATTCCAATGTCTTATACAGTGGAAATGAATTGTTAACCACTGGCTTATATTATGACAACCCAGAAGACCTTAAAAGATTATGGGAAACTACTCCGGGCGACGATTGTTTTATAAACGGTATAGCTGATCATGGAATTTATTATCTCGGTTCATTTCAATGGTTAGCTTATGGTGAGGCATCTATACAGCCTTTATTAGAGTTATTAGCAAATCCATGCGAAGATGTACGGTTAAATGCAATAATCAGCCTTGGGAGGCTTGCTCTTAATGGCAAAGTGTTGAAGGCTTTGATTCCATTTACTAAAAATGAAGATTATATATCAGATTTTGCTAAAATTGCGATAAGAAGAATCGGATTAAAATCTATGGGATTAGATAGAGTCCATATCACTATGAACAATTCGTACTTATCAACAGAATCAGATACAATAGAAGTGCCAAAGGGATCTGAGATAGTAGTATTGAAATGGTTTGTCCCCAATTTAGAAGAGGAGGGACCAAGAGGAGGATATCAAGTTTATGATTATGTTCAAATTGTAAATACAGGTCAAACTGGCTTTTTTCCTCGTGCGGGAGACGCAGCAATTACTTTTATATAGTATCTTTTATAGAAGGTAAAAAATACTTGGACTTGTGTCTACATATTACTGACACAAGTCCAAATCGATTTTAGTGTAAACTATGATATCTTTTTAAGTGTATTTAAAATATCCGTTGATCTTTCCCTGCTAGATTTGCTGTATGAAACTTGAACGATAGAAATTACCTTATGATCTTCTACATAACTATAGAAGTCAATATAGGCAGAGTTATATAATAGATATTCTCTATAATACATATAAAAATCGCCTAATTTTTTATATGAGGTACTAACTTGAACGGCTTCATTTTGGTAATCCTTACAAAACTGAGTTTCTGCTTGAAGTCCATAACCCCAAGGATTTAGGTCTGATTCGATATTAGCAAATCCCAAATTAATATAAAAATCTTCAGATTCAATGGAAAAATTTTCATCTGTTGTATTAAATGCATCTGTAGTCACTTTTGTCGGAATATCTACTGAAAACCCAATATCTTCCCTTATAAATGCTTTTGTATTTTTATAATCTATTGTGCCGGGATTCATACATTTCCCGGAGGTATCAAATGTATAGCTGGCACTGTTGATATCCTGTGTAATATTTGCCAACATAATGCCGTTATCATCTAGATAATACCAGTTTCCCTCATCCTCAACCCACTGATTGGATATATAAGTACCAAATAAATCATACTTCCATTGTCCACTATCAACCTGTACCCAATTTGCAAAGGCTTCCATTGAAAACAGGAAAGAAATACATGCTGTAGTTAATAATACTTTTAATTTTTTCATAGCTCCCCCCATAATTATGTTATTTATATCTTATTATACAAAAGATGGTAATAGGACGCAATGAAAGATATACAAGAATTATTTGAGTAATGAATTAACTTCGAGTAACGTAAATCGATGCCTCAGTCATATTTTATTCGCCAAATTCAGCGTTTTTTCCACAAATATTTCCTTTATTTGATTGACGGAGCCAATTTATGCTAGTAAAATAAAAACAAATATACAAGAGGTGGGGCATTATTTATGGATAACAGAAATAGCATTTTGACAGACACACTTCCGGATCAGGCTATTTTCGCACTGGATATCGGAACCCGGAGTATTATCGGCATGGTAGGCATGCCGGATGGGGAGAGAATTCATATCGTTGCCATAGAGAGGGCCGAGCATACGAAGCGTGCGATGATTGATGGACAGATTGAAGACATAGAGCAGGTCGCAAAAATCGCAGGACAGGTAAAGGACAGGCTTGAGAGAAAGCTGGGCTGTAAGCTTAATAAGGTGTGTGTGGCTGCAGCAGGAAGGGCGCTTCGTACAGAAAGTGTTACCTTTGAGATGGAGCTTTCCAGAGCCCAGAAAATTGATGCAGAATCCGTCAGCAAGCTGGAAGCAGGAGCGATCAGTGAAGCTGAAAAGATGTTTATGGACCGGGAAGGAAAAGATTCTGACCGGCAGTTTTATCTGGTAGGTTATACCGTAAGCCGATATTATCTGGACAACTACATGATATCCAACTTAATCGATCATCATGGACGTGTATTAAAGGCTGATATCATCGCCACCTTCCTTCCAACAGAGGTGGTGGAGAGTCTTTATTCCGCTATGCATAAGATCAATTTGGAAGTAGCAAGCCTCACGTTAGAGCCCATTGCTGCCATCAATGCGGCAATTCCCCAGAATATCCGTCTGTTAAATCTGGCAATGGTGGATATTGGCGCAGGAACCTCAGATATTGCCGTGTGTCGGGATGGAAGCGTGACCGGATACACTATGGCTATTCTTGCAGGGGATGAGATAACAGAATCCATTATGAAAGAATATCTGGTGGATTTTGAAACCGCAGAAAAGATAAAGGCAGAGATAGACGAGGCAGAAGAGATCCAGTTTACTGATATTCTTGGATTTGAACAGACCATTACCAAAGACTCAATTTTTCAAAGTATCCAGGAGGCCTCCTCAAGGCTTTGCGAAGAGATATCTGAAAAGATTCTTGAAATCAACGGAGGAATGCCATCAGCAGTATTCCTGGCCGGAGGCGGTAGCCGCTTGTCAGGGTTAAAAGAAGGTATCGTAGAGCATCTGAAAATAGATTCCAAACGAGTTGCCATTGCAGGTAATAATTTTAAGATAAATGCATTTTCCGAGGAGTACGATCTGGAAAATCCAGAGTATGCAACTCCCCTGGGTATCGTTATTTCCGCAGGCTTTAACATTATAAATGACAGTTACCGGATTGTTTTAAATGACCGTCCGGCTAAAATATTTAGAAATGGCAGCTTTACAGTAATGGATGTGCTTATGATGAACGGCTACAATTATCAGGATATGATTGGCCGTTCCGGACAAAATCTGGTGGTTTCTGTAAATGGAAAAAGAACTATATTTTATGGAGAAAAAGCAGAGCCATCTGTATTAAAGGTCAATGGAGAGGAAGCCCAGCTTTCTGATCCTGTAAACTCAGAAGACTGGATCGTATTTGTACCAGCCACCCATGGAAAAAGTGCTAAGGCCAAACTTTCCGATGTAACAAAACTTGGCCCGGATAAGCTGATTTTTATAAATGAGGAAAGAATACATTCCGATATCCCACTTAAATCCGGTGACAGTATTACGATAGAAGAAGTTATAGAAGATGAGGATCTGTCCATAGAAGAGGACGAGACAGATGTCATACCTGTACCTGGAATTCATTCCGCTCCGGCTGAGATGAAGTCCACATCCATACATCTTGAACCGGTTTCGGAATCTCAAAACAAGGAGGAAGTAAGGGGAGAGCTTACTGTTTTTCTCAATGAAAAACCATTAACACTGCCTCCGAAGCCTGACAACCAGCCTTATTATCTCATGGACATATTGGAATATTCCGGTCTTGATTTTAAGAATCTGACCAGACAGGTTATGCTAGAGATTAACGGAGAGAGCGGATATTTTCAGCAGGAATTACATAGCAGAGACAGTATTAAAATTTATCAGGTATAGAAAATTCACAATTTTTCCGCACTCCTATGGAGACAAAAGAGAACTCGAAAAAATAAGGAAAAAATTGATAAAAAGTTGTTCTAAAACTCACATCTTAAGTATATCAGCATAAAATACATTACAAGCCTGATAAATGAGGAGTAAATATAAAATGAGTTGTAATAATTGGAATAACTGCGGATGCAGTAATAATAACTGGAACTCCAACTGCTGTACCAGCAACGCCAGCAATAACTGTAAACCAGCTGTCAGCGATGCCAACATGAATGCGTGCTATCGTCAGGGTTATGCAGCCGGTTTTAAAGATGGTTATGAGACAGGATTCCGTGATGGCTTCTGGACAGCAACTGGTTGTACTAAAAATACAGTTATGGGTGATACCGATACGAACTGCAGCTGCAGATAATCCATCATAAATAAAAGATTCCGGTTCCCTTTATGGGAGCCGGTTTTTTATATTAGGAAACTACGTCCTATCACATGAAAAATTATGACTAAATAAAAACACCATTGTTTGGCAATAATGTACATTGAAAAAGTATGTGCAATATGTTAACATATATACAAGTCATTAAGTTTGTATACAAATAATAAAGTTTGAATACAAACTCGTTTACAGCAATGACGAAATAACTGACCAAAAAAAACACAGGAAAAGGAGAATTGAATCATGAATAAGGATTACTTAACAAGCCAGTTTTCCCTTGAAGGAAAGGTAGCCTTAGTAACAGGTGCTTCCTATGGTATTGGATTTGCCATTGCAAAATCTCTTGCAGAAGCAGGCGCTACCATCGTTTTTAATGATATTAAACAGGAATTAGTAGATAAGGGCATTGCTGCCTATAAGGAAGAGGGCATCACAGCTCACGGATATGTTTGTGACGTTACCAGCGAAGATGGCGTTAATGCTATGGTAGCTCAGATTGAAAAGGAAGTAGGCGTAATCGACATTCTGGTTAACAATGCAGGTATCATCAAGCGCGTTCCTATGATCGAGATGTCTGCAGCAGACTTCAGACAGGTTATTGATGTTGACTTAAATGCACCATTTATCGTAGCAAAGGCTGTTATTCCATCAATGATTAAAAAAGGTCACGGAAAGATTATCAACATCTGCTCCATGATGTCTGAGCTGGGTCGTGAGACTGTTTCTGCTTATGCAGCAGCTAAGGGCGGTCTTAAGATGCTGACAAAGAACATTGCTTCTGAGTACGGTGAATTCAACATCCAGTGTAACGGCATTGGACCTGGCTACATCGCAACTCCTCAGACAGCACCACTTCGTGAGACTCAGCCAGATGGTTCCAAGCATCCATTTGACCAGTTCATTCTTGCAAAAACTCCAGCAGGACGTTGGGGAGAGGCTGAGGACTTATCCGGTCCGGCTGTATTCCTTTCATCCGATGCTTCCAACTTTGTAAATGGACATATTCTGTACGTAGATGGCGGTATTTTAGCTTACATCGGCAAGCAGCCGCAGTAATCAGATTGATTTTTAATGGGGGCAGGCTTCGATGGTTTGCCCCTGTTTTTTTTAATGCTGATAATATAGAGGACGGAGAGAGATCCATGGAAGGAAAAACAAAGACCTATAAAAACCGTGGTGAGCTGGTGTTTGAGACTTTAAAACAGGAGATTTTAGACCTGGAATTAAAGCCTGGACAGATGATCGGTGAAAATGAAATATGCGAACGTTTTGGCGTTTCCCGGACTCCGGTCAGGGAGGCTGTACGAAGACTGCAGGAGCAGGGCTTTGTCATTTCCGTACCGTATTCCGGAACTCAGGTAACCCTTTTAAACCTGGATAACATAAAGCAGATGATCTATATGAGGGTTGCTGTTGAAACTATGGTGATGCGGGATTTTGTGGAAATGGCTACTCCCATGTGGATGGAAGAAGTCCGTTATTTAATCCGAAAGCAGCAGGCGCTGATTCAGGAAAAGGGATTTGAACCGGAGCAGTTTTACCGTATGGATGCGCAGATGCACGCCATCTGGTACCGGGCCACAGGTAAGAATAAGCTGTGGGACATGATACAGGCTCAACAGTTACATTATACAAGGTTCCGTATGCTTGATTTTGTAACTGAAACGGATTTTACCAGAATCATAAGAGAACACACAGAGCTGTTCGAGCTTCTGGAAAAGAAGGATATAGAGGGCCTGGAACGATCTTTAAGAGAGCATCTGTATTATAGCATGAAGAGAATGAAGTACCAGATTGAAGTAGAATACAAAGACTATTTTGAGCAGGAAGAGCAGGAGGAATTCTAATGGCTTCGGTTTCAATTGCTGTGAAAGATAAAGATGGCAGGGAAAAATCTCTGGCATCAGGAGAGAATCAGGCAATCCTCGTATTTGAAGGACAATATGAGGAAGGGGACGTAATCGTTCTTTCTACGGAAAAAACAGACGCCCATTATGTTGTCAGGATTGATGACTGTATGGACGAATCCCTGGTCTATATAACAAAGCGGGAAGTAACATATTTCATTCCCTTTGGGGAGAAAAAGGTATCCTATAATCCAAAAGCATTTACAGGAGAACGCCATTATCTTACCATACGGACTGCCACTTCGTATGAAGAGGAATCCTACCGGAATTTAGGAAAGAATGTAATGGACCAGCATGGGGATACTGGCTGTTACCCACATGCCTTTGCGAATGTAGAAACAAGAGGAGAAGCGGTATTTGCAGCCCGCAACGCCATTGACGGGGTTCTTGCCGGCGAATCCCATGGGGAATGGCCTTATGAGTCCTGGGGCATCAACCGTCAGGATGATGCAGAGCTTACTCTTGAATTTGGCCGTCCTGTGGATTTTGATACCCTGATTCTCTACACACGTTCGGATTTCCCTCACGATAACTGGTGGGTAAAGGCAACCTTTACATTCTCTGACGGGACATCAGAAGTAGTAGAAATGGAAAAGAGCAGTAAACCCCATGTATTTGAAATAAAGCGCGAACATATCACCTGGATACGGTTAAGCAATCTCATAAAGGCAGACGATCCATCCCCGTTCCCAGCTTTGACTCAGATTGAGGTATATGGAAAAGATTCTCAGTAAATAAGGTTAAAAAGTGTTGAAATGAGCCAAGCCAGGCAACGTTTGAGCACTTTTTTATTGTGGTAAATTTGAGAGAATATAGAAATACCTCTTTCCCTTTTGTATAGATTCAGTTAAAATAATGTCAGATAGAAAATTGACCACATAAGGAGGAAGCAGATGGAATTTTTGTTTTTAGAGCCTGTCTTTAAAGAGGCCATCTGGGGAGGCACCAGGCTGCGAGACGTATTTGGTTATGATATTCCTGGCGATACCACAGGAGAATGCTGGGCAATCAGCGCTCATAAGAATGGGGAATGTCAAATCGCAGGGGGAAGATACGATGGAAAGCTGCTGGGCAGTTTGTGGAAGGAGAGACCAGAGCTTTTCGGCCATTATAAAGGAGAGCAGTTTCCTCTTCTCGTAAAGATCATAGATGCCAGGCAGGACCTAAGTATTCAGGTTCATCCCGATGACGCATATGCCGGTATCCACGAAAATGGTTCCCTTGGAAAAACAGAATGCTGGTATATCTTAGACTGTGAACCTGATACGGAAATCGTCATCGGTCATTATGCTAAGGATAAGAAAGAGATGGAATCTATGATCCGAAGCGGCAAGTGGGATGAGTTTATCCGTAAAGTTCCGGTTCATAAAGGTGATTTTTTTCAGATCAATCCAGGCTGCGTTCATGCCATAAAGGGCGGAACCATGATTTTAGAGACCCAGCAGAGCAGTGATATCACTTACCGGGTGTATGATTATGACCGCTTGCAGGACGGAAAACCAAGACAGCTTCATATAGAACAAAGCATTGATACAATAAACGCACCCTTTGAAGCCGATGAGAGCAAACCGGTGACAGAGTCACTTGAGGGAGCAGATCACACTCATTTTGTAAGCTGTCCCTATTACTCCGTGGACAAGTATGATATAAATGGTGTATTTTCTATAGAGTTTCATAAGTATTTTACCAATGTAAGCGTGTTAAGCGGAAATGGATCCGTCAATGGTATCTCTGTTATGGCAGGGCAGCATTTTATTGTACCGGCAGAGAGTGGAGTGTGCAGATTTGAAGGAACGATGTCAATCATCTGTTCCAATCCAGAATAAGCAGGAGGAGACTATGAGACTTGGGGCATTAGAAGCAGGCGGCACAAAGATGGTTTGTGCCATTGGAAATGAAAATGGGGAAATATTTGAACGCGTATCCATACCAACAGAATCACCGGATGTAACCATGCCGAAGCTGATTGCGTATTTCGCTGATAAGGAAATTGAGGCACTTGGTATTGGCTGTTTCGGACCCATTGACTTAAACAGAAATTCAGAAACTTATGGCTGTATTACAACCACTCCAAAGCTTGCATGGAAAAATTATAATATCGTAAAAGCATTCCAAGACGCTTTAAGAGTGCCGGTAGGGTTTGATACCGATGTCAATGGCTCTGCCCTTGGAGAAGCTACCTGGGGAATTACCAAGGGGCTTCAAAACAGCATGTACATTACCATTGGAACTGGTGTTGGAACCGGAATCATTACAAATGGAGGGCTTCTTCACGGAATGCTTCATCCGGAGGGGGGGCATCTTCTTTTATCGAGACATCCAAAAGACTCCTTTGAAGGAACGTGTCCTTACCACAAGAACTGTCTGGAAGGACTAGCTGCCGGACCTGCCATCGAGGCCCGCTGGGGAGAAAAGGGGACGCAGCTGGCAGACCGCAAGGAGGTATGGGAATTAGAGGCCTATTACATCGCTCAGGCACTTGTTGATTATATTATGGTCATTTCACCACAGAGAATCGTTATTGGCGGCGGTGTCATGCATCAGGAGCATCTGATGCCGTTAATCAGGGAAGAAGTAAAGCGTCAGCTTGCCGGATATATTGATACAAAAGAGCTTTCTGATATCGATCAGTATATCGTATTACCAAGCTTAAATGACAATCAGGGAATTATGGGAGCGCTTAAGCTGGGACTGGACGAATATCAACTGGAAATGAAAGGTTAATTGCCATTTTTCTCCTAATGTAATTCCATTTCCTGTATGTTATCATATGTTTGTAACAGAAATGTAATCAATATGTAACATTTAAGGAGGATATTACCATGAAGAAGTTATCAACACTTGTTTTAGCAGCAGCAACCGTACTTACCGTAGCAGGTGTACCTATGACAGCACAGGCAGCAACCTGTTCCAGTCCAGCCGTTCGTTATTCATCAAACTGCAGCACACAGTACGGAAATATTAATGATTTATTAAACTGTTACGGAATAAAGGGAAGCAACTGCAATACTGGAAACAAAAATACCAGCAACTGCACAAAGGGTAAAACAACTTGTAATATCAATTTCAGCCAGTGTGGTTCTTTCGCAAGATTCTGCAGATAATTTAAATAACACATTATGACAGGCCGGACGGTAATCGTTCGGCCTGTTTTTTTGGGAAAATCATTTCCCGTTTACGATTTCCTCCAGCACCTGGATTAAGTCGTAAATGGTGTTAATCTGAACATTCCGCTCCAGAATCTCATTCTTTAGATCGATGGAAAGCGTTTCAAACTTTGCCTGAACGGCGGGAGCTATATAGGACATGGTCATCACCTCACCATTATACTGTGCACTTGTAAATCAATTATACATTATTTGATGATTCACATAAAATTTATGCTCCCAGCCATACTAAGATTGAGGTGATGGAAATGGACAAAAATAAAAAAGACAAGCACGTAATAAAAAATGAATTTGAAGTGCACAACAATACCAATGATAAGGGAAAAGTAGAAAATCAGAATCAGACCCATAATTCACGCAGGGAAGGCATGGGGCCTAATACGAAGAGAAGGTCGGATTAACAAGATGCATCCTGCAGGTCGTGCTTTTTATTATATAGGGGAGTTCGCAGAACTTTCCTATATAATAAAAAAAGGTGGAGGCCAGGATGCGTTGGCTTCCACCCTTTTGAAGTTCCATACTTATGATCGGGCAGTTTTACAAAACTTCTTACCGAAGGAAGGAGCACAAGGGCGTGCAGAAAATGAGTTGTTTATCTGTAGTAAGGCAGTAACGCGGCGGTTTTTACACTGGCCGTGTACCCCTCCCTCTCTGCTCGATAAGTTGTTTTGTAATAGTATTATATGTAGGAATCCTGTACTTGTGAACAAGCAGAATCTGTCCGTAAAAACAGCCGGTCATGAGAATGGACATGACCGGCTGTTTTATCTATTCTTCTTTGGCAGAAACTATATGGAGAGATGGTTTCTCATCAATCTCCAGAAGACCTAATTCCGATAGAATAGAGAGGGTTGCGATGGTAGCAAGCTCAACGGAAACGCTGACAGAAGCTGCTGTAACACATCCAATCAGTGCAGCAGTATCCGGAGTGATCTCCATGTGCTTATAGGAACTGCTGGATACGGTAGTGCTCACTTTTTCTATTACATAATCCATATTTTGATTGATTACTTTTGCTGTTATTTCTTTGGTCAGGTCATTAAGCTTTGGCATATGTATCAACTCCTTTTCTTATCTCTGGCCCAATCAGGCTCTTGACTAAATTTGAGCAATATTGCTGCCTTTTTAAGTGGCTGCTTACTAAGGTAACTACTTATAATATACCAAGACTGGAGATTCAAGTCTATATTTATTTAAAATCGTAACGAGAATTAAGCACCCCAAATAACTGGTAAATAAGATTGTTCTGATTTAAAGCTGGAATCAGGGGAGGAAGCCGGCAAAAGGGGGGAACTTCTGCCGGCTCTATGAAAAAAGTTATATGTAAAAGGTCTTTCACCTCTTTGTAAATATTAATATAGATGAAAACTGTGACGAGAATTTGAGAAAACTGTGAAGAGTCTGTGAAGGAGAAAATATCCCTACGATTCATTCTCTTGTTGATAGCTGGGATTATTTGAGATAAAATGATAACATTATAAGCTTTTATTCTATAAGAGACAAGATAAATGGATATGAGAGAGGAGACAGGTATTATGAGTAAGTATAATGAGTTATGGGAATATGTAGGCAAGAAGGAGGATATGTCTTTCAAACTAACATTCGCCCAAGTACAGGATATCCTTGGATTTGAGATAGATCATTCTTTTTTAAATTATAAGAAAGAGCTGATTGCCTACGGTTATGAGGTAGGTAAAATTTCATTAAAGGAAAAGACCGTTATCTTCAATAAGATAGTTTCCTAACCTCTGTTGCAAATAAATCAGTTCTTCTTTTTATTAGCGCTCCTAAGGAAATGAATTATAATTTTAAAAATAATAATAAATATTATTATGGAATATATTGTAAAATAAAGTCCTTTATTGTATAATAATAAAAAAATAAAGGGGGAATTGTTCATGGATAGTAGTTTATATGCATCATTGGCTGCATTTGGCGCATTTGTATTTGTATTAGTTATAGCAATCGGTATTTTATTAATCGTGGCCAATTGGAAGATTTTTACGAAAGCAGGCCAACCAGGCTGGGCCACATTGATACCATTTTATAATGTTTATGTTATGTCTCAGATTGCATTTGGAAGCGCCATATATTTTATCGCTCTCATTGTTGTGTGGGTGGTTTCCTTTATTGGAAACATTTCTGGTATTGATTTTATATCCAGCCTCGCAAGCTTGGCACAGTTGGTTTTATATATCATTTACTGTGCTAAGATTTCCAAAGCATTTCAAAAGAGCATTGGTTTTACCGTTGGTCTGGTTGTACTGCCAGTCATCTTTTTCCCGATTCTTGGGTTTGACAGTTCTAGATACATAGGACCACAATAAAAATCAAAATTTAGAATTGAAGTTAATAAAAACGGGCATCTGATTTATTTCAATCAGGCCCGTTTTTATTTGTACTATGGGGATTGTGAAGCTTATTTTTTTCTGTGCTTTATTCTGGAATACAATTCATCCAGTTTCTCTATAAGTATTGTAAGATACCGGAACAAGGACTCTGCAGCAAAGGAAAAGACTATGAGTAACAATACACATATCTTGGACATTTCGCTTATTGCAAACAGCTGGTTGAGAAAGATACCGCAAAATACCAATCCAAATATATTAAAAATAAGAATCCCGTATTTAATCCGATTGAAAGGTTCACTGATCTTAAACAGTATGATAAAACCTACCACTGCAAGGAGCATGGTGGATGCTGTTGCTATATCATTTTTCGGAAGGGAAAAGACCTGGCCGCAAATCACAAGAGAGGCCACTGCCAGTACATCGGTCAGACCAGCTGGTAATGCTTTTAACATAACATTTTTAAGGAAATGACCTTCAATCCGCTTTTTATTTGGCTCTAAAGCAAGCAAGAATCCAGGAATACCAATGGTAAACATGCTGATTAATGAAATCTGAGAAGGCTCCAATGGATATGTGAAGGAAAACCACAGAGACAACAGGGCCAGTAACAGGGAAAATATATTCTTAACCAAAAACAAAACGGAAGAGCGTTGCACGTTGTTGACTACTCGTCTTCCTTCCAGCACCACATCCGGCATATGAGCGAAATCTGAATCCAGAAGAACAACCTGCGCAGCCTGAGCTGCAGCTTCACTGCCTGAGGCCATTGCCACGCTGCAATCTGCGTCCTTCATGGCAAGAATATCATTGACACCATCTCCGGTCATTGCAACAGTATGTCCTGCATTTTTCAGTGCCTGTACAAGCAATTGTTTTTGCTTTGGAGTGACCCGTCCAAATACAGTGTACTGTTCCAGTGCATCAGCCAGCTTGCGATCAGTATTAAGGGTTCCTGCATCTATAAACCGTTCTGCGTTCTCAATGCCTGCACGTTTAGCAACCTCTGATACCGTTTCCGGATTATCTCCAGATATGACTTTGACGGTGACCCCTTGTTCTTTAAAATAAGAGAAAGTGGTTTTTGCATTTTCTCGTATGGGATTTGTTAAAACAATGTATCCCAAAGGCACAACTTTGTCCGTAAGCCCATCCTTCATATTGCTGCCGCTGTATTTGCCTAATACAAGGACTCGGTGTCCATTTTTAACATAGGAACTGATTTCTGGTGCAATGGTATTATAATCCTCCCGCATAACAAATTCAGGCGCACCAAGGACAAAGTTTCCGTCCTCGAAGGATATAGCGCTGTACTTGGTGGTGGAAGAAAAGGGAATGATGTTTATAGGCTTTCGTCTTTCTACGTTTATATTTAATTTTTCAGTGTACTCTTTTATGGCATGGATGGTAGCATTATCGTTGGCCATTGAAAACGCATAGTCCACTAAAAGTTGTTCCGGATCCTCCGTAATTGAAAGCTCCTGGTTGGTCAGGCTTTTAATAAACTCATCCACTTCCATTCTTGTTTCGGTTATGGTTCCTGTCTTATCCACACAAAGCACATCGACGCGCGCCAGTGCTTCTATACTTTTCATATCATGAAGCAGGATATGTCTCTTCGCTAATCTCATAGTACTTAAGGCCAGTGCTATGGTTGTAAGAAGGTAAAGTCCCTCGGGAATCATTCCAATCAGGGCTGCCACCATGGAAACAATGCTTTTTTGCATGGTTTCCTGATTCACAACATATCCCTGATAAAATAAAAGTGCACCAATGGGTATGATTCCGATTCCAATCCATTTAACCAGCTGATTGATAGAACGAATCATTTCCGACTGTTCATCGTTACCCATAGCTTTTGCTTCTGCAGTCAGCTTTGTTATATAAGAGTCATTTCCAACATGCTCTAATTTTGCATAGCATTGTCCGGCTACTACATAACTGCCCGATAAGAGCTTACTTCCGGTGGTCTTTTCGATCTCATCTGCTTCCCCAGTTAAAAGAGCTTCGTTGACTTGTACCGTTCCTTCCATTACCACGGCATCTGCGCATATCTGATTTCCTGTTGTTAGTAAAATGATATCATCCCTTACCAGATTTTCGGATAGGATTTGCTCCTGTGCCCGGTTTCTGATTACGATGGAGTGGGGAGCATTGATAATATTCATTTTATCCAGTATTTGTTTTGCCCTAAGCTCTTGTACAATTCCGATTATGGTATTGCCAATGATGATGGGCAAAAATGTAAGATTCCGAAATGAACCTACGTAGATTAATAAAATGGATATAATGAGAAAAATCAGATTAAAATAGGTCAGAGTATTAGACAGGATAATCTCTTTGACTGATTTTCCTGTTGTGATGGTGGAGCGATTTACAAGCCCTTCCTCAACTCTTTCCTGAACTTCTGCTTCTGACAGTCCATTTATTATGTTATTTTTTACTTCATCTGATAGATTGTTCATGCTGCACCTCATTGATATTTTTACCGGACTTATAGAACATCTTCCATAATCGTAATATGCTTCAAAATGTAGAATTATCTATGATTAAGTCGTGAATCATAATGTACATTACAAGTTTCATTCTGAATTTTTGACAGCTAATTTATACAAAAATACTTTATTTTTTGAAATAACATTTTTATTGTATATAATAATCATGAAAACTACAACGAAAGTATTCTTAAACTATCATGAAAATATTCTAAAGCGTTCATTATTATTCTTGAAAGGTTACCCCGTTTATCGGATGATTTTATATTGTTCATTTAAAAGGGAGGAGGTTATTTTTGATGGAAGAGCCGAGATAAGAATTAGATAAACTTATGGGATTAGTGATTCATTAAAACCCACATAAACAGCGTTTTTTAGAAACGTATTTATGTGGGCCATTGAATTCATTTTATTGGTATTCACCATCAGTAGCAATAACTGCTTCCAGTGGTGGCGTATCTCCAACAAGACCGACTGCGAAAATGGTATAAATAGCACCTGGCGTAAGATACACATCTGGTATTGTTAATACAACTTGATTGCCTCCTGCTGGTCTGACTTGAAGGGTATAGGTTCCAGGATTTACAGCAATGTAATCAGTAAATTGAGTATAGGACACATTTTCAAAGAGTTTCGTTCCATCTGTCAGTGTGATGTCTACAGCTGGAGCATTTGGAGACAGATGTACAAAACGTACATAGGAAGCATTTCCCATTCCCATTGGCATATTTGGCGTGAACATTTCAGGAATAGCCATTAAACCTATATTGGCTAATTCGCCTGCAGCCGCAACCGTAAATGCGCTGTCTTGAGGAATTGTCACATTTGTATCTATGACAGCGTTTGTTTGATTGCCTGCGGGAAATACCTGTATCTGGTAATTACCAGGTACAATGGGAAGATAACTGGTTAATTGTTTATAGGAAAGTCCTTCTGCAATTAAATTATTATTTGCATAGATGTCCACGGCAGGAGCATCAGGGGAAGCGTGAAGAATTCTTATGAATGACATCTGATATGCAGGCTGCATGGAAAAATAAGAGTTTCCTTGATGGGTATACATATACATGGTTTTCGACCTTATGATCTTTGATATATATTATGAAAGAAGATTTGCAATGCTACCATTAATTTAGATGCTTTAAGAATATGTTACGTGTTTGAAACATCGTTTTGTTGAACCTTTGCCAACCGTCCAGTAGCAATATGTGTTCTACTGCTTAGATAAATTTGTTACATTCCTTCCTAAGTGGGGAAGTGCTTGTGGACAGGACTGTGTTCTTAATGCGTAATAGAATGATTTTTTCTCATTCCTCTTTTCTATATCAAATCTAGCGTATTAAGTCATAAAAATCCCTTCAAACTAGTAAGTCTGAAGGGATTTTTGCGTAATAAAATTTAAAAAAATTTCAATGCAATGTCTCATTTTTTATTCATTAGCCTTGTCGATATTAGCTTCTGCATTTTTTGTAGATTCTATTTCCGTACGATCTACACCCTGGCCTTGGTTTGGCTTTGCGATAGAACCAATTGCTTGAGCAGTAGTAGTATTAGTTTTAGC
This sequence comes from Lacrimispora xylanolytica, assembly GCF_026723765.1. NCBI lineage: Bacteria > Bacillati > Bacillota > Clostridia > Lachnospirales > Lachnospiraceae > Lacrimispora > Lacrimispora xylanolytica. The sequence goes on from NZ_CP113524.1 coordinate 1,369,570, forward strand.
AGAGGATTGAGAATTATGTTCCAAAGATACGCCAAGCTTATCCAATGTAATGAATTTAAGCAGGGTATCCATAACGGTGCTATTTCCGCCGGAATTGCTTGCAGAACCGTTTTCGCCACTTCCCATCTGTACAACAGTCTTGGGAACGATATCGACGGTTGTGTTTTTAATTGCATCAGTCAGCTTATCGGTAACCTCTTGAATGACTCTAAATTCAGCACCACCATAAGCTTTGACCTGGGCTTCAATGGCCTGAGCCTTGGCCAGACCGACATTTGATTCCTTAAAAGCTTCTGCTTCGCCTTCCAGCTTGATCTTGGAAGCATTAGCTTTTGCCAGTGCAATAATCTGATTCGACTCCTGTTCTGCACGGCTTGCAAGAGCCGCACCATTGTTACCCTCTATTTCAATCTGAATTTTGGATTTGGTGAGGAAACTCTGCTGTTCTGCAATGGCCTGTGCTTCACGCAGGGATTTTTCACTTTCCGCTGCGGATTGCTGCTTTTGGTAGGTGACCTTTTTTTCTTCGGCAATCTGACGTTCCCTAAGCTGCATCAAAATGTTTTCGATTTGGGTATCGGCTACTGTTGTTTTAGGGGTGCCAATTAAAACTTCCTCTAATTGAAGATTATATTTTTCGAATTTTTCCTTCATTTCTAAGACTGCCCGCTCTCGAATGGCACTACGTTCCTGTATTAGCTCAATCAGCGTTTTCGTCTGTGCCACATCTTTAAAATATGCGCTGACCAGCGGATCAAGCGACTGGTTTACCAGCATACCGATATCACCAAAGCGTTGAATGACCCACGGTGCCTGCTTGTAGTCAATATGCATTACAACGGAGAGAGGGAGTGACGGCTCAAATGCATCCTTGGTGATAATATCCACCTCAGTGAGATTTTCATCATACTTATGATCTCCAGTTTCAGTTTTGTTCCATTTTAAAATAATATTAGTAGTTGGAACGAGTACAACTTTACCAGCATCGGTATTAAACGCATATTTACCAGGCATCAGAGGTTTTTCAAGTACGCCTTTTGATCCAACGCTGACAAGTTCCCCGTGCTTATAGTTTTCTCCCGAGGTATCCACGCCTTCGCGGCCAAAGAAAGAAACTACAACGCCTACAAAGCCAATGGGGACGACTGTTTTAGGCCGGAATTCCACCGTAGCAAATAGGCGGTTAATATAATAGGTGCCATCCGTTAATACCTGAATCTGTTTTCCTCGTCTGCCGCCAAGTTCCAGAAATTTCTCAGGGTCCTGAAAGCTGGCATGCTCTTCGCCCATATCCGGAGCAATAATCTCTCCTTGCTGAATCGACGTTCCGTCATGCACCGTGACAATGCCCATCATATCACTGGATTCATTGCCTTTGCCCATGATAACGACAGGTGTAAACCCATCCCTGTCAATCAAGGTTTTCTGCATACTCACCAATTCATTTTGCTCCTGCTTGGAATTACCGGATATAGATTTAATGCTATTGGGGGTAATTACAATAAACTGAGCCAGATTGATGGCATATGTTCCTTCTCTCAAAATCCCTCTCTGAGGACCCCGCTGACCACCGTTTTTAAGAAATCCCGAGACATCCTGAAAATTGTTTGCTTCCTCCACAATACGTCCCAACGTCTGCACCGGGGAGAGGGGAGAACCGTCACGGGCAAATAAATAGGCAATTTGTCCCTGGGGGATGGTGATAAGGGGGTATTTATGTATCTTGTACATGAGAACGGATTTGAAATGGATGCCACCACGCAGCAGTCCAGGCGCATAACCAGCTTCCCCGTTCAGCGCTATAATGGAATCCTTAAGAGAACCTTTAGGACTCCACCATTTTTCAACGACAGCCACCTCATTAGAACTGATGACTCTTAACCCAAGGATTTTGAAAATGAGCAGGTAAAGCAACACAAGTATTCCAACAGTAGTTCCTGCTATCATTAGCCATTGTTCCATAAATAATTCCTCCTACTATAATGTTATTGATCCGTTGATAATGCTTTGTGTAGAGTGTTCCGTAGCTTTTGGGGTAAAACGTTTCCTTTTTACAGTGTAAAGCACCACCCAGCTTTCCATAATGACACATGGTGAGATATCCACTCTTATGAAGAGAAAATCAACGATAATTTGCTCACTTAACGATAAAAGATAAGGGGTAAGCAAATTTGCCTTGAAATTAGTTTGGATATGGTGTATGAGTTTTGAACATTAAGGAAGCATTAAGTCATTTTTTTATTTATTATTTTGAAATGAGATAGTTATTATTTCTACTATCTTAATGAGATAATACTCCTTATAATTTCAAATATCAATATTGATTTTCTAATATATACTCATAGGTCGTATCCTGTTCCAGACGATATCTATATTGGGATATAAAAAGAAAGTGGGCAACTTCAAGATAGCTGAGTTGTCCACGATTTCGAGGTAAGCATTAGTTGAATAAAGTATATTTGTTTTATCAGGGTGATTTAGAGATGATAGGTGTATAAATGACCATTACCGCATGTTAAAATTCATGACAACGCTCATTATAAAACTCAAAATCGGGCTTTGTATCGTCAAATTCAAAAACGCTGTTCCGTGCACACCTGGGAAAGGGTGGTAATTCGGAGCCGGGCTTAATAAAGAAACAATATCATTTTAGATTTCATATTTCGTGCAATCACGTGTTGTGTTGATGGGTAAATTCATGCCTTTTAATTAAAAATTAATAAATCTGGAAACGCAAAAGCCCTGATATATACAATAATCTCTTGCATATACCAGGGTTGAAAAGTGGAGACAACAGGACTCGAACCTGCGACCCTCTACACGTCAAGCAGATGCTCTCCCAGCTGAGCTATGTCTCCATATAGGAATTGTAACTGAAAGAGTAGAAAAAGGCAAGCAATATTGTTGTTATAGCGACTATTTCTAATCGACATTTTATTTGCAATTTCGCAAGGCTTTTATATAAAAAACACCGGCAATGGGCGATGCTTAGAAAGTCCGAGTGTAAGATATCAATATAAAGAAGACAGCAAATCACGGTAATTTGAAGGTACAGAGATAACGAACAGTGTCCGGATATTTTTCACCTAAGGATACTATCTGAAAGCCACATTTTCGGTAGAATCCAATAGAGCCATCGTCTGTTTCAGCTTTTATTATACTACAATTGAGATTTTTCGACGCAAAGGCTATCAGTTTTGATGCAACCCCTTTACTTCTAACAGATGGATTGGTAGCAATGCTCATAATTTCATATTCGTCATTGATTAGGTGCTTCAGAATAATTACACCGCAAGGAATGCCATTAACATTACAGGCAAAAGCAAAAATATCGGCGTCTGTCTCATATTTGTGGGCAAGACTATTCATTTTTTCTTCCGTAGGCATGTACTGACTAAGGGAGATAATATCTAAAATGCGCTTATCATGAAGATTACCACTAATATTAATAAAATTCATATTATGACCTCCTTATGTATCTTACGATTATGCGAATAACAAAATATCTTATGACTGTATAGAACACTATTTTAAAGCAGTATTCATAAAATATAATTTCGGCAATTAAAATATTGTTCCAAGTGATGTATATAAGAGAATTAAGAATAATTTATAGCTAAGAAATGGTTCTTTCGCTTCTGTTTAGATAACAAAAAAAGACCACTCATGAGCAGTCTTTTTATCACTTAGTTTATGCGAGACAAACATTAACGGCCTGTGGCCCACGATTATCCTCTGCAATATCAAATGTTACAGATTGTCCATCTTCTAATGATTTATAACCGTCCATAGCAAGACCTGAGAAATGAACGAAATATTTTGTGCCTCGTCCGTCGCTGATAAAACCAAAACCTTTTTGTGAATTAAACCATTTTACAGTACCTTTATTCATTAAAGATACCTCCTTAAATTAAATTTATATTAGCTAAAACTAAAAATCGCATATATAAGTAAATCATCAATAGAATAATGACTTACCAATATATGCGAAATCAAGACTTTATTAAAATACTATTTTAATGTAACACAATAATTAGTATAAGTCAATAAGGATTTTAAAAAGTAATAAATAATAAATAGAGCCTATTTCTAATCGACATTTTATTTGTAATTTCGTAAGGCTATTTTATAAAAAAACACCAGTGATCTTATCAGTTAAATCTTTCAGCATCCACTTTTAGCACATACTAAACGGAAGTGTATACCTCACAAAATATTAATAGTAAAGTGAGAACAATAGATAATTACTGCCAGTAAAGGAAGAGTACATTGAAGAAGTAATGAGTAAATAAAATGCTGATTAATAAGTAGGTATACATAACGTTTATTAAGATGACAATATATAAAAAATATGGTATAATTTCCATGTGACTATCAAAAAAACACAGAATTGAAGGGGGTTTTTATGAAAAAGACAAAAAGGTTGTTGACACTGTTACTTGCATTTGTTATGTTAATGAGCACAAATGTTACTGCTTTTGCAAGTAATACAACCACACTAAGCATTGAAACAATTAATGCCAATGATTATATCTACGTAAACGGTAAATATTTTTCACAAAAAGAATTTACTGATTTACTTAATGCAACAACTCCTGAAAAGAGTTTAGTTAAGCAAAGTAATCAAAACAAATCTTCTACTACACTAATGGCAGGACCAGGAATTGTTGCAGTCTATTTTGTTCCCGGCCTAGGTGAAGTTGCTTTATTAGCTACTGGTGTTATAGTTATTGGCGCGGTAGGTTATGCGGCCGGAACTTGGGCTTATGACACTTTTCATAATTGGTTAAAAACTTCTGCGAAACAAGAAGCGAAAGATGCTGCTGATTCTGTATCTAACAAAGTTAAAGTTAGTGGTTCTAACGACAAAATCGATTTAGGTCAATTTACGGATAAAAACGGAAATACACCAAAAAATAAAAAATCTGGTGTGTTTACTAGCAAAAAAGATAATAGATATACCATTGAAAAAGATACCGCCGGGCATTCAGGATATGATGGAACAGTCAAAGCATGGAAACTATTTTTAAGTGGAAAACGTGTTGCTTCTCTGAATTCCGCTGGTAAAATAGTAGGTAAATAATGAGGAGGATTAAACTAGATGTTCACATATAAACTTGGAGAATGGACGTTAGAATTTACACAAGAATATCGAATAGTTCAAGATGGTACGAACGCTGTTGTAATTGATGATGAACGAACCGCATTAGTTTTGATTAGTTTAAAATCTAATGGAAACATTTGTATAGAGCGTACTTATTATGCCATGATTTGTGAAATAAACGCAACAGAGCATAAAATCACTTTTAATAGTACCGAAGATATAGCTTAATAATTACATTTAGAAGAACAGAGCAAAGGCTCTGTTCTTTTTCTAAAATATACCTCTTATAGTCGTAAGTATGAAGTGGAGTTTAACCAGACAATAAAAACAAGATTTAATTAACTATTAACACCTCTATCGTATCATAAGTAATGATGATATATCAAATTAGGAGGATTGATTATGAATATGAGAGCGTTGTGTGTACATAACGAAAGTTTAGGAAGTTTAATTGTTTTAGAATTGGATCATATGAGATATGTAGATAACATTAAAAGTGCAAAAAATGGCACTTATTCTGGACTTATGCTTTACGCTGGAAGAGTAAGGTACAGTATAAGAGATTTATCGTTGGAAACCTGTAATGAAATATGTAGGAAGATGTTGGTTCAAGGATACGTTGATCTCAGTCAATATGGGGAATATGAAATATGGTAAGATATATAAGAGGCGAGAATTTGAACCGCCCCCCAAAAATTATACAAAAGTTATTTAAACAGCTAATGAGGATTGAAGCCTATATTGTACAGGGCTCAGTCCTTTTAGTTTGCTCTTAATCTTTCTGTTATTTTAATAATCAATATATTTTTCCAATTCAATATGAAACTCTTCCATTGAGCTGAATTCTCTTAAGTAAAGCAGTTCTGATTTTAACAAACCAAAAAAGTGTTATCCTGCGGTATCCGTACCGGCCCTGGTTTTCATGATAAATGGTCGTTATTTTTTCTTTAATTGTTTCATATTTGTCAGCTTTCTTTGATTGCTAAACATAGTAATAATAAGTACTGCGTGGCATTTCCGCCAATTGGAGTAATGCTGTCAGTTTATAAATCTGCCTTAATTCTGTTATGACAGCTACTTTGTCGGTCTCTCTGATTTTTCCCGCTCTCAAATTAAGGCATTTAATTTTTTTAGTTATTCATTCTCCATTCGAAGTTTTTGGACTTCCGCTATTAGGTCTTTTTCTATTTGCTTGTCCAGTGTTTTCCTTTTCGAATCATTTGATTTCATTCCAGAGCCCTTGCCACGGTTCTCTCTATAGAGTCCCTGTACCCCTTCCTCGTAATAGACACGCTTCCATTTATCAACGACGCTGTGGCTTGGAATTAAAAACAATGAGACAGTCTCAAGAGATGATATCTGATGTGTATGCATATATTCTACAACGTGTATCTTGAAATAACCAGTATAATTTCGATTCTTTTTTTGTTATTCCTTCCACTCCGTTCTTTCGATACATATGGACCCATTCCTTAATACTACTCCAGTTAATTCCAAGAGCTCGTTCTGTTCACGAAAGGAATGTCCAGCAAGATAATAGTTAATAGCTCTTAATTTATCCTGTTCCGAATATTTACTCAAAAAAATACACCTCCAAATGTAAGATTTATTTGTCTAACATTTGGGGTGCACTTCATTTCTATCCAGATGAAATAGAAGATCTTATTGAAGAATTTGATAGAGGATATGAGTTGAATGGCAATATTGCTAACTTGGGATGAAAGGCAACTTTGAATTAGAACTTCGCATTGGCGAGTTATGTGCATTAAAGTGGTCTGATATTAAATGGCAAAATGAAACCGTATTTATTCAGCGAATGGAAGATAGTTCTGGACAAGTTGTTGACTATGTTAAGTCAGATGCCGAGACAGGTTATAGGGAATTAAATCTAAGTGATGAACTCATTGATATATTTAAGAAGATTCGGAGAAGTAGTCAGATTCTATCTAAATATATATTCATCAAAGAAGATGGAAATCGAGCAGATAAAATGGTATTTGTTCAACGATTGGAAAAGGCTGAAATTGCATTAGGTTGGAAAGAGCCCGGAAACATGAAGAGGTCTCACTGTATCAGGCGTACCGTTGCAAGTAGAATTAACGCTAACGGGTGGGCGCTTGATGAGATTAGGCGTTGGCTTGGACACACTATGACTTCCACTACTTTAACCTATATATATAACCCATTCAGAGAGTGAAACTCAAAAAAGAGTTAAAGAAATGTCTATACTTCATACGAATAAGGATTGTCTACCAACGTCAGCCGAATTGTCTTCGAATAGAATGACAATAAAAATCCCAGAAGCCTTATAAATACTAGCTTCTGGGCAATCTTAATAGAATCGGAGTAACAGGATTTGAACCTGCGACCTCTCGGCCCCCAGCCGAGCGCGCTACCAAGCTACGCCATACTCCGTCTTCCTGACACTATGACATTATAGCAGAAACTTTCTGATTGGTAAAGTATATTTCTTGAAAAAATTCTAAAATTAGGATATTATTATAAGGACAAGGTTAATTATATTAGAAAAAGGTGAAAATAGATGAAGCCAATCGTAAGCTTTGATGTAGACATGACATTGCTTGACCATAAAGACTGGGCCATTCCGGCCAGTGCCATGGAAGCCATTGAACAGCTAAGGGAAAATTACACCATTGTGATTGCCACTGGCAGAGATATGGATTCCATTTTCAGCACAGCCATTCGAGATCAGGTAAGGCCCGATGCCATCATTCATCTCAATGGGACAAAGGTGACCGTAGGAGATGAAATTATTTATGAGCACACCTTTGATAAGAACCTGCTGAAGCAGATCTTAAAATACGCAGAAAACACTCCATACAGCGTTGGAACTACAGTGGGAGACTGGGACTATTATATCAATCCAGAAGGCGTAAAGGCCCACGACATAGCTCTTTGGGGGCAATCCAGAAGACAGTTTGGAGACCCTTATAAGCTGTTAGAACTAAATGTAAGAACTATGGCTTACATGGGAGATGAGACTGGTGCCAAGGAGATGGAAGAGGAGTTTCCAGAGATTCACGTCCATATGTTTGCCGATAAAAAAGGTGCAGATGTGGTGGAACGGAAAGCTTCAAAGGCCGTGGGTTTACTCCGGCTCTGTGAATATTTTAAAATACCCTTATCAGAAACTGTTGCTTTTGGTGACAGTATGAATGATTATGATATTATAAAAGCAGCAGGGAAAGGAATTGCAATGGGTAATGCCATGGAAGAACTCAAAAAGGCAGCCGATTATGTAACCGATCCCATTGATCAGGATGGAATTAAGAATGCCTGTCTTCATTATGGACTGATTCGCTAAATGGCAGAGGTTCTGGTGTAACAGGAATGTAAAGGAGAGAATAGCTATGATTAAGGAAAGGCTTGAAAAGCTTAGAAGCTTAATGGCAGAGCGAAATATGGATGCTTATATGATTCCTACCTCAGATTTTCATGAGTCTGAATACGTAGGAAGTTATTTTAAATGCAGAGAATTTATGACCGGTTTTACAGGCTCTGCGGGTACAGCGGTGATTACCAAGAATGAAGCTGGACTTTGGACCGATGGACGTTATTTTGTTCAGGCAGCTAAGCAGCTGGAAGGAAGCGGCGTTACGCTTCGTAAAATGGGTTACCCAGGAGTTCCGACCATAGAAGAGTACTTAGATCAGGTTCTGCCGGAAGGAGGCTGCCTTGGATTTGACGGACGAGTGGTCAACTGTCAGACAGGACAGGAGTTAGAAACCCTGTTAGGGGATAAAAATGTTACCTTATCTAACGAGGAAGATCTTGTAGATTTAATTTGGAATGAGCGCCCAAGCCTTTCTGCGGAATCTGCATGGATCTTAAAAGATATTTATGCCGGTAAGAGTTCCTCTGAAAAGATAAAAGAGCTTCGTGACAGCATGAAAAAGGAGAAGGCAACCGCTCATGTTTTAACGACTCTTGACGATATTGCCTGGCTCCTTAATATTAGAGGTAACGATATTGAGTGCACCCCTGTCGTTCTTTCCTATGCTTTGATTACTCTTAACGATTTTTCTCTGTTCATCAATGAGCAGGTTTTAAATGAAGAGCTTAAGGCTTATTTAAAGGAACTTGGAGTTAGTGTTTTCCCATATAATGACATTTATAAAACCGTTGGACAGCTAAAGAATGAAAAGATTCTTCTGGAGACAGGAAAGGTAAACTACTCTATCGTAAAGAGCATCGATGATTCCAACCGGATCATTGATAAAACGAATCCGACCGTTCTTGCAAAAGCTGTAAAAAATCAAGTTGAAGTAGAAAATATGAAGCTTGCACATATAAAAGACGGCGTTGCCCTTGTAAAGTTTATTTACTGGCTGAAGCATACGGTGGGAAAAGAGACCATCACAGAAGTAAGCGCTCAGGAGCATTTGGATCAGCTTCGTTTTAAACAGGAAGGAAATCTTGGCTTAAGCTTTGATACCATTTCCGCCTATGGAGCAAATGCTGCAATGTGCCATTACAAAGCAGTTCCGGAAAATGATACCGTTATAGAGCCAAGAGGACTTTATCTGGTGGATTCCGGTGGTCAGTATTATGAAGGTACTACGGATGTGACCAGAACCATAGCAGTAGGTCCGCTTACGAATACAGAGCGGGAGCATTTCACACTGACTGTTATGAGCATGCTGCGCCTGGGAGCAGTGAAATTTCTGTATGGTTGCCGGGGATTGACTCTCGATTATGTGGCAAGAGAGCCATTTTGGAGTCGCGGAATCAACTATGACCACGGAACCGGCCACGGAGTGGGCTACCTGTTGAATGTCCACGAGCGCCCCAATGGAATCCGTTGGCGCATGGTACCGGAGCGTCAGGACAATGGAATTTTAGAAGAAGGAATGGTTACCTCTGATGAACCGGGGGTATACATTGAAGGCAGCCATGGCGTCAGAACAGAAAATCTGATTGTCTGTAAAAAGGCAGAGCTTAATGAATATGGTCAGTTCATGGAGTTTGAATTTTTAACCATGGCTCCTATTGATTTAGATGCACTTGATAAGTCTATTATGACAGAGGAAGATGTGAGACTTTTAAATAAATATCACAAGGAAGTTTATGAAAAGCTTTCTCCATATCTTACAGAAGAGGAAGCTTTGTGGCTGAAAGATAATACAAGAGAGATTTAATAAGAAAGGAAAGCAGAACCAGTATGTTTTGGTTCTGCTTTCCTTTTGCTAGTCCGCCATTTCCTTCAGCCTCAGCAGAATTGGAAAAACTGCTTCCAGATCTTCTGGGGTCAAATCCTTCATCAAAGATGTAGCCTCTTGAAATAGAGGCCTTTCCTTTTTTTCCGTATTAAAAAAATCTTTGGGAGTAATCTCAAGATATTCGCAAATTTCAAAAAACTGTTTCATAGAAGGCATTGACCGTCCTGAAGAGATACCCTGGATATAGCTTTTATTTTTTCCTAAATCCAGGCTCATCTGATACTCAGAGATATCTTTTTTTAAGCGGAGCTCCGTGATTCGATTCCTTACGAACTGCTCATTCAACATAATCACCTCTTGGTTAATCATAAAGGATATTCTAACTAAACATTACGTATTATATGCGTAATAATAGCTGAAAAACAAGTTGCATATACGTTTGAAAAGCGTTATCATATATGTTATACGAATGGAAAAGATGCGGAATGAGGGATTCCGGAAGGTACAGGGGGAAGTATCATGGTAGGAAATTCGGGAAAGGAATTTGTGGATGGGAGCACTCAAAATGAGTATAAATTCTTCCATTACAGTGAATCGGATCATTTATACAGAAACATAAGCCATTTTGCAGATACAGTTTTATTTGAATACACTTACCAGGATAGACAGCTATACTTATCAGCTAATGCGAAAGGGCAGTTGAATTTACCTGCCTTTAAAAATTTTTTTGAAACATACAGAGACAATGCTCCCAGGTTTGGAGAGATACTTTCCACGGAAATATGTCTTGGAGATTCCGGAGAACCCTATCATTGGTGTTCATGTAAACTGAGTACCAAATGGGAAGAAGGAAAGAATTATCCTGTCAGTCTCATTGGAAAACTCCATGATATCACTTGTCTGAAAAAAAGAGAAGAGCAGCTTTTGCTTCAATCCATAAAAGATGGTTTAACCGGGGTATATAATAAGACAGCATTTGAGTACCGGGTAGAGGAAAAGCTAAAAGGCGGTCGTTCCGGTTGGCTGTGTATGATAGACATTGATAATTTCAAGGAAATCAACGACAGCTTTGGTCACCCTGCAGGCGACCGTATTCTGGAGCAGGTGGGAAGAATGCTTTGTCATATATTCCCTGAGCCTGACTTGATTGGAAGAGTGGGTGGAGATGAATTTGTGGTCTTTACATCCGCTGGCGATGTTCATGATAAGGCTCAATGCCTCTTAGATATGGTAGAAAGCATTGTGCCAGAGGAAGAAGGACGTCTTTCCGCCAGCATAGGTATCGTATCAAGTCTTGGGAAAAAGAAAGAGGAATATCAGGAGCTGTTTTCAAGAGCTGACCGTGCCATGTATTTGGCAAAAGAATCCGGCAAGAATCAGGTTGCCTTTTGTTAAAAATCTTAGAGACAATTTCATTAAGTACATGATGCAAGGAATGCAGTTACGGGACAGGAATTAGGAACCTGCCCCGTTTTTTGATGCATCTATTTATATATGTTATGGCAAATCAACCAGTGTGTATCGGCAGCTCATGGCTGGAATAATTTTATCGAATAGATCTGAGGTCTTAAATTTCAAACTGGAAGTATTGATACAGGGATGGCAGGCAAAATACTCATGGTCTAATACTTCACGGTCAATAAGAAGATGCACTCGTTTCTCTTTATCATTCATAAGCCCTAAAACGGAAACAGAGCCAGGAGTGATATCTAAAAACTCTTCCATAAATTCAGGCTCTGCAAAGGATAATCTTGCAGTTCCAATTTGTTTTGAAACAACAGCGGTACGAAACTTTTTATTTCCAGGCAGCAGGAGGAGATAAAAATTAGTTTTTTGAGCATTGCAAAGGAATAAATTTTTACATACATTAGTCTCTAAGATGGAATCCACTTCCTGGCATGCTTCAATTGTTGGAAGAGGAGAATGGTCCAGTCGAACAAAAGAAATATTTAGATCATCTAACAGGTCATAGGTCCGTAGTTCTTTTGGAAGACGACCACTTGAATTAAGGGGGCGTCCGGAATAAAGAGTTTTATCTATATAAAACGAGTCAATTTGATCTGCCATTATAATACTTCCTTCCTGTTTTTTTATAATTATATCCAGAGGAAAAGAAAATGCAAGCCTTTTTCAGCGGTTGAAAGGATTTTAATGGTTTTATGGGACAAAATGTATTATAATAGAATAAATATCGATAACAAATTTACCCGGCGGAAATTCAGAAGGGATATTCTAAACTGAACAGCCGGGGTTTATTATGTGCGATGGAAAGAAAAAGGTGGTTAATTTAATGATAGATAATAGATTAAAAAAAGAAAAATTTCGTAAGGATGTTTTGATAAATGATGAGAGGAAAGATGAAAGAAAAGGAGAGCGGAAAGGATTGAAAACTGGAAAGAGGCCAATGGAAGGGTCAGGAAAAAAGATGGAAGAAAAGGGTCAAAAGAAATTTGGAGATAAGACGTGGCAGAAATCTGGAGATAAGCCTGGAAAGAAAGCTGGAGAAAAGGTCAGAGAAAAAGCTGGAGATAAGTCTGATAAGAGATCTGGAGAGAAAACGTGGGAGAAATCCGGGAATAAGTTTGATAAGAGAGCGGGAGAAAAAGCGTGGGAGAAATCCGGAGATAAGTCTGATAGGAGATCTGAAGAGAAAACGTGGGAGAAATCCGGAAATAAGTTTGATAAGAAGCCGGGTGAGAAGGAGTGGAAAAAAACAGGACAGTGGTCAGATAAGAAGCCGGGAGAAAAGACTCGGATAAATTCAGGGGAAAAGTCAGGTAGGAAGTCAGGAGAGAATACCTGGCAGAAAACTGGAGAATGGTCGGATAAGAAACTGGGAGAAAAGGCACGTAAATATCAAGGAGAAAAATCAGGTAAAAATTCAGAAAAGGAGACATGGCGTAAATCAGAACAGTGGTCAGATAAGAAGCTTGGTGAAAATCCTCGGAAGAATTCTGGGGAAAAATCAGACAAGAAGTTTGGAGAAAAGCAAACTAAATGGAGAAAAGAGAGCGCTGAAGGTCAACAACGTGGAGAAAGAAAGGCTGAGGATAAAGCTTTTTCTAAAGAAACTAAAAAGAACCGATCCCAATGTCCTGTTTTCCGTAAATGCGGTGGCTGCCAGCTTTTGGATATGCCATATAAAAAGCAGTTAGAATTAAAGCAAAAGCAGTTAGAAACTCTGTTAAAGCCTTTTTGCCGTCTTGAAGCTATGATTGGTATGGAAGATCCCTATCATTATCGTAACAAAGTGCATGCTGTTTTTGACCATGATAAAAAAGGAAATCCCTTCTCTGGAGTCTATGAAGCAAACTCCCACCGTGTTGTTCCAGTGGAAAGCTGTTTGATCGAGGATGAAAAGGCAGATGAAATTATTGGGACAATCAGAGGTATGTTGAAATCATTTAAAATTCGTACCTATGATGAGGATACGGGATATGGCTTGCTTCGCCATGTTCTGATACGACGTGGATTTACAACGGGAGAGATTATGGTCGTCCTTGTAACCGCATCTCCCATTTTTCCATCAAAGAATAACTTTGTAAAGGCGTTACGTGACAAGCATCCGGAGATCACTACAGCAATACAGAATGTAAACGGGCGTGGAACCAGCATGGTATTGGGAGATAAAGAACATGTATTATACGGAAAAGGATACATTGAAGATATTCTGTGCGGGTATCGTTTCAGAATTTCTTCCAAATCCTTCTACCAGGTAAACCCTGTTCAGACTGAAATTCTTTATAAAAAGGCCATTGAAGCCGCAGGACTTACAGGTAATGAACGAGTGATAGATGCTTATTGTGGAATCGGTACGATTGGTATTGTCGCCAGTCAGTATGCAAAAGAAGTGATAGGTGTTGAATTAAATAGGGATGCAGTGAAGGATGCGATAGAAAATGCAAAGCTTAATGATGTAAGTAATGTTAAATTTTATTGCAATGATGCAGGCAAATTTATGGAGAATATGGCAGAGAGCGGAGAACATGCTGATGTCGTATTCCTCGATCCACCAAGAAGCGGAAGTACGGTTGAATTTATTGATTCGGTAGCGAAGTTGAAGCCTGCGAAAGTCGTTTATGTTTCATGCGGACCAGAGACGTTGGCTAGGGATCTGGAGTTGTTTAGAAAAAGAGGGTATGAAGCGAGGAAAGGGTGGGGGATTGATCTGTTTCCTATGACGGCTCATGTTGAGACGGTTGTCTGTTTGTCCAGAAAAAATCCTGATGATAGAATTGAGATTGACCTAAGCCTTGATGAGCTTGATATTACTACTGCTGAAAGCAAGGCAACCTATGAAGAAATAAAGGATTATGTTTTAAAAAATCATAGTATGAAAGTATCAAGCCTATATATTTCACAGGTAAAAAGAAAATTGGGTTTGGAGATTGGTACAAGTTACAATCTTCCAAAGTCAGAAGATGCACGAGTGCCACAATGTCCACTTAATAAAGAGAAAGCCATAACAGAAGCTTTAAATCATTTTAGCATGATATGAGTAACAGCAAAAAGTATAAATGAAAAAATCTTGGTATATAAAGAGGATTTGAATGAGGGTAATAGCAATAGATACGGAAAAGGATTTGTCGGAGTTATATAAGCAAATTACATCGGAATTACTGGAATACTATCATTTCGCATACCTTGCTTCAAATCAATTGAAGTATAGATAAGTTTAAACTGCCAGTTCAAAAAGGGTAGCAGGTAACGGTGCCAGCAATGGATTTGCTTAGAGGGGAATGAAATGATACGCATCGATACGACCCATACTACAGTGTTAAGAATTGGTGTCGGTTGCATTGTGTGTTTGAATATGCGGGTTTGAAAGGCTATACTAATACGGAAAATATGAAAAACACAAAAGTTAATTAACCTGTCCTTTTTATTAGGGGGCAGGTTTTATTATTTCAAAAGAGAATTTCTGATTTTTTGTTAGTAAAACTCCTATGTTGAGATAAGCAAAAAAAATGCGACTTATCATAAGTAATTATTGGTTTGTCGGAATAACTGTGATATAATTCTAATTGTTGTAACAAGATATTACTTTTTTATCGTTAAAGATAGGGGTGAAGGCATGAGTGTCAGTTATAAAAAGCTGTGGAAACTCATTATTGACAAGGATTTAAAGAAATCTGACGTAAGAAAATTGGCGAATGTTAGTGCCAGTACATTTTCAAAAATGAGTAAGAATGAGTATGTTGCACTTGAGGTGATTGAGCGCATCTGCAATGTACTTGAATGTGACATAGGAGATGTTGTGGAAGTTGTCAAAGAAAAGTAATTTAGCAAAAAAGGATAAAAATATAGTATAGAGAGAGGTTAAAGTAATGTCTGAAAAGCTAAATCGTTTTGTTAATTTAATGAAAAGCATATTTGAATTGGATAAGTCTGATTTGGATTTTGGTATCTATCGTATCATGAATATTCGCAGAGACGAAATAGAGAGATTCCTAACTGAAGGACTGCCAAATAAAGTTCAGGATACCCTTGCACCTTTTGCTTCAAATACAGTGGACATTGAGAATCGTCTTGCCGAGATAGAAAAGCAATGTGCAGACTTAGGCATTGAAATTTCAGCGAGCCCTAAGCTTGCAGAAGAGTACTCTCGCTTGAAAGGTCAGCTTACGGCAGGTGTTGATTTGTCTGCTTTGGAAACTGACGTTTATTCGGCATTGTATAGCTTTTTTAATCGCTATTATGACGAGGGTGATTTCATTTCAAAACGCCGCTATAAAGAAGGTGTATACGCCATTCCCTATGAAGGTGAGGAGGTCAAGTTATATTGGGCTAACCAAGACCAGTATTACATAAAGACTGCTGAGAACTTCAAGGATTATACCTTTATTGACGAAGGGCGTAAAGTTCATTTCCGTATCGTGGATGCCACAACAGAGCAGAATAACAACAAGGAAAGCAATGACAAAAAGCGTACGTTCATGCTTTATGAGGAGACTGACGAAAAGCCTGAACTTAAGACAATGGAAATATTAAATGGTGAGCTTTATATTCGCTTTGTTTTTGATGTTCCTGCTGATAAGAAGATCAAATATGCCGAAGAAAATTATAAGAAAATCAGCGCTGCTATATCCAGTCAATTTAAAGACTGGTTTAGTTTACTACGTCCGGCTGCAACGAAAGACCAAAAGAAAGTTAAATCTGTGTTGGAGAAGCATTTAGAAAGCTATGTTGCCAAAAATACATTTGATTACTTTATACATAAGGATTTACGTGGTTTCTTAACGAGAGAGTTGGACTTTTTTATTAAAAGCGAGGTCATTCACCTTGACGATATTGATACAACAGATGAAAAAAGAGTGGATGCTTATATTGCCAAAGTAAGGGCTATTAAGCGTGTTGGAAAAATCATTATTGATTTCGTTGCACAAATTGAGAATTTTCAGAAAAAACTATGGCTCAAAAAGAAATTCGTAGTTAGCACGGATTGGTGTATTACGCTGGATAGCATTGATGAGGCTTTTTATGAGGAAATCATAAAGAACAAGATACAAGTACAGGAATGGGTTGATATGTATGCAATCAATGAGATTGAGGGCGATTCGACAACAGTAGCATACTCTGAACCATTGACGTTGGATTTTTTGCATCAAAACAAGAATCTTATAGTTGATACAAAGTATTTTTCAACAGACTTTAAGGACAGGTTGATTTCAAGTTTTGAGAATATTGAAGAGCAAACCGGAGGTTTGATGTTTCATAGTGATAACTTTCAAGCCATTAACTTACTGCTTGAAAAGTATTATGAGAAAATTAGGTTGATATATATTGACCCTCCTTATAATACGGATGCAAGTAAAATTCTTTATAAGAATGGATATGAACATTCAAGTTGGATTTCTCTAATGGAATCAAGGCTCATGGCTGCCAAAAAACTTATTTCACCTAAAGGTATTATTGAAGTTGCTATTGATGATTATGAATTCAGGTATATAAATTTATTACTTGATGAAGTGTTTGGAATTAATAACGCTATTTCAAACATTGCAATCTTCACAAATCCTAAAGGGCGTGACCAAGGATTTATTGCACAAGCGCATGACTATACACTTTTATATGCAAAAGATAAACGATTTGCACAGACTAATAACTTTATACTTAGTGACGAGGAAATAAAAAAGAAATTCTCAAAACAACAAGGCGAGCAGGCGTTAAGAGAACTACCGCTTAAAAGGACAGGAACTGGAAAGCGTAGAGAAGAACGTCCTTATATGTTTTTTCCATTCATTTATGATATAAGTGCTAAAAAACTTAGTGTTATACCTGAAGATGAATATAAAAAAATATATAATCCTGAAGATGATACTTTCAATGATGATTTTGTAAGGGAATTGCAAAAAGAATATGAAGAAAAAGGTTGTGCTTTTCTTTTACCACTTAGTAGCAAAGGGGAAAATCTACGTTGGCGTTGGGGATATAAGAGTTGCTGTAAGGGCTGTGAAAATGGAACATTGTTTGCCAAGTCTATGAGAGACGGAAGATATGCCGTTTATCAATATGATTTTGCCGATTCAGAGGCGACTCCTAAGTCTCTTTGGTTCGGAGAACGCTACGATGCATCGTCTAAAGGGACAAATATCCTTGAGAGCATATTACCTAATAACCCATTTGATTATCCAAAAAGTCTTTACACAGTTGAGGATAATATAATAATCGGGTCTGATGAAGCTGACGTAGTATTAGATTTTTTTGCAGGTTCAGGAACAACGGGTCATGCTGTAATCAATATTAATAGAACAGTTGATGATTCACAACGAAAATATATTCTTGTAGACATGGGTGAATATTTTGATTCAGTCATAAAAGCGAGAATGAAAAAGGTTATTTATGCTAATGATTGGGAGAATGGAAAGCCAAAAAATAGGACAACAGGTGTAACTCATATTATGAAGTATCACCATTTAGAAAGCTATGAAGATGCTCTATCAAATATCAGTCTTTCTGAAGAAAAGCATAAAATGTCCGTATTGTTCGGTGATGAATATTTAATCAATTATATGTTTGACGTTGAGGCTAAAGATAGCATGATAAATCTTGACAGCTTTAAAATGCCATTCAGTTATAAAATGAAAATTAATGAGAATAACGAAACCAAGGAGAAAATAGTTGACCTGTGCGAAACTTTCAATTATCTCATTGGTATTAACGTGGTGCGTCAAAGTGTGGTTTCGTACTTTAAAACAGAGCCTGACAAAGCAGGGATTTATGAAGGTGCGGTGCAGTTAACCGAGGATATTGATGGAGAATTTGCATTTAAACAGATTGAGGGTATACTTCCAGATGGGCGACATACACTAATTATTTGGCGTACCATCACGGATAATCTGATTGAGAGCAATGCCGCTCTGGATGCTTATTTCAATAAGCACCGTATAAATCAGCTTAACCGTGAATTTGACATAATCTATGTTAATGGGGATAACAACCTTGAAAATCTAAAGGCAGATGAGGAACATTGGAAGGTTAATATGATAGAGCCTGAATTTAAGCAGCGTATGTTTGAGGAGGTATAAGCAGTGGCAAAAAAGAAGAAGACAGAGATAACCATAAAATTCAATGACCAACTGTTACTGTTCAGGTACTTCCTAAATTTGTTCGGAAAGAACACGCTCGCTTCTCTTGCAGGACAATTAAACAGTATGGAGCAAGAAGGATACAACGAAAATCAAAATACATGGTTTTATGTATACTTAGATCGTATCTGCACTGTTAATAAGGATATAGTAAAAATAAACCGTGATAAACTACGTTTGTATGATGAGAATATCTGTCGGTATGTAAAGCAGATAGGAGATAAGCGTGGGGGTATTGTGCTGAAGTACTTTCAGTACATATCTTTGCTGTTTACTGAGATGTATTTAGATAGATATTTTTTCGATAAAGATGAGTTTTGCAAGGATTTAAACGAGTACGCAAAACAGGTATCTACTCAAACAATGGGTAAGATTGATATTGAGTTTAAGCCCGAAGGAATGAATAAGTTGGCATTCATGTGTGCAACCGGCAGCGGAAAAACTTTGATTACTCACGCAAATATTCTGCAGTTTTCATATTATCTGAAAAGGGCTCAAAGGTTGAATAGTCATTTAACCATAAACAAGGTGATTTTGCTTTCACCTAATGAGGGGATGTCTAATCAGCATTTAGAGGAATTAAAGCTATCTTCAATTACAGCTGCTCTGTTCCAGAAGGATACTGGTTTTCTTTCGCAAAGGGAAGACGTCATTATTATCGACATGAATAAGCTGAAAGAAGAAGGTAAAATTAAGACCGTTTCTATTGATAGCTTTGAGCAAAACAATCTAGTACTGGTTGATGAGGCTCATCGTGGGCTTGCTGGTGACGTGTGGTATGATTACCGATCTCGCCTGTCTGCCGATGGGGGGTTTGCTTTTGAGTATTCCGCAACATTTAAGCAGGCTATGAAGACCTTGAAACCAACCAAAGATAAGGATTTGCTGGATGAGTATTGCACATCAATAATCATGGATTACTCCTATAAATACTTTTATGAAGATGGATATGGCAAGGAATATCGCATTTATAATTTAAAAGATGGAATAGACGAGGAACAGCGTCATTTATATTTGACTGGCTGCTTACTCTCGTTTTATCAGCAGCTTAAATTGTTTGAATCATATCCAAAAGAATTTGCACCTTTTGAGATTGAAAAACCATTGCTTGTGTTTGTGGGTAACCGTGTAACTGCAAAAACTTCTAATGCTGAAATGACTGATGTGGAGGAAGTAATAGAATTCATAGATAAGTTTGTAAACCGTAAAGCGAAGACGATTGAACGTTTAAACGCCGTACTTAATGAAGATACAGGATTGATGGATGGCAGGGGTGCTGAGCTTTTTTCACAGGATTTTAATGCGTTAAAATCAATATTTGGTGGTTCTCCAAAGGCAGAAGACATTTATACTGACATCCTGAGGTTGGTTTTTAACAGTGATACTTCATCTGAAGAACCACGCTTGCACATTGAAAATATCAGGCAGGTGCCAGGTGAGATTGGGTTAAAGATAGGAGAGTACGGAGATTATTTCGGTGTCATCAGTATTGGTGATACGGCTGGCCTGGTGAAGAATTGTGATAAGAAAGGGATTGTTGCCAAAACTGAGGAATTTGTTTCAGAATCCTTGTTTAGGAATATAAATAACTCTACTTCAA
Organism: Lacrimispora xylanolytica; assembly: GCF_026723765.1. Taxonomy (NCBI): domain Bacteria; kingdom Bacillati; phylum Bacillota; class Clostridia; order Lachnospirales; family Lachnospiraceae; genus Lacrimispora; species Lacrimispora xylanolytica. The sequence continues at coordinate 1,390,042 of NZ_CP113524.1, forward strand.
ATATAAAAGTACTTGTCGGCTCACGAAAATTCACTGAAGGCTGGAATAGCTGGAGAGTTTCAACGATGGGTCTGATTAACTTTGCAAAAGGCGAAGGCTCTCAGGCGATTCAGTTGTTCGGTAGAGGTGTGCGTTTAAGAGGATATCATGGTTGTCTGAAACGCAGCCGTAAATTAGATGACCAGAGTATTAATGTGCCAAAACATATTGAATTACTTGAGACGCTGACTATATTTGGAATTAGGGCGCAGTACATGGAGGATTTCAAGAAATACCTTGAGCTAGAAGAAATGTCAGCTAATGAGAAGCCTCATGAATTTACACTTCCTGTTGTCAGCAGGTATGATATGGTTAAAGAAAAAAAACTTAGAGTCATTAAGCTAAAGTCTGGGGTAAACTTCAAAAAGCAGTCTCGCAGATTGGTACTGGATAAGCCTGACGAAAGATTTATGAGTTACCTTGTGAAGAATAAGATAACAATTGATTGTCGTTCAAAGGTGCAAACCATTGAATCTAGCTTTAGTATGCAGATGATGTCGGTAACCGATGAACATACTCTGGATAAGGAGTACATTCCATACTTAGATTATGACCGCATGTTTGAGGAACTGGAAGCATATAAAAACGAGAAATTCTATTACAATATCAGCATTGAGAAGGACAGACTTAAAGATATCTTGTTGGTGGATGGGTGGTACTCGCTTATCATACCAAAAATGCACATCAAGATAGATTCCTTTGAAAAACTGGAGGCAGCAACGGATTACTGTGTAATGGTGATGAAAATCTACATAGATAAGTTTTTCAAGTATGAAAAGGAACGCTGGGAAGCTCCTTTTCTCGAATATCAGGAACTTACAGCAGATGATAATAATTTTGTATCAGAATATTCATTAAAGTATGCAGATTTGTTTGACGGTGATAATGGAGCCGAACAAGTCGAGGGATTCATAACAGAGCTGACTGCTCTATTGGACAAGGATAAAGGAATTGCTGAATATGAGAGAGCTGTATTTAGCAAATCTTTAGTTGCCTTTGACTTTCATTCACACCTATATGCACCACTTATTAGCTTGAAATCCAATGGATTGAAAATACAGATATCTCCTGTAAGCCTTAATGAAGATGAAAAACTGTTTGTGGACAGACTAAAAAACTATACTGAAAAAAATAAAGAAGTATTCGACAACAGAAATCTTTACTTGCTTCGTAACAAAAGTAAAGTAGGCATGGGTTTTTTCGAAGCAGGCAATTTTTATCCAGATTATGTTTTATGGATAGATACGCCTGAAGTACAATATGTATCATTCATAGATCCTAAGGGACTAATGAGGGTTAGACCTGATGATCCGAAGGTGGAGTTTTACAGGAAAATTAAGGAACTGGAAGATCGCTTGCAGCCATCATGTACAGATAAAAAAATTGTGTTAAATTCCTTTATTATGTCTGGTACAAAATCAGCTGATTTGCGTGAATGGTGGCAGATGAGCAAGCCAGAGCGTGAGTCAAAGCATGTTCTTTGCCTTGACAACGATGATTGTATTGATATCATGGTTAGCAAAATACTGGATTAATACATGTCAGATAAAATGATAAAATTAAACAAATTTGTTTAAAATTTAAAAGTAGGAGAGCTGCCGAATGGTGGCTCTTTTTTTCTGCGTTTTTATATACTAGTTGCTAACTCAGGCTATCATTAACTACATTTGCCCAAACATTGCAATAGTGTAATGACTAGTTAGGATTTTTATTCAAACATGGCATCTTGTGTAGAACATTGAGCATTAGAGGGCAGTCATCTTTCGTTTCCATCAACATCTTCATTTAGATATTAAACCTAATGTAAGTGTATACATCAAATCAAAATTTTGATGATTCATTTACAAAGGGGGATTTTTAAGTGTATAGAATATTGAGAGCTGGTAGAAAACAGGTCAAGGAAACAGGGTTTAGCAGGATAACAGAAGCAAGCTATTGCTACAACCAAAGAAGAAAACAAAATGAGCTCACTGACTTAGTAGGCATTATTACTAAGGATGGAGGTGTTCATTGATGGCAGATAAGAAGTTGATTATAGGGGCAACCGAAACTACAGAGGTTATTTATATTGGCTCAAATCTTAAGGCCAAAGGTGGTAAAAGAGAAATGCAGGGTTATTATTTAGGTGATAAAACTTCTGAATTTAATTACGATAAAGATGGCCGTCAAGTTCATGAAAAAGAAATTATTGTAGGCAAATATCATGCTAAGAATTATAAGCAACGCAATAAAAATAGGCGTAACCTTGTTAAAGAACTCATCGAGAATAATTTTCAAACAAGAAAATGTATGATGATAACTCTAACATTTGCCAATATCGTAAAAGAGCAACCAAAGAGCACTAGCTTAAGTAGCAAAAAAAACAACCTATTCCAGGAAATTTACCAAGACTTGGAAATCATAGAGGGCAATTTCTTGAAAACAATGAACGATATTTTTACACCAGACAATGTAATAGAAAATAAAGAAAAGATTAACGACGTAGCATATGACGATAAATATCACGATTTAAAAACCTGCAACAAGGAGTTCAAAAAATTCATACAGAAAATGAACTACAGATATGAAAATTTTAAATATGTTGCAGTTATGGACAAGCAGGAAAATGGCAATTGGCATTATCACATTATATGTAATCTTAACTATATAGAATATAACGAACTTAAAGGAATCTGGAACTTGGGTGGAGTGTTTATAGGTAAAATAGGAAGCAAGAATCAGCTGCTAAAAGTAACGAACTATCTTAAGAAAAATATGATTAATGCAAGATTATATTTAAAAGGCGAAAAGGGTTATCTGGCATCTAAGGGGTTAAATAGAAATATTGTCCTCCGTTCATGGGCAACAAATGAACAGACAGAATTCCAAGAGCAAGGACAACGGCTTGAGGAAATAAAAAGAGAAGTTGAGTATAGCAAAAAACGCATTGTTGAGCATAATTACTCTTCGTGGGAAATGCGTGATGGCTACTCTACAGAAATAGAACGTAATTGTACATTTAAATACTATACCTATCCAATTGAATCCAATCAATATTTTACATTTGCAGATACTGCCATAAGAAAACATGGTGGATAACATAACGGTTTCTTTATTTATCAATAAAGATGTGAATTAGACGAAAGAATCTTTTAAAAAAATAAAAATAAATATGAGATAACCCAAACCAAAGCCGCAGCTTGTGCGGCACGATGTAAACTGAAAGGTGAAAAAGAGGTCTACTTATATAAAAGAGGACCTCTTTTACCCTTAAATGGTAATGACATTTTATAAATTAATATAAGCTACCCCCTAAGCATGATTTTCAATAGATAAAAACCACACAAAAGAAAAGGAGGGAATTAACATGATTATACTACCAGAGATACCAATAATTTTGGAATTTGACAACAAATTAATAAAGACACCAGCCATGTGGTCGCTTGCATTAGCTTTGAACTGCACCCTAGGATATTACATAAAGAAACATAACAAAAAAATGTTACGTGCTATTTATGATGATCAATCAGCAATCATGCCAAAGAATGACGCAGCACTGCTTTTGCAGGTATCCACAGAGCAGGAAACTATTATTATAACGGGTAAGGCTGTAAAAGAAGGAGCAAAAATAACTATAATGACACAGGTTAGTTTTGATGTATATTATTTTGTAGTCTTGCAAAGTAATTTATTACAGTCGCTGCCAGTGGTAACAGATGAATCTTTGCATCATGACTTAAAATTATTAAAAAAACTGATAAATCCAAGTACTGAGACGCAAAAATTATTTCATAACAAGGTTCTAAAGATTGGGGGTAGTATGGATGATACATATTGATATGACCAAAACAGTAGTAACAGATAAGCAGGCGGCAAAATTTATGTTAGAAATATTGGAGCTATACCAAAAGGAAAGTTTAGTGATTAATGACATTCAATTTAGAAGCAAATCATCTCAGGCTAAGGAAATGATTCGCCTTAAAAAAGGAAGAGAGAAGTTTTTAAATGCTCTGGATGAGCTAGTTAAAATTAGCGATCAGCTTAAGGATTTTGCTAGTATGGATTCTGATGCTCAAATTGATAAACTTCTGCATGTGCTAGAGGCATTAATAGGTTTATCAGTCAGTATTGTAAATGTAGAAAATGAGAATTGTAGGAACAATTGCGACATTTTATAGGCTAGTTGTCAGAGTAAATAAGGCGATGTCTAAATCTTCAATCTGTGTTATTGTAGGGTAAATGCTTTTTTTAGTGGGATTCTGCTATGTGTCAATCAAAATGACAAATGTTGTGGTTTTAGTTAGTGAAAAAATAGTTAACTAACTAAATTATGCTCTAATATGGGTGAAGAAATGGGGATGTAAAGTGAGTAAAATGGTTTTTAAAGAAAAATATTTGCTGGAATAGAAAAATATATTTGAAAGGGTGTAATAGAAAGATGACAGTAAATAAGATTTCCACAGAGAACATAGATAAAAAGTTAGACGAGCTTCTTGCCAATCAGAAATTATTGATGGAACATTTGAAAATGCAATCAGGCAGAAAATTAAAAGGCGCCAGCCTTAGGGAGCAGGTAAAGTACTTAACGGAGCATGGTTATTCTATAAGGGAAATAAGCTCTATGCTTAAATGCTCTGCCACTACAGTATCAGCTAAAAGATCAGAAATTAATACAATAGGTAGTAATATAGAACAATAAATGGTACTATGCAGCGTTTGTTTGGCTTATGCTAACATAGCCAAAATCTAAAATATCGAGGATTATTGCTCTAAAATGAAAAAGAGTGTTAAATAGTACAACGCTCTAAAAGATGTTTCAAAATTCCAATATAGTTTTATTGGATCAGATTTTGCGCCATATGGGTATATTAGCAGTTTGCTCTATTAGGGTATAGTCATATGGACAGGGTGACTTTTAGAGTTTTGGAGCTTTAATAATACTTGTTATATGGAGGAATTGACTATGAAGGTAGGATATATTCGTGTATCAACCACAGAACAAAATACGGAACGGCAAAAAGCAATTATGGAAGGTCTTGGGGTAGAAAGATTATATACTGATATGCTGTCAGGGAAAAATACAGACAGGCCACAGCTTAACGCACTGCTGGACTTTGTTCGTGAGGGTGATATCGTAGTGGTTGAGAGTTATTCAAGGCTGGCACGTTCCACAAAGGATTTACTGGACTTGGTAGAAAAGCTGAATCAGAAAAAAGTGCAGTTTATCAGCCAAAAAGAAAATATTGACACATCAACGCCACAAGGTCGGTTGATGTTTACTATGTTTGCAGGACTGGCACAGTTTGAGCGTGAATGTCTGTTGCAGCGGCAGCGTGAAGGCATTGAAATTGCTAAGCAGCAAGGTAAGTACAAAGGTAGACCTAAAAAGTCATTGGATAACTTCACGGAGCTATATGTTTCTGTAAAAAATGAAGAAATAAGCGTATCTAAGGCAAGTAAGCTATTAGGGGTGTCACGCTCAACCTTTTACAGGAAAATGAAGGAGCATGAGGATAGCAGCGAGATTGATTTTGGCTAACCTCTCCCCTTCTGCCCTAGAAAATCCTTGGTATACAGTATGGAAAAATTGAATAACAGGGACTAATTATCTACATTATGTTAAAATTCAAGTCGATTGTGAGTATTTAATTGGTTTCTATAATCAGTCAAAAGCAAGGCAATGAAAAAGGAAAGCAGGATAAATTCTTCATATAGTACAGTTCGGATAAATTGGTGATGCAACAAAATGAAAAGGACTTTAATTGAAGGTTTATTAATTTCCAAAGTTTGTTGGGATTAAGAAAATGGAGGCTAAGAACATGGATTACATGGAGTACTACGGAAATTATATTTTTAATGAAATGTCGTATGAGGACTTAGTGCAAGAAATATTGCGTTTAAATTGGTTTGTAGATGAAATGCAAAAAACGATTGATAAGCTTGAAAAGATCAACGATACGTTAATGAAAAAACACCCTGCATTTAAGGAAAATATAAATGCTGATGACATTATGGATAAACTGTTGGATGGCGATAGTCTTACCAAGATAGGCAAATGCTATGGTTGCGATAAAAAGACTATTAAAAATCGGCTATATCGGGAGCAATATACAGATAGAGATATTGCCAAATTAAGGCAAGGAATTGATGTGCGCAAGGAAGATTGGTTTAATAATGGATATTAACTGGTGGCAGTTGCCTGAAGATATATACAAGGGGAAAAAACATCCGGGGAAAACAGATTCACTAGGGTAACAGTTGAAAGATATTAAAACGGAGTAGCCATAGGATCCAGCATTTTGGGTTTTATGGCTATTCTTCACTCCCTACCCTCAATATATATAAAGCAGGAAAATAACAAAATAGAATGGAAAAAATATAGAACACTATAAGAAAGAATTACATTAATTTAGTGCTATCACGAAGCCTTAAAAACCTTGATGTTGATTTGTATGTGGCTTTTACTTTATAATTAGTATAGAAAAGTTTAGGAGGTTCATTAATGGAAATAACTTTTAATAGTAATAGAGAAATCGACTTTTATTTAAAAAAAGCCTATATGACCATAGACCCAAACAAAAATGTACTATACCTGAGAGGGTTTATAAGTAGAAAAGTAAATGCCAATGATGTGCAAGAGATAGGAAGACATTATGCGGCATATATGAATAATAACTTGATATCAGTAGGTTTAAAGAAGGAATATGACTTTAATCATAATAACCTATTGCCAATTTTAGAAGAAATAACTTCTATGGTAATTCAGCAAAACCTTGATATACATGATATATTGAACCTTTGGGAAGATGAAAATGGTGCAAAATTAATTTCATATATCAATGTTGAACCAGAGAAATAAAAATAGAGGTCATGTCAAATATTTACAATTTTTATTTTCAATAGATAGAGAAAACCGAATAACAGATAAGTAAATATGTGTACTTAACCATAGAAAACTTCAAAACAGCCTTAAAATTCAAGCGCAATGGATTTTAAGGCTGTTTTTGGTGTTTGTTTTCAAAAATTATTTTTAGTATCTGGACTATAAGCGGGGTAATAAAATCAACTTTCTAAAAACTAAAAGCATAGCTCCAAACATTTTGAAAAAGATGTCTAAACCTTCCTTTAAGGTTGATTTTGGGGGAGTTGAAATCCTCCGAAATCAGCGTTATTGTGGTTTAAGGAGGTGATTCAGATAAATGGAAGTAGAAAATAAGAAAGTTACGAAACAAAGCAAAAAGCCAAAAGAACCTGCGGTAAAAGATGCCGTAAACCTTGTGACTAAAGAGGAATTCACAAGTTTAAGCGGCAGGTTAGATTCTATCCTTGAAAGATTTGATGGTATAGCCACTGAACTGGAAATGACCAATCATATTTGTAGGATTCTAATTGAATTGGTTGGTGGAGTAGACCCAGGGAGAAAAAATCTAACTAACCTTGAATTGGTAAAGCTTCGTAATGAAGGGGTTAAGGTCAAGGATTTGGCCAGAATGCAAGGCGTAAGCCAATGTGCTATGGGTAGAAAATTGAAAGAACTAAGAGAGGCAGGTATATTACATGATCGAGAAACAGAAAACAATTGAAGTGGCTATCAAAAATATGGTTAATAGCCATATGAACAGCTATAGTAGAGATTTAATTCTATGTGCTGAATTATTAAATCAGATTACAGAAAAGGGATTCGTGTTTGATTATACAAGGTTTAGCTTGGATGATCAGGAACTAGCCAGTGATATAGCATATCAAATATCTCATATGGAGGAGATGGTAAACAATGTAATTAAAAGTGAACGAAATAATCAACTCTATGCAGACGAGGAAATTGGTGAATTATACTGTGGAGATGATGAAGTTGACCAGTCAGCGAAAGAAAATGAGCCAAAGTTTGAATTTGATGATATTGGGGATTTTTTCCCTATCACGGATAATTGTGATAGTTTATCCGAGGTTTTAAGCTGCATGCAGATACCTCATATTATTTTTGACGGTACAGGGTATTGTTTTAACGGCAATTATTATTCTATAGTTGATGCTGGAATTGATCGAATGGTGCTTAAGGTTACTAAAATTCAAGAAAGCGATATAGACCCATTGTGTTTGGAGATTCTTAATAATCAGATGTAGTTACATCGGATGAAAGAGAAAAATTATGTTGTCCATTTATGGTTGTCAGAGTTATGGAGTTACTAATGTCCAGAACTAACCTAAGGGGTTTCCAAAGGATTTAAGGCTAGGGCTTAGGGTTAGATATGAAATGGGTGGTTTAAGCTGAGCCAGAGCAAACCAAGGGAGATTTAGAATTGGTGGATAAAAGTATCTGTACAGGAGAGATAAAAAATGAAGGTGGTTTATGTAGAGCCAAACAAAGTGGCAGAAATCAGGAATATAGATTCAGGACTGAAGTCAATGCAAAAAGTCGTAGGCGGTTATATCGAGGCGATATATCCTTTTTCTGACCCTGTAGCAATTATATGTAATGAGGAAGGAAAAATAAATAGTTTGGAGCTAAACAGAGGACTTGCTGATGACAATGGGGATTTATATGAAATCATAGCTGGTTCTTTCTTTATCTGTTTAGCAAGACCTGATAGCGAAGATTTTGAAGGTCTTACAGATGAATTGGCCAGCAAGTATTTGGAAATATTCAAATATCCTGAAGTGTTTATGATGGAGAATAGAAAACTGGTATCTCTAAAGTGGGGTAAAAACTAATCATAATTATTAATTTGAACTACCAAGAGCAGGTGGCAGTTATCCTTTTTAGAGATAATTCGCCACCTGTTATTAATTTGGACTACTTGATGGTTAAAGGGCTGTATGCGAAATCATTTAGTCAACCAATCGTCTACTTAGAGCCTCAATCATTGGTAGTTTAGCGCTTAGACTTGAGTCAGAACGTCTTTCTATTACATAGCGTAAATCAAATTTAAGGAGAGATACGCTATGGGAAAAAAGGAAGTAACTAATCAAAATAATTTCAAAGAAAAAAAAGATGCATCTTTTGAGCGCTGCGTAGATTTTATGGCAAGAATGATAGAAAAGTATGGTCAGGAAACAGAACAAGATAGAAATAAAATAGCATCATAAATTTAGAAAAAACCCTAAAAGGGTTTTTTCTAAATTTATATATATATTTCACATAAAATCCGTTATAATAGTTGGGACAGAGAATTACTGTTTAAATGGGGGTGGATATAGATGAATCAGAGGTGTTACATATATACAAGAGTTTCAACAGAAATGCAGGTTGATGGGTACAGTTTAGACGCTCAAAAAGAAGAAATCAAAGAATATACACAATATAAGAAAATGACTATTGTGGATGAGTATTCTGATGTCGGCTCAGGTAAAAATGTAAAAGGACGACCTGATTTCTTGAGGATGATTAATGATATAAAAGAAGGAAAAGATAAAGTTGACTTTGTGTTAGTTTTTAAACTTTCAAGGTTCGGACGTAATGCCGCAGATGTTCTAGGCACTCTTCAAATAATTCAAGACTATGGAGTTAATTTGATTTCAGTTGCAGATAATATAGATAGTAGCCAAGACGGTGGAAAACTTATGATATCCGTTTTATCTGCTGTTTCAGAAATCGAGCGTGAAAATATCTTAGTTCAAACTATGGAAGGACGTAAGCAGAAAGCTAGAGAAGGTAAATGGAATGGGGGCTTTGCTCCTTATGGTTATAAACTGGAAAATGGAGAGCTAGTAATAGCTAAAGATGAGGTAAAAGTTGTAGAAGTTATCTACGATAAATTTACATCTACAAACATGGGTATAAATGCAGTAGCTTCATATCTCAATAATAATGGTTATAAAAAGAAAAAGCGTCAAAATGGTACACTTGATGCCTTTTCTGCTTCTTTTGTAAAGGCTGTTATAGATAATCCTGTTTATTGTGGAAAACTAGCTTATGGAAGAAGAAAAAATGAGAAAATACAAGGTGAACGAAATCAATTCCATATTGTAAAGCAGAAAGAGTTTCCTGTTTATGATGGAATTCATGAGGCTATAGTATCAGAAGAAATATGGCAAGCAGCACAAGAAAAGCGTAAAATAACTGGTTTTAAACATGAAAAGAGGTACAGTTTAGAACACGCACATATTTTATCTGGTATACTAAAATGTCCCAATTGTGGTGCGCCCATGTATGGTAATGTAAATCGAAAGAAGAAAAAGGATGGTACTTATTATAGAGATTACTTCTACTATGCTTGTAAGCATAGGAGGAGTGTAAGTGGTCATAAATGTAATTACAGTAAGCAGTGGAGTCAAGACTTAGTAGATGATGCTGTTGCTGAGATTATTACTAAGTTAGTTCATAATGAAAAGTTTGAGAATGCTATAAAAGATAAAATTAATTCTAAAATTGATACTGCTCAACTGGAAGAGAATTTAGAAACTCTAAAAAAATCATATCGCCAAGAAAATACGGCAAAAAATAAATTAGCACAACAAATTGATGGGCTAGATGTTATGGACTCTTCGTATGAAAGAAAATATAAGGACATGCAGGAACGTCTAAATAAATTCTATGAAAGGATAGACTCTATTGAAATAGAGATGGAAGAGGTTAAAACAAGAATACAGAACGTTAAGTTAGATAGACTTAATTCTGATGGCATTTACAACATTTTAAAAATGTTCGACCAGTTTTATGATGAATTTACAGACTTTGAAAAACAGTAAGCGCCTAATCTAAGGGTGGATTTTAAATTGCACCGTTTTTCTTTATAATTGTTATCAGGAAATGCGAGCGTTTTACTCTAAGCCTTTGCGAGAATGCAAGCATTTTACTCTATTTCGGAGACTAGCAATTATGAGATCAAAACGAATTTCTGCCGATGAGCAGTTTCTGCTCATCATGGAGTGCCGACAAAGCGGCCTCTCCGACTATCAATGGTGCCAAATGAATGATATTAATCCAGGCACCTTTTATAACTGGATCAGTAGACTTCGTAAGCGTGGAATGGTGATCCCCATGTTAGATGATCAAGGAAAGAAAACATCTGCTCCTTTGCAGGAAGTGGTAAAGGTTAACTTAATGCCGGATTCGGCATCAATGCCTGCTCCTTTGCAAGTAGAGCAAAATACTTGCATTGTTCCGGATCTTGCTACCAAAGAATTGCCTACGGTTGAAATTCTGATTGGCAATGCAACAATCCGCTTCTTTAATAACACAGATAAAAACCTGATCGAAACTACTCTCAAATGCATGGGAGGTGTTATGTTGTGCTAGGTGATATTTCCACAGCAATCAACATCTATATCATTACAGGCTATACGGATATGCGTAAGTCCATAGATGGACTCTACGCCATCATTCTAGACCAGTTGAAAGCGGAACCGGATGCCAGATCAATTTATCTATTCTGTGGCAGACGATGTGACCGAATCAAGGTTCTGCTCCGAGAGCCTGATGGAATGGTTCTTCTCTATAAACGGCTTGACGTTGTTCAAGGCAAGTATCGATGGCCAAGAAATAGCAATGAGGCAAAAAATATTACCTGGCAACAATTCGACTGGCTTATGACGGGGCTTGAAATCGAGCAGCCAAAAGCTCTTAAAACCGGCTGAAACCCTTGATTTTACTGGCTTTTTCGCTCTTTTTATGGTATACTTTTTATAGTAAACTAAGGAGCAAAAACGTGGCCAACAGTAGTAAAGATATCCAGCTCATTGAGCTTAAAGATATGATTTCACAACTAAATACTACGATCAAAACACTTGCGGAAGCATTGAATAAACAGCAGGCTGAAAATGATAATCTTAAGTCTGAACTGGCTTGGTTTCGCCAGAAGTATTTTGGTGCTTCCAGTGAACGCCGCGTGGATGACGTCGCAGGTCAATTGAACCTTTTTGACAATCTTACAGAGGACGAAAAACCGGTGGAACTAATCGAACCGGAAGTTATCCCCGCTCCAAAGAAATCTCGAAAAAAGAAACCTACTTTAGCAGAACAATTTAAGGATATTCCAACCAGACAGCTAAATGTAGATACACTGACCAAAGAGGAAAAAACATGTCCAATCTGTGGAACCCAAATGATTCCGATTGGAACAGAACTGATCCGAAGCGAAATCGTTTATACTCCGCCAAAGCTGGAGCGTATCGAATACATGGCAACCACGTATTCATGTCCAGAGTGCAAGGATACGGAGGAGCCACAGTTTATAAAGGATAATGGAACGCCTGCATTGATTCCCGGAAGTTATGTTTCAGAATCCCTGCTGGCATATATCATTTATCGAAAGTACGGATTGTACATCCCTCTTTATCGTCAGGAGCAGGATTTCCAGCAGATGAACGCTCCAATAGGACGAACATCTATGGCACACTGGATTATTATAGTTGGCATTGAATATATAACGCCGCTGTATGATTACTTTCATAGGGAACTGCTAAAACGCAGATTCCTTATGATGGACGAGACACCAATCCAGGTATTAAAAGAGGAAGACCGGCGGGCACAGACAAAATCTTATTTATGGGTTGTCCGAACTGGTGAAGATGGATTAAATCCTATCGTCCTCTATAATTACACGCCCACAAGAGCAGGAGAAAATATCAAACAATTCCTAAAGGGTATGGAACCTGGATTTTATCTAATGACAGATGCATACAAGGGCTACAACAAGGTGAATGAAGCCAGGCGTTGTTGTTGCTTTGCACATATCAGGAGATATCTATTGGAGGCTATCCCAAAAGGCCATGAGAAGGATTACAGTCATCCGGCAGTACAGGGAGTCTTGTATTGTAATAAGTTGTTCGAGTATGAACGGGTCTATAAGGAAAAAGGACTCTCATACAAACAGATAGGCAATCGTCGCCTCAAAGACCAAAGACCAGTCGTTGAGGGCTTCTTGGCGTGGGCAAACCAAGTCAATCCCGGAGATAATGCCAAACTTAAGAAAGCAATCACATATATTAAAAACCGTCGAGACTTTCTTATGACATATCTGGAAGATGGCCGGTGCAGCTTAAGCAACAACCTTAGCGAAAATTCAATCCGTCCAGTAACTATAGGCCGGAAAAACTGGCTCTTTTCAGACACTCCGGAAGGAGCGACAGCCAATTCGCTCTATCTCACTATCATAGAGATGGCAAAGGCGTATGACTTAAATCTATATGAATATCTGAAGTTCTTGCTAGAGAATCGTCCCAGCAAGGGCATGTCAGATGATGAGATAGCAAAACTTGCGCCTTGGGATAAAACAGTCCAAGAACTTTGCAAGAACAAAATGGAGTAAAATGCTTTCATTTCCGAATCCTAGCAATAGGATCCGGAAATTATTTATGAGTCATACCCCGAAACTATGCGCTTACGAAAAACAGGAGTTTATAAAGAGTTTTGTTGAGAAAATTGAAATTTATCCAGAAGAATTAGAAGATGGTCGTATCTTAAAGAACATAAAGTTTAGATTTCCAGTATTCTTTAATGGTAGTGAAGTGAGTGAAATAAGTTGGGACAAAGAGAGTACAGTTGAAGCGGTGATAATGATGACGTATTGTGGTTTGGACAAGAAAAGCAGGGGTTAGACCACAAGATGTTGTGGCTTTTGAACTAAAAATGAGCAAAAAACGGAGCTAAAAAATGATGTGACCCCTAAAAGTTAGACTTTATGGCGGAGTGGATTTTTCCACTTCGTCTTTTTCTTTATGCTGCCAATAGGCTGAGCCTGTATTCAACAGGACTCATCCAGCCCAGTTTCTGTTTTATTCTTTGTTCATTGTAAATACTTTATGCATTTCTCTATCGCTTTTTTCAGCTCATCATAGCTATAGTAAACTACTCCATAGTACATTTCTTGTTTTTCTAATTAAGCTATATGAAAAAGTATTATTAAAATAACATTGTAATTATTATATATTACTATAATTGATTTTATATGTAAAATAATTCAAATTAAATTAATTATAATTTGAGAGGCTAGTAACAGTCTATTATAGACTTAGTTACAAGCGTTTTTTATTTATATATCAATAAAAATATTAAGTAAGGAGGTGAAAACTATGTCAAGTAGTATTTTCATTATTACTGATTTTAAAATTATCTTTGAGATTGACAACAACGGAGATAACATGAAGAGATTCATAGAGAAAGTAATTAAGCAAGGCACTAAAATACATCAAGAACTTAAGAAAGACTGTATTGAGTTAGAATACATCTATAACTGTTATATAATATAATAAATTGTCTAAACATCTTTCTCCAGCGATTATGATATGGTATAATTTTACATATACTAAATTTATGGGGGACTGGTGATGTGTCTATGAAAGGTAACATCGGTTAAAGTAGTGGAGAGTAAAGAATTATCTGTAGATACAAGTTCAGGAAGTTTGGCTTATAAAAGACTTGATATGCAAGTTAGTTAAACGTTACATATGGCTATATATGGGGAATTAATGCAACTTGAGAGTAATAAAACTCAGTCATTTCAATATAATGGACAAGATGGTGTCATCCATGATACTAATGATTTATATTATATGCGAGCCATGTATTATCATACAGGTATAAAAGGTCGAATATAGAGTACAAAGTACCAGCGTTTAATCTTTTTTGTACATTTTTAAAATATTTATAAAAATAATAATTATTTACATAAATCAGCACAATAAACAATTTGGCTATGAATTTTCCTATATATGGTTCATCAGAATGATAAAAAGAATAGAACAGGAGTGTTTAAAATGAAAAAACGTAGTTTATCAACCATCATGATAGTTTCTTTACTTCTAAGCAGTTCAGGAACACAGATGGCATTGGCAGAATCAGTTACAGATCAACAAGCCACCACTGAAGCAAGTGAGAGTGTTAAAACTCAAGCTGAATTTTTAAAAATGTTAATTTTATCACAGAAAGTAACGGTTAATTCTACCGATCAAGTTCAAGCGTGGTATAGCCCATATATTACGGTTGCAGAAAATAAAGGAATTGTTAAATCTGGAGAGAATAAGGCTGAACAATGGACAGGGCCAATCACACGTCAAGAAATGGCTAAAATGGCGGTTGAAAGCCAAGGAGAAAAGCTCCCTATTGACGATAAAGAATCATCAACAGCAGAACAAGTAAAAAATGCACCCAAAGATCCATGGGGAAGAGCAATTAGAACAACTAATTTGCCTGAAAACTATAAGGATTTCCCTTATATATTAGCCGATGCGCCTAATGAGTTATATGATTTGAAGCACGAATACAAGAGCTATAATTCAAACCTAACGCCAGTTCAGTTTTTAGATATAGACGGCTATAAAAAGGAAGACATTGATAAATGGGCTGAATATGTAGAGCAATTCGTTTATCAGATAGTAAATGTAGACTATACAACACTAGATGAACAGTGGGGAAACAAATTGACTTCTGTGATGAATAAATCAGCTGCACTGGATAAGGATGTAGCTAATTATATTAAAGAAGCAAAAGAGAATAAAGTTAAAATTGTTGGTACTGTAAAGGCAGAACCTTCAATCGTATTTTTGGATGGGCCTAGTTATATGCGTGTACATTTTACATTTAAGGTTACTAGTTTTGATGATTCTAACAAAGCAATATTTTATGAAGACTGGAAAAGTAAGGTGAAGATTGAAAAAAATGTTGAATATGAAGGCTATTCGAATATATCATTAACCACTGCTGTATATGGGGCTGTTGGAGATTTATCTTATGCTAGAGTAGCAGTACTAGCATCCTTATTTAAGGAAGCAAGCTATAAACCAAAACAATGACAGTAACTAATATATCTTCTAAAAAGGAAGTATTACTGATAAATGAAGATTAAAAAAGCAGTTAAGTAAGCTTAAAACAATGATTGGCCCAAAAGAATGATATTTAAATGGCGCAATTCCTGCCTCTGTTAATCAGAAGAGAGCCAACGTTTCTGTACAACGGTGGTATGGATAATATAGCATACCTGCTGCTCCGTATATTGTAAAAAAGTAATCCAGATGGTTTTATTATGGTTAACTTTAATATTGTATATATTCATGCACCGATGATGAATCAGACAGTGGGAGAAGGAGCAAACAAAGAGAAATATCTAAATCAATGGTTAATGTAACAGAGGCGTGTGGGTTTCATTTCTCACACACCGATAGGAAAAGTGTGTATGGTCACCAAGTCCCAGATCCCCATCACCCTTCCTATGTGCATTGTGATAGCTGGTCACGTCTAAGAAAGATCATCCATGCTGCCTTAGAAAAGGGACATCACCTCATCGGTGTGCTTAAAAACAAACGAATCTTGTATCCGCAGAGAGATATTAACAATACTCAGACATAGCAGGATACGAAAGATTACTTGCGAGATTAAGATAACTATATATACTTTGAGAACTAAGGAGTACTATAAAAATGGTACTCCTTTTTTGTGTGCGCCTTGCGGCGCACGTTTCTAATGGGTGAAAGTCCCTAATCCGCCCTAGTAGTGGGAAGGATACAGCCAAGACCAAGGGTGTCCACCGTGAGGTGGAATCTGAAGGAAGGTGGAGGCAAATCTCTGATCTGACGAACAGAAACCACATCAGGCTATGGTTAAGGATAAAGTTGCACAACAAACTGAAGTCCAATAACTACTCGGAATTAACTGTAGTAAATGTGGCAGATAGATGGAGAGAAAGAAATGTGTGGTACCAAGGGAGGTCTTGTCAGCAAGCGAAAACAGAGTATGAAACTTGTAGTAATAACGAATGGCAAGAAGTCAGCAGAGGTCATAGTACCAAGATGGTTGCAAGCATAATGGGAAGGACTGAACTTTAGGAGATACAAGCAATGAATGTAACTGAAGGTAGATTTAAGAACAGACAACTTCATATGGAAGACTATCTGCAAATGGTATCTGCAGAACAGAAAGAGAATGCAGAAGTGTTCGACTACTCTAAGATTACTGAAAAGAGCGGTATCATCACAGACTATTGGACGAACAATCTTTTGGATTTGATTTTGCGGAAAGATAACCTTAATAAGGCATATAAACAAGTGAAATCAAATAAGGGAGCAGGGGGAATTGATGGAATGCAGGTAGATGAACTTCTACCCTACTTAAGAGAAAACCAAGACACTCTAATCCAAGAGATAAGGACAGGGAAATATAAACCCAATCCAGTTCGACGGGTAGAAATACCCAAAGAAACAAAAGGCGAAGTAAGAAGACTTGGTGTTCCTACGGTAGTTGACCGAGTGATACAGCAGGCAATCACCCAGGAACTGACTCCAATCTACGAAGAGAGATTCTCAGATAACAGTTTTGGATTCCGCCCCAAAAGAGGAGCACATGATGCGCTCAAACAGTGCCAAAAGAATGTAAATGACGGCTATGGATACGTGGTAGATATGGACTTGGAAAAGTTCTTTGACACGGTGTGCCAGAGTAAGCTGATAGAGGTATTGTCAAGAACCATCAAAGATGGCAGGCTGATTTCGTTAATACATAAATATCTCAATGCGGGAGTTATGGCAAAGGGGATATTTGAACGTACAGAAGTGGGAATGCCCCAAGGTGGACCACTTAGTCCGTTGCTTAGCAATGTCATGCTGAATGAGTTGGACAAGGAACTGGAACGCAGAGGACACAGATTCGTCCGCTATGCGGATGACTGTATGATTTTCTGTAAAAGCAGAAAAAGTGCAGAAAGAACCTTAGAAAACATACTCCCATACATCGAAGGAAAATTATTTCTTAAAGTGAATCGGAAGAAAACAGAAGTGGCTCATATCAGCAAGGTAAAATACCTTGGATACAGCTTTTACAGACACAAGGGAAAATGCAGATTAAGAGTACACCCGAAGTCAGTGGAGAAGATGAAAAATAAAATCAGAGAACTGACAGACAGAAAAAATGGCATGAGCAATGCGCAAAGAGAAGAAAAGTATCAACAGTTTGTGAGAGGTTGGGTGAACTACTTCAAACTTGCAGACATAAAAGCACTTCTCAAAGTGATAGATAAGTGGGCAAGACGAAGAATAAGGGCAGTCTACTGGAAACAGTGGAAGAAAATCAAGACGAAATACAGAATGCTCAAAGCATTAGGCTGTGAACATTGGAGAGCCAAGGAACTTGCATGTAGCAGAAAAGGTTATTGGAGAATGGCCAAGGTGCTAAACCAAATCTTTTCAAATAAAATAATAGCCAAGCTGGGATATACCTCCATGCTTGACTATTATTCAATAGTTTATGAAAACTAAGGAACCGCCTAGTACCGAACGGTATGCTAGGTGGTGTGGGAGGTCGGTAGATAAAATAATTATCTACCTCCTACCCGATTACAGGAAAGTACTTCTGACGATGTCATTAAAAACATAAAGGCCTTCTTCAAATTTGTAATCATCAAGGTCGTCATTTTTGATAAAGATGTAATACATATCTAGTAAATTAAAGTCTGTCATGTTCCATACAAGTTTTGCAGTCATTCCTTCCGTAGGATTTGGATATAGTTTTGCCTGAGCGCCACTATAAGTTATGGCATAAAAGTAGAACCTATTTTTATCTTTATGGTATATATAATTTCGGTTTTGTTAAAAGACGAGCTAAGACATACGATTCATTCATTTAAAAGAGGCAAGGCTGTCCAAACGTGTAAACCAAGCAGATAAAGTCGGGGAAAAGTTTTTGGATTTGTTTATGTTATAGAACACGAGAAGGACCAAATTGCCACAGCCTGAAAGAGGAAGTCAAGGAGAGAACGACCATCTAAAGAGAGGTGGCGGAGTTGGAGTGTCAAAAACAATTTTTAATACTGACGCTATAAATAAAAAAAGGAAAAAAATATTTATTGACACAGGAACTAGAGAAGAGTAAAATCATGAACGTTGATAAATGTTAACGATGTTAATAATTAAAAGGGGATAAAAATTTTTAATGGATGAAAAAGAGAAGTACATAAAAAAAGTAAAAACCCAACTGGCAGTTATGATGGGCAAAGGGAGAAAGGTTGATAAAATCCTGCTGTCCCAGGGGCTAACCCGCCTTGAGCTGTTTGCGATTCAGCAGATTTATGAAGCGACAAACGGAGATAAGGAACACAAAGGCATCTATGTATCGGCACTGGCTAAAAAAATGGATATTGTCTTATCCTCAGCATCACGGACTTTGAATTCTCTGGAAAAGCGAGGACTGATATCCAGGGAGATTGATCCTGACAACAGAAGAAACATCTGTGTCATGCTTACGGAAAAAGGATATTCAGTAAGGAAGCAGTGTCTGGAAAAGGTGAATCTGATGGTAGGAAGAGTCGTGGAAGGCATGGGAATAGAAGATATGGAACAGCTGATTAAATTGTGGAACCGATTTATTGATCAAATGGAAAACGCAGTGAATGATATGACGGAAGAAATTGATGAACCTACAGATTGATGAGACAGAAAAGAGGGAACTGACTTGAATGTATTTTTCAGATATTTCAAACCCCATTTGATATCTTTAGCAGCGGTCATGCTGCTGCTGTTCGGGCAGGCTGCTTGTGATTTATCGCTTCCAGATTATATGTCTGATATCGTAAACAAAGGTATCACATCGGGAGACACGATGTACATAGTCAAAGCCGGAGTTCAAATGATGGGGATTGCCTTTTTAAGCGCGTTCTGCACCGTAATTGTGGGATTGATCGGTGCGAGAATGGCAGCGGGTATCTGCCGGAATCTACGGCAGGATGTATTTACAAGAATTGAGAGCTTTTCCAGTGCGGAGATGGAGAAGTATTCCACTTCCTCATTAATAACCAGAACCACGAATGATATTACCCAGATCCAGCAGCTGATTGTTATGCTGGTCCGAATCGTGTTTTATGCGCCCATTCTTGGAGTCGGCGGGGTCATTCATGCCCTGGAAAAGGATAAATCCATGTCGTGGATTATCGCCTTATCCGTGGGATTGCTGTTAGTAATGATTATTTCCATGATGATGGTGGTTATGCCCAGATTCCAGTATGTGCAAAAGTTAATCGACCGGTTAAACCTTGTAGTCAGGGAAAGCCTTGACGGAACTCTGGTCATTCGTGCATTTAATACTCAGAGATTCGAGGAAAAGCGGTTTGATAAGGTGAATGCCAGACTGACAGAAACAAATTTATTTGTCAACAGGATTACATCCGGTATGATGCCTGCCATGATGCTTATCATGAATCTGACTAATTTATTAATTGTCTGGGTGGGATCAAAAGCAGTATCCAGCTTTAAAATGGAAGTAGGAGATATGATGGCATATATGCAGTATGCCATGCAGATTATTATGGCCTTTTTGATGATGGCAATGATGTTTATCATGATTCCAAGAGCCATTGTATCCATAAAGAGAGTGGTTGAGATACTGACTACGGAGTCAACCATTAAAGAACCTGAAAAAGCTGCTGTCATTTCAGAGTCGCCAAAAGGAACCGTGGAATACCGGGGAGTGTCCTTTCGCTACCCCGATGCCGATGAAGCGGTTCTTCACGATATTACGTTTACGGCACTGCCGGGACAAACAACAGCTTTTATCGGCGCGACCGGAAGCGGAAAAAGCACACTGGTCAATTTGCTGCCCCGTTTTTACGATGTGACGGAGGGAGAAATCTTAATTGATGGTATTGATATCAGAAAATGGACGTTAAAAAAGCTGAGAGATATGATTGGTTTTGTGCCTCAGAAGGGAATCTTATTTTCCGGTACAATTGAGAGCAATTTAAAATATGGTGACAGAGAGGCTGGCAAAGAAGTAGTGGAGGAAGCCGCCAAAACGGCTCAGGCGGAAGAATTCATCGATTCCAAGCCGGAGGGCTTTTTGACAGAGATTGCTCAGGGAGGTCAGAACGTATCGGGCGGTCAGAAGCAGCGTCTTTCCATTGCAAGGGCACTGGTTAAAAAAGCACCGGTCAATGTATTTGATGATAGCTTCTCCGCTCTGGATTTTAAGACAGATGCAAAGCTTCGTGCTGCGCTGAAAGATAAGACAAAAGACAGCGTTACCATTTTAGTAGCCCAGAGAATCAGCACCATCATGAATGCGGATCAGATTATTGTTTTGGATCAGGGCAAAATTGCCGGAAGAGGGACTCACCAGGAACTGATGAAAGCCTGTGAAATATACCGGGAAATCGCGCTGTCACAGCTGAGTGAGGAGGAACTGAAATGAGTGAAGAAAAATCCTCAGGCGGACCGATCGGTCGGGGCGGCGGACTTGGACAGAAGTCTGAAAAAGCTAAGAATTTTAAAGGCACCATGCTCCACCTTGCCGGTTATTTAAAGCATTATAAAATTTCTGTCATTGTTGTAATCTTGTTTGCATGCTGTTCCTCTGTATTTTCCATTGTTGGACCGAAGGTATTAGGAAAAGCCACCACCAAGCTTTTTGAAGGCTTGATGGCATGGGCCATGGGAACTGGATTGCTAACGGATTTTCGCTATATTAGAAACCGGCTTCTGCTTTTAGTTGTCCTGTATCTTGTATCGGCTATCTTTTCCTATCTGCAAAGTTACATTATGTCAGGGGTGAGTATGAAGATCACCTATGAACTGAGAAAAAACATATCGGAGAAGATGAACCGCCTTCCGTTAAATTATTATGATACCAGAACTCACGGGGAGATACTTTCAAGAATTACCAACGATGTGGATACGGTAAGTCAGACATTAAATCAGAGTCTGACCCAGATGATTACATCGGTGACCACCTTAATCGGTATTATAGCTATGATGCTTTCCATCAGCATACGAATGACTCTGGTGGCAGTTTTCGTTCTGCTTGTTTCCATGGGCTTAATCGCCACAGTAGTGAAAAAGTCACAGAAATATTTCACCCAGCAGCAGAAAAGTCTGGGGAACTTAAACGGTCACATTGAAGAAATATATGCAGGTCACAACGTCGTGCAGATTTTTAACGGTGAGAAAGAAGCCATTGAAAAATTCCAGCTGATCAACGATAAACTCTATGGATCTGCGTGGAAATCCCAGTTTTTATCCGGAATGATGATGCCAATTATGTCTTTCGTGGGCAACCTCGGATTTGTATGTGTTTGTCTGTTAGGAGGATATTTAACGGTGAAAAAGGCGATTGAGATCGGTGACGTTCAGGCATTTATCCAGTACATGAGATCATTCATGCAGCCAATTTCTCAGATCGCCAACGTTTCCAATACCCTGCAGTCAACAGCTGCGGCAGCAGAGCGTGTATTTGAATTCTTAGATGAAGAGGATGAAGTCAGGGAGACAGAAAGTCCCATTGTATTGACTGAGGTTCATGGAAATGTGGAATTTAAAAATGTCTGTTTTGGTTATCAGCCAGATACCATGATTATCAATCATTTTTCTTCCAACGTGGAGGCAGGACAGATGGTTGCGATTGTAGGTCCTACAGGAGCTGGAAAAACTACCATAGTCAAGCTTCTGATGCGTTTTTATGAGCTTAATTCCGGACAGATTCTGATTGATGGGCATGATAGTCTTACATTTACAAGAAGGGATTTACGTGCTATGTTCGGCATGGTGCTTCAGGATACCTGGCTTTATAACGCCACGGTTATGGATAACATCCGCTACGGTAATTTTGATAAGACGGATGAAGAGGTGATAGCGGCGGCAAAAGCGGCTCATTGCGATGAATTTATACGAACTCTGCCGGGAGGTTACCATATGGTGATTAATGAAGAATCCAGTAATTTATCCCAGGGACAGAAACAGCTGTTAACAATTGCAAGAACCATTCTGGCAGATCCCAAAATCCTGATTCTTGATGAAGCAACCAGTTCCATTGATACAAGGACCGAGGTCTTTATACAAAAAGCCATGGATAAGTTAATGAAAAACAGAACCAGCTTTGTCATCGCCCATCGTCTTTCTACTATCCGGGACGCGGATATGATTCTGGTCATGAAGGATGGCGATATCATTGAACAGGGTAATCACGAAACATTGCTTGAAAAGAAAGGATTCTATTCCGATCTCTATCACAGCCAGTTTGCAGAACAATCATAGCGGAGGATAATGATATGCAGGAAAACGAACACATCAATATTGAAGATCAGGAGATCAGCAAGGGAACGGGGAAACTGAAAAAAGTACTCATTCCCCTTTTGCTGGCAGTTATTTTTTTGGGAGCAGCCACCGCAGGATATTTCTATTATGTGAGCACGAACTATTTTAAAACGGACAATGCCAGAGTAACAGCAAAGCTGTATTCGGTAAAAGCCGTAGCAAATGGAAAGCTTTTATCCTGGGAAGTAGAAAATGGAGATCTGGTGGAACAGGACCAGGTGCTAGGACGTCAGGAAACCCTTCCTTATATTACATCACCAATAACCGGAACCGTAGTGAAAAATGAGGGAGCTGCCAATCAGGCAGTTGCCATGGGTACAGAACTGGCAGTTGTGGCGGATACCTCCGATCTTTATATCGGGGTAAACGTGGAAGAGACAGATATCATGAAAATAAAGCTGGGACAGAAAGTGGATATTAAACTGGATGCCTATCCAGGAAAACTGTTTAAGGGGCAGGTAATTGAGATCGATCCCGCAACCCAGACCTATTTTTCAGGAGGAACCAGTTTTACCACCAGTGGAGACTATACAAAGGTAACACAGCTGATACCGATTAAGGTAGCGATTGAAAATCAGCAGAATCTTCCTCTTGTTTTTGGAATGAATGCTTCTGTGAAAGTTCATTTAAAATAATAGTCTGAGAAGGAGAAAACGGATGAAGAAGATAGCAGCAGTTTTAATGGTAACAACAATACTTTCGTCGGCTCTTTTTGGCTGTGCGGGAGCTGGAAAACAGACAGAAGTAACGGTTGCTGCAGCGAAAGAAGGAAAAGATTTATCCGCCATGGTATGGCAGGGAACGGTAGAGGCATTAAGCAGCGTTGATATTATTCCCGTTGCAAGCGGTAAGGTGACCAATATCTTAGCCAAGGAAGGCGATCATGTAGAAGCAGGTGCTCCCTTATTTCAGATAGACAATCAGGATGCCAGCCTGCAGTTAGAGCAGGCAAAGGCAGGCCGCCAGGCAGCCCAGGCTACTTATGACAGTGCACAAAAGGCAAATCAGTTAAACACAGTGGTAAAGCCTGCCCAGATCAGCTTCACCACGGCAAGTGACAATTTTAACCGGATTAAAGTGCTTTATGAAAGCGGTGATGTATCCCAGGCAGATTATGAGGCGGCTAAGGCCCAGATGGATGTGGCCCAGGTTCAGCTGCAGGCAGCTCAGAACAGTCAGACCACAAGCTGTGAGGTGGCAAAGGCTCAGCTTGAAAGTGCTGTAGCAGCTCTTAATATTGCCCAGAAAAGATACGATGACTGTATGGTAGTATCCCCTATCAAAGGTCTGGTGACAAAAATAAGTGTGGAAGCAGGTCAGACGGTTTCTCCCCAGATAAAAGCGGCCACTGTTATTGATGACAGCGGTAAAAAAGTTAAGATCAAGGTGGCTGACATGGATATAGACCAGATTAAAATCGGAACAGAAGTAGAAGTAAATCTTCAGACGCTTGGGGAAAATTTAAAGGGCAGTATAAACGATATTTCTGCAGTCAGTGATTCCAGTACCGGAATGTTTCTTGTGACGGTCTCTCTGGGAGAGGAAAGTACAAACAACGCAATCGGACTCATGGCGGATATCAGACTTGTTGGCAATAAGGGGGAGAATTCAGTCTATATTCCGGCAAAGTCCGTTCAGTCCGATGATTCAGGGGAATATGTTTATCGGGTATCTGAGAGCAGCGTTGTGAAAACACCTGTCACACTGGGAAAGAAAAAGAATGCTTATATTGAAGTGGCAAATGGACTTTCAACTGGTGACCTGGTTGTTTTGCAAAGCAGTAAACCATTGACAGATGGAGAAAAAGTCAGTATATTGACTGTGAAACAGCAGGGTTAAATAGAAAAAGGTTTATTAAATATATGAAGGAAGTAATGAACGCAGTCACTGCCGATATTTACCGGCGGAAACTGCGTTTATTTGTCGTATAAGATTTTTGATTTTTCTTTCCAAAGTCGTATGAATCTTTGGATTTGGCGTTTGCTCTCGTTTTCAGGACTTTTTGCTACAGGGTTTTATAAGCTATGCTCTTTTATCCACTCAATCACATCACTTTGTTCCTCTCTTGAGATGCGGTGTTCAATCGGATAGGTATGGAATTAAGACCGCAGACAAACCCAGCATGTCGCTCCGACCAATTGCTGGAATACAAAAGGCTGGAGTCAATTCGTAATCAAGCTTTCTACTTCGCTAAGCCGTGGTGTTTTTATTCCGTACTTTCTGGCATCTGTAATAACTTCCTGTACGGCATAGCCAACTTTAAAATGGTTATGCGCAACAAGTGAATAGGATATGCCTTTTGGAGAGAACACAACGTGACTCATAAGAAGTCCAACAATTCTCGGCGGCAGACCACTCAACACCTTTGCCATAACATCAAGTTTTGAGCCCCTTGCTTTTAAAACAGGAATCATTTCTTTCATGTTCCGGCCTATTCCTTCGAGTGCTTCGCGCGAAGAAATCACCTCCTTAAAACTTCCGCTTTTTAATACTTCGGTTTCCATTGCAGCGTTTAATGCGAAGTGATTCCAGAGCCAGCTTTTTACATCTTTTTGAACCATCACCTTAAAGCCTGTCTGAGCAAAAAGCTTGCGAACCTCTAAATCCCTATTGGTAGGCTCGGATTCCAATGTTCCAAATTGAACCGTCTTGTAAAGCCCCCCGTAAAGAGTGTTTCCTTCAAAACCGCCGCCTGCACCGGGAAAGCCATAAACGATTTGACCGGGCGGAAGCGGCTGAACAGCCAATTTAGGGTCTTGCCAGAAGTTGCTGAAAAAAAGAACTGTTGCGTTTCCTGTGCGTGGTGCCAGGTACTTCACCGCACTGGATATCTGTTCGGGGTTGACACTCATAAAAATGAGGTCGTAGTCGTGATTTTCCTTTATCTCTTCCAGCATGACAATCGGCCATTTTTCTTTGACCATCCGGTCTTTTTTACTTTGCCTTGCATCCCATAGTTCTAGATTTACATAAGAACCGTATTGTGCCTTCCTGCCTTCACGAACATAGAACTCAACGGTGTGGCCAGCTTTTTCAAACGCCCAGGCATATTGGGTTCCAATGACACCGCGCCCAAAGAATAGTATTTTCATAAAAATCCCTCCATAATAATCATGTGTTGACTTTTCGACATCTGTTTGATATTCTGAGTATACTGATTGGTGGTGAGAATTTCAATAGTTACAATTGTTCCAACTGTTGATAACTCAACACATTACGCTAATTTGTTGATTATAGGGAGGAGAACCATGTGGATAGAAGAATAAAGAAAACAAGGCAGTTAATTATGGATACCTTCATCGACTTGTTGGCCGAAAAGGGATTTGAGAAAATAACCATTAATGATATAGCAGAACGCGCAGATATAAACCGTGGGACTGTTTATCTGCATTACGTAGATAAATTCGACTTACTGGACAAGTGCATTGAAAAATATGTTGAGTTGCTGCTAAATCATTGTGCCAATAGTACGGATTCCACTCTAAGTGCAAGTGCATTGCAAAGTATATTTGAATATATAGAAGAAAATTTCACAATTTACAAGTTGCTTCTTAATAATGAGAAATTTGGATTTTTCCGTAGCCGCTTATATTCCTTAATTGAGCAAACCGTAACCCAGGTTATGGGGGGAAAGTCAGAAAATAAAGCATTCTCCAATGGTGTCGCCTCTCATTTTTTGGCTTCCGGGTTCATTGGAGTATTGGAATGGTGGATTAATCATTCCATGCCTTGCAATGTACAGGAAATTACAGAGCAACTTATGTCTATGCTTGAACCATATACCAAGCATCTTGTATCAACTGATGAAAGCACTTGATCAGTATATACGCGTATCCCAATGATTATCAAGTCATAAGAATCAAAGCAATCGATACTTTCTGTTTAAATCAGATGGCCGAATTATTTCATAGAGATAAGTCTACTATCTCTCTTCATATAAAAAATGTTTATAATGAGGGTGAATTTACTTGAGATGAAGTTGTTGCAAAATATTGCGACAGCTTCGTTTTTTTGATTGTTTCATTCGGTGAAAAAATAAAGGTATTTAATAATGACTATAAATTGGTTTACAAAATAACTTTTTATTTCTTTATATAGTTTATAACTGGAACAAATATAAATCGCCGGCAACATATTAATTCAGTTATATCCTAACTAAATGTTAAAATCTAAAGGAGGAAATAAAAATGAATGTTAATTCTTCAGGAAAAACTTTTACTAAGGAACATGAAAATATGGGTGGAAATCCCGACTTAACAGGGCTTGAATCAGCAAATTCTGTAAAAGCGCAGTCGAATTATAATTACGGAGAAGCTTTACAAAAGGCAATCATGTTTTATGAATTCCAGCGCTCAGGGAAACTTCCAAAAACCATCCGGAATAACTGGAGAGGGGATTCCGGTCTGACTGACGGAGCAGACGCCGGAATCGATCTGACCGGCGGTTGGTACGATGCAGGTGATCATCCGAAATTCAATCTGCCGCTGGCCTACACGGCTGCTATGTTAGCATGGAGTGTCTATGAATCAAGGGACGCCTTAAAACAGAGCGGTCAGCTTGATTATCTACTGGAGGAAATTAAGTGGGCAACCGACTATCTGATAAAATGCCATCCATCAGCCAATGTATTCTACTACCAGGTAGGTGATGGCAATATTGACCATTCCTGGTGGGGACCTGCCGAGGTTATGCAGATGGTACGCCCATCCTTTAAGGTAGATTTATCAAGGCCAGGTTCTTCCGTAGTCGCTGGGTCAGCCGCAGCTTTAGCAGCCGCAGGTGCTGTATTTGCAGAGAGTAACCCGGCTTATGCCGCAGAATGTATCCGTCATGCCAAAGAGCTCTTTGCTTTTGCAGACAGCACAAAGAGTGATGCAGGTTATACTGCAGCCAATGGTTTTTATACTTCCTTCAGCGGCTTTTATGATGAGCTTAGCTGGGCAGGTACCTGGCTGTATCTTGCAACAGGTGAAGCTACTTATCTGAATAAAGCTGAATCTTATGTGGGAAACTGGGGAACGCAGGGACAGTCGAATGCCATTGCATACAAATGGGCTCATAACTGGGATGATGTACATTATGGTACAGCTATCCTTCTTGCCAGAATAACAAACAAAGCAATCTATAAGACAGCAACAGAAATGCATTTGGATTACTGGAGCACCGGCTATAACGGAGACCGCATCTCCTATACACCAAAAGGTCTTGCCTGGCTGGATTCCTGGGGAGCTTTGCGTTATGCAACCACCACAGCCTTCTTAGCAAGTGTTTATGCAGACTGGTCCGGCTGTACCGCTTCCAAGGTTTCTACTTATAACACCTTTGCAAAGCAGCAGGTGGATTATGCACTGGGCAGCGCAGGACACAGTTTTGTGGTTGGCTTCGGTGAGAATCCTCCGAAGAGACCTCATCACAGAACGGCTCACAGTTCCTGGGCTGACAGTCAATCCGTTCCCAATTATCACAGACATACCATCTACGGTGCTTTAGTTGGCGGTCCCGGAAGAGATGACAGCTACACCGATGATATCGGTAATTATGTAAATAATGAAATTGCCTGCGATTACAATGCAGGATTTGTAGGTGCCCTTGCTAAATTATATGGCAAGTACGGCGGAACGCCCATTGCTGATTTTAAAGCAATCGAGCCGGTAACCAATGATGAGTTCTTTGTTGAAGCTGGAATCAATGCCTCTGGTAGTAATTTTATTGAAATAAAGGCACTACTAAACAACCGTTCCGGCTGGCCTGCTAAAATGGGAGATAAGCTGTCCTTTAAATACTTCATCGATATTTCCGAAGCGGCAAAGTTGGGATATAAAGCTTCTGATTTTACGGTAACGACCAATTACAATAACGGAGCTGTGGTATCCAAATTACTGCCCTGGAATGAAGCAGCCAACATCTATTATGTAAGTGCAGATTTTACCGGTACCAAGATTTATCCCGGCGGACAATCTGCTTACAGAAAAGAAGTACAGTTTCGGATTGCAGCACCAGGCGCAGTGACCTGGAACAATGCCAATGATTTCTCCTATAAGGACCTTTCTGGAGTTACTTCCGGAAATACCGTAAAAACCCCATATATTCCGGTATATGATGCAGGAGTAAAGGTATTTGGCTATGAACCCGGCGGTACCGTATAGTTCCCTATAAAAATCGGGCATACGAATTAGAAATAGCAGCCGATAGACATTCTTGGCGTTCTGTTATTCGACTCATTAAATCCCCAAACCAGGTATCAGCGGTTTGGGGATTTTTAATACTCATTTTAGGCAGTACTTTATTTTCAAACATAGATTCAAATCAATAATGAAGTTTTTTTTAATCTTTGAATGTGTTATAATTTGTATGTGAGAATGTACTACGGTGTAGTGAAATAATATCTTTTTATGCCAGGAGAAAGTTGGTCGAAGCCGAGTACCGAAGCAAAAAGTGCATAACTATTTTGAACAAATGAAAGAAGGTCTGTAATGATTAGATCAGTAATGAAGGATGTCATTTTCCTGAATCAGAAGTCAGAACCGGCAACGGAAGCGGACAAGCAGGTGGTTCAGGATTTGCTTGATACTTTAAAAGCGAATGAAGCAGGCTGTGTAGGAATGGCGGCTAATATGATTGGTGTCAGGAAGAGGGTCATAGCAGTGAGTATGGGGTTTGCCAATATTGCCATGATTAATCCAGTGATTGTAAAGAAGTCTGGTGCGTACGAGACAGAAGAAGGCTGTCTTTCTTTAACTGGAGTTCGCAAGACCACCAGATATAAGGATATCGAGGTGGAGTTTCAGGATATAAATTTCAATAAACAGTGCCAGAAGTTTTCCGGATGGATTGCACAGATCATACAACATGAAGTGGACCACTGCGATGGCATAGTGATATAGAAGTATTTTATACTTAACATAAGAATCAGGAGGTCAGATTATGATAGAGACAGGAACAAAAGCACCAGCATTTTCATTGCCGGATCAGAATGGAGTGATGCGTACGTTAGAGGAGTACAAGGGGAAGAAGGTCATTTTATATTTCTATCCAAAGGACAATACTCCGGGCTGTACCAAGCAGGCCTGCAGCTTTGGAGAGCTGTATCCTCAGTTTCAGGAAAAGGGAGCTGTGGTTCTTGGGGTGAGCAAAGACAGCGTAGCATCTCATAAAAGATTTGAGGAAAAGTATGGGCTGCCATTTACATTGCTTTCTGATACGGAGCTTACCTGTATTAAGGCATATGATGTCTGGCAGGAAAAAATGAACTATGGTAAGGTTAGCATGGGAGTGGTTCGAACCACATATCTCATTGATGAAGATGGGGTAATTGTAAAAGCCTTTGGTAAAGTGAAGGCAGAGGAGAATCCGGCACAAATGCTGGAGCAGTTATAGGATATGAAGATAATAATTTCTCCGGCAAAGAAGATGAATGAGGATACGGATTCCATTGAGATCACCGGAATGCCCGGATTTATTAATGATGCTAAAATATTGATGCATGAAATGAAGTCCATGTCCTTATCAGAGGGGAAAAAATTGTGGAAATGCAATGATAAATTAGCAGAATTAAACCATAAGCGCTACAAAGATATGACTTTGGTTCATAGACTGACACCGGCGGTAATAGCATATGAGGGCTTGCAGTATCAGCATATGGCTCCGAAGGTGCTTACAAGCAGAGCACTTTCGTACTTATCAGATCATTTGCGGATACTGTCAGGCTTCTATGGAGTACTGAGGCCATTTGATGGGGTAACCCCATATCGACTGGAAATGCAGGCAAAGCTTTCCGTGAATGATTGTAAGGATTTGTATGATTTCTGGGGAGACCGGTTGTATCATAGCCTAATGGACGATGACAGGATTATCCTTAACTTAGCTTCCAGGGAATACTCACAATGCATCGAGAAATATATCACACCAAAGGATCGGTTTATTACGATTGAGTTTGGTGAATTGGTGGAGGGAAAAGTAAAGCAGAAGGGAACAATATCGAAGATGGCTCGCGGTGGTATGGTGCGGTTCATGGCAGAGAATAATATTTCTGACTTAAATGGTCTTAAGGATTTTAAGGAGCTGGGTTTTACTTATTCCAAGGAGCTTTCCAGCGATTCAAAATACGTATTCCTGGTGTGAGATGAGAGTTCTCCATGAGAATCAGTAAAGAGGTATTGCTTATTGTTTTACATTCAAAGATGAAGCAGATACTTTTCTATCGTAGATAGAAGAGGTAAAAAAATATGATAATCTTCGAATGGAGGTGCTAGGAATGGAAAGCAAACAAAAAGAAATACCAGATGGCAAAAAGGTTTTATCGGATAATTCTAAGGTTATCAATATTAGATTACGCAGGAGTATACTAGCAGGAACGATAGTATACTCAGCTTTAATTTTGTACTTCATGTTCTTTGGGTTTCATAGATTGGATCCGAAAAGCAGTTATAATCAATATACGTTTCTGTTTATCCCAGAAGGGATCCCCCTAAGGTTTCCGGAACTAACGATGTCATGGCTGTACGATTTTGGAAACATTGCTGCTTTTATTCCTTTTGGAATTATATTTCCGTTGCTGTATCGAATCCGTTTTAGAACGTTTATCCCATTATTTATATTAGTGATCGCCTTTTTGGAAGTGATGCAGTCTTTAACGTTCCTGGGCACATTTGATGTTATGGATATTATATCCAATACTTTGGGGGCGATTATAGGTTGTGTTGCTTATAAAGTAGGGTTTTCCTCAGAGATTACCTTTAAAAAGCTAGTTGCTTCGGCTATCTCTATTTTTATACTATTTATTGGGATTATGACTGTTTCTGAAACAATTGATTATGGTGTGCATGTGAATGAAAGAATAGGACGTGTCGAAGCAATAAACGAGATAAGTACAACCGCACCAGAATCCGAAGGTCTTTCAACTTTTACGGTGCAAGGCGAAAAAATAAAGCCTGCATTAAATTTATTCAGCAGTAAGGATGGGATAAGTAAGGAGTATCAATTTATTCTGAATAAGAAAAGTTTGTGGTTCTATGCCAATTGTGGTATTCCCGACGGAGAAGAATATAAAGGGTCGGTCATGATTATGGTTAATGGAGAAGAACTGATCCAATTTAGTGATAAAGACGAAGATAAAAATGTGTGGAGAGTGAAGACGTTTATTGACACAGATATAGAAGATTTTAAAATTATTGTAACGGGAAACGCTAAAGTATGGGACGTTGGCATCGCAGAAATAAAGCATTGGTGGGAGTAATTTTGATTGCGATGAAATCATCTGATCGCTCTTTCGGTGAAGAATTTAAACTTGCATTTGCAAAATATAGCAAAATAGTGACTTGACAAAAGTGTATAGCAACCATATACTGTTGGTATGGAAAAAAGTAAAAATAACAATCATAAAATTGCAAATGAATCATTAGATTTGGCGTTTGCTCTTATGGAGCTAGATAAAAAGACGCGATATTACGGAACGGATGTTCCGATTTTTCACTCTGAAATTCATGTAATAAAGGCAATCGCCGAGCATTCATCCATTCATGTGGGGGGCCTGGCTGATATTCTGGGTGTAACAAAGGGAGCTGTTTCCGAAATTCTCAAAAAGCTGGAGAGAAAGGCTCTGGTTAAAAAGGAAGTTGATGAATTGAATTTATCCAGGTATTTACTGAGTCTAACGGAAAAAGGGGAAAAGGCCCATAAAATTCACATGCATTATCATGATATTATAGACAGCATGGTGGAAGATGAGCTGCAAAATGCGACTGAGTCAGAAATACAATTTTTGTCGAATTTTTTGTCAGCCTTGATAGACAGGATAGAAAACTTTGATGAAAATATGATGAAATAAAAATTTTGCATAAGTGTATGGCAACCATACACATTTTGCGCATTGTAGTTAGGAGGCACTAACATTAAAAAGAAAATAATTAATCATCATGTCACTGATAATAGTAAGGCCAGAGAACGGGAGTATCAGCAAAAATTAAAGGGTGAAAAAAGAATGTTTCAATCATTTTTTGGTTCTTTTATTCAATGCTTCCGTGTTCCGTTTTATCCATATGATTTTATAAAATTTCCAGAAATCGATCCGTTCATCAATCAACAAGAAGATAACGAGAATAAAAAGTATTAAAAGTTAAAAATTTTACTTTAATCAAAGCGTATGGCAACTATACACATAATGTTGAAATTCAGTATGGAGGGGTAGATGTGAAACAAAATAAGAGTCATCATTTGGAGAAAAAACTTAGTCCTTCAAGGGAGGATTATTTAAAGGCTATATATAAGCTTTCTAAAAAAAGTAAACTAGTACGCTCCATTGACATTGCGGTATATTTAGGAGTTACGAAACCTAGCGTTCATAGCGCTGTCACTGAATTGCAAGAAGAAGGACTGGTGATCAAGCCTTTGGGTGGTGAAATCCAGCTTACGGAGGAAGGCCGAAAACAAGGAGAGATTATAACAAATAAGTATCAGATTATAAGACAATTTTTAATTACGTGCTGCCATGTGGATGAATTGATTGCAAGCGCAGATGCCTGCAAAATGGAACATGTTATCAGCAATGATGCTATTTTTGCTATCAAGAAATATTTGAGGATAGAGCAAGGAGAAGCTTTTTGAAGAATTACGGATTTGCTGTTTGTTACAAAAAACTTGCTGATTAGATACAATTATTCCAATTTGTAATGATTCTTATTCCTATTAATATGTAAACTGATGTAAGCCGATTAAATGATTATGGCTTATATCTACGTATTGACCTTAAATCACAACATATCCAGCAGTGAACTTAAATCCATGCGCAGAAGCCGTATTTGAAAATAGAATTCATTTCGGAGGAAAAATTGTGAACAAGAAAAAAGGCGGCATGTATTTAGTTGTAATTCTGTTGATTCATTTATTTGTTTTTAATTGGTATGGGGAAACTGCAAAGGCGGCTTCCGTATATTATGTTTCTACCACGGGAAATGACAAAACTGGAACCGGTACAGTATCAAATCCGTGGAAGACCATACAAAAGGCAGCTGATATCATGGAAGCCGGAGATACCTGTATCATACGAGGTGGTACATACCGGGAAACAGTAACACTTGATACCTCCGGAACTTCTGCAAATCCCATAGCCTTTAAGGCTTATACAGGAGAGACGGTAACAGTATCTGGTGCAGATCCAGTCACTGACTGGGTAAAACACTCCGGATCCATCTATTATGCAACCATGACTGATTCCCTTGGAACAAAAAATCAGATATTTGTTAATAAGCAAATGCAATTAGAAGCCAGATGGCCCAATTCAGCAACGCTTGATCCCTTAAATTCAACGCTTGCAGCAGTTGATTCAGGTTCTGCCACAACCATCAATGATGGAGATTTAATTCAGGCAGCAGGCTACTGGGTTGGCAAAACGGTTTGGTGTGTTCCGGGAACAGGCTACAAATCCTATAAAAGTACCATCACAAGCTCAAATGCCGGCTCGATTACCTTTGATAAAATGGATATTGCAGCTAAAGCTGGTAACAGCTATTATATTATCGGCGATCTGAAAGATCTTGACAGCTCAGGAGAATGGTATTATGACAATGGTACCAGCAGGCTTTATTTATGGGCACCTGGTGGAGTTAATCCGAACACTTTGACAGTGGAAGCAAAAAAGCGGACTTATGCTTTTGATTTAAGCTCCTGCTCCTACATAAATATTACCGGAATTAATATCTTTGCTTCCAGTATTAAAATGTCTGCTTCTAATTACTGTAAAGTTTCTGATATGACTGCGGAATACATCAGCCATGATTCCGATGTTTCAAACCAATACAGTACAGGGATATTTATGTCTGGTACCAATAATGAGCTTAGAAACAGTACTCTGACCTACAGCTCCGGTAATTTAATCAGTATTCAGGGAACGGGAAATAAGGTAATTAATAATCTTATGCACGAAGCAGATTATTCGGCAGCAGAAATGCCGGCAATCTATCTACTGGGGGCTAACCATCTAATCAGTCATAATACGGTATATAACGCCGGGCGTCATCTTATATTTATGCCTACCCAAAATAGTCGTATACAGTATAACAATCTATACAATGCAGGTAAGCTGACAAACGACTGCGGAATCATCTATGAGTTTGGCTGGGATGGGAATGGGACAGTGATTGACCATAATTTCGTACATGATAATCTGGCAAAGAATTATTCCGGCACTGGCATCTATCTGGATAATGGGAGTAAGGGGTATATTGTACATCACAATGTTGTATGGGGAAACTATACTGGGATAAGGTTGAATACGCCCAGTAATTTTAACATGATCTATAACAATACGACTTACGGTAACGGAAATATAGGATATTGGGGAAGTGATTTTCAAACAGATATGTACGGTGACAGAATTTTCAATAATATTTTTACAACGGCCTTTACATTGCCTGGTACTCATATAGAGAAAAATAATATTACCTCAGGAACCAACCCGTTATTTGTGAATCCCACAGCACATAATTTCAGGCTGCAGGCTGCTTCTCCGGCTATAAATGCAGGGGCTTTAATACCTGGAATCACCAATGGTTATGTTGGTTCGGCACCGGATATTGGAGCCTATGAGTATGGCGGACCGGATTGGACTGCCGGGCATAATTTTGCTTCACCTCCAGCCCCGGTTTTTGAGAATGTCAGCGTACTTTATGATAATAAAGTACGGCAATCTGATTTTGAAAAAGGGATTATCTCACCCTGGATAACAACACATTCACGTACTGCTGCAAGTGTATCTATATCAAGGAGCTGTTCTAAGAGTGTTAGACTGGGCACTGGAGAAGATGGTATCAAGCAGGTACTTACGGGTCTAAATCCTGATACCAGCTATATATGTACTGCCTGGGTTAAGGCAGACCCAGGGGAGCAGATTCAGATTGGTGTCAGTGGTTTTGGTGGAACGGATGTATCCGCTACATCTGCCAGTACAACCTGGACAATGGTAAGCATTCCTTTTAAGACCGGAACAGGTGCCACCAGTGCAACGGTGTATGCTTACAAGATGCCTGGTACATCATATGTCTATGTGGATGATTTTGGGGTAGTAGAACATTAAAATATGATACTCAAACTTCATTCAATCACTTGACACACTGCTGTCATGTTCTTATTCTATAATAGAATAAGATTGGAGAAGAAATCATGCAGATAAACAGACTTTTTGAAATTATATATCTTTTGCTGAACAAAAAGCTTACGACTGCCAGTGAGCTGGCAGAATATTTTGAGGTATCTGTCAGAACCATTTATCGCGATATTGATACACTGTCTTCGGCAGGAATCCCAATTTACGCCCTCCAGGGAAAGGGTGGCGGAATTTCATTGCTGGATAATTACGTTCTGGATAAATCAGTTCTATCGGAACGAGAGCAAAATGAGATATTATTTGCGCTGCAAAGCCTGTCAATAACACAAGCCCCAGAGTCGGATAAAGTTCTTGCTAAACTAAGTAATCTTTTTAATAAGAATAGAACCAATTGGATTGAGGTGGATTTAAGCCCCTGGGGCAGTGATGATAAAGGGATAAGTCAATTTAAGCTAATAAAGGATGCAATTCTAAGTCATAGATTGATTGAATTCAATTATTTTGGCTCATCTGGTGAGAAAACGATACGAAGAGTTGAACCAATGAAGCTGATTTTTAAAATAAATGCCTGGTATTTGCAAGCCTTCTGCCTGACTCGAAATGCAATAAGAATGTTTAAAATAGTAAGAATGTCAGACGTCCAAATGACACAGGAAGTTTTCATCGAAAAAATGCTGGAATCATTACCAAGTGGCAGTCAAACACTAAATGACCCCAAATGGATAGAAATATGCTTAAAAATATGTGCTGATGGTGCCTACCGGGTATATGATGAATTCGAAGAGAAAGATATAACTAAAAATAAGGATGGCTCCTTTACAATCATTACCCGTCTGCCTGAAAATGAATGGCTGATACGCTATCTCCTTTCTTTTGGAGCCGATGCCGAAGTGGTAAGTCCACAACATATACGTGATACGATTGAAAATGAGTTAAATAAAATTATCTTGAAATATAGGGAGACAACTAAAATAATAAAAGCGGGGCGTAGAATATTGTAATTGATATGTTACAGCATGGTGCAATGGATCGCCCTGAATTCTGAAGGAGAGTAGCCGAAGTTCTTTTTGAACATCCGCCCAAAGTGTGTAATATCAGAAAAGCCCACCCTCTCAATGATCTCAGAAATAGGTAATAGAGTTTCTTTGAGCATTTTCGACGCTAAATACAGTCTTAGTCTAATAAGATAATCCATGACTGGATAACCTGTGATTTCACGAAATCGTTCTGTTAAGGAAGTTCTATTCATATGGAATTTATCCGTAAGCTCCTGTATGGTTATTTTATTCATATAATTTGTGTACAAATACAGAATGATCTCTTTGATTTCGCCAGGGTCTTTATGAAGTTCCATGCTTACAATGGTCTCCTCAATAATTAGCAGTCTTGGCAACAAAAAAAGCATTTCAATTAGATAGGTTCTGCTTCGACAGGGCCAATCTTTATCCATCTGAATGTCTAAGGCATTTTTAATGTTTTCTATAATGTTACGGATCCTTTGTGCATTGCTGAGACCAAGGTGCAACAGACCTGTAAATTCATTTGTTTTTCTTAAAAACGGATTTAACCAATATAGGTCTTGTATTTCATTAACAGATAGCTGATTATTGGTTGCTTTAAGTACAGGAAAATCGAAATGTTGATTAATGATTT
Source organism: Lacrimispora xylanolytica (assembly GCF_026723765.1). NCBI lineage: Bacteria > Bacillati > Bacillota > Clostridia > Lachnospirales > Lachnospiraceae > Lacrimispora > Lacrimispora xylanolytica. The sequence goes on from NZ_CP113524.1 coordinate 1,427,819, forward strand.
GTGGATGAAAAATAATAACGTTACACTGAAGGGATACTTCTGATTCCAAAGAAAATGTATCTGTTTCATTCAGACAAAGGGCCGATGGAGCTACAAGGATTTGCGTATGACTATTAAGAGTAAGTAATCCAGTACCAGAGATAACAAAAATCATTTTATAATACTCTCGCTTAATTGCGCCATCTGAGAAACAATTTTCACTTGTATGACAGATTGGAAACTGAAAGCCTGGATAAAAGTTCCTTCCTAATGTAAAATACGTACTCATACGGCACCTCCTGAGCAATGATATTCTTAATTATATCACTGCTCAGGAAAAAAATATAGAATTCTGTATTAATGACCAAGTATTTTTAACTCTTCACAGAGCTTTAATCCGAAAGCCACAGAAGCATCTGGATTTCTTCCTGTTACAATATTACCGGATACAACAACCTCTTGATCAACGTATGTAGCATCATGGTTGGTTAATTCCTTAATACCATTACTCCAGGGGAACATGGTTGCTTTTTTATTTTTGAGAAGACCGGCTCTTGCCAGAATTGGCGGTGCCGCACATATTGCTGCTATCATCTTGTTTTCCTTATCTGCATCCTTTAGTAGGTTTCTGAGATCTGTATCATTCCACAGGCTATTGATTACTCCTGTACCGCCAACGATAACGATTCCATCATAATCCTTTGCTTTTGCATCGGATATTAAAATATCAGTGTTACAAGTAGATCCATTTAACCCAATTGCTGTTGAATTAGTACTTGCTACCGTCACATTAGCTCCGTTTATCTCAAGCAGCGTTTTAGGAGTGTAGTACTCTACATCTTCAAAATCTTTTGGAGCTACCACAATAAGTATGTTTTTAGAAAACTTTCTAATGTTCAAAGCGTTACAGATGGCAAGACCAAAACTTTTCGATGCAGCTGGATTTTTGCCTGTTACGATATTTCCGTCAGTAACAGTCTCTTCATTCACATATGTAGCCCCTCTTGTGGTAAGCTCCTTTATTCCATCGTCCCAAGGGAACATGGTAACTGTTTTATCCTTTAATATTCCCGCTTTAGCGAGAGCAGGGGGGGCTGCACACATAGCTGCTACTATTTTGTTTTGAGAATTAAATTGCTGAAGCAGTGTTCTCAATTCTTCGTTATCCCATATATGACTGATAACACCCGTTCCTCCTGGTAAAACGATGGCATCGTAGTCATCAGCGTTAGCATCACTAATTTTGATATCTGGTGTTACCCTAAATCTATTAATACCAATCGCTGGATCCATGGTTGTACTTGCTATTGTTACCTCTGCTCCGTTAGCCTTTAAAATAGCCGTAGGTTCAACCACTTCACAATCTTCAAAGTCCTTAGGTGCAATCACCATAAGAATTTTCTTCTTTGGAGATGTTTCCATTGCGCTAACGGTTTTGATTGGACCACATACAAATGCTCCTATTACCATAAATAGACTCACTGCAAAACAAATCACTTTTATGAATACTCTCTTCATCTCAATTACCTCCTTCTAATATTCATAGTTTATCAAATGTGTATTTGCTCTGTAATAGCGGATTATCAGCGCTTTTCGGCGTATTAACAGGAGTATACTTTAAATTTGTGACAGGCAAGCTCATGATACCTGGTTTGAGCGTATTAATTTCCCAACGCCTATTGAGATGATTGCCAAATTGTGGTTAATAGGGTTATAATGAAATTAATGGTTAGAAACAGATAAGAGAAGCAGTGAGGTCTGACTTAGACTACGTGAAAAACTGTTTATAAACTTTAAAGGAGTATATTTATGCCCTTAGATATCAGAACGTATTGGAATATTCAAGGAGAGCCGGTTGCAACTACACCAACAACATGGGAAATCGCAGGAAAATATATCTTAAAGTTAGTGAAAGCAGATGTCAATGCACAGCGTAATGTAAGGTTTTCCTCAGCATTGCGCGCAGAGGGAGTCCCTGTATCTCAAATCCTATTGCTAAAGGATGGTAGAAATTATCTAACTGCTCAAGAGGGCTGTTATCTTTTAATGGAGAAACTAGGCGGTTTTCATATAGGTGAGGTATTTTAGCAAAACTATATAGATATTGCTTATCAAACAGGAATTATTATTGCAAAAATACACTGTGCACTTATAAAAATAACCGATGTGCAGGCAGACAAGAATTTTTTAGATAAGGAACTAAGAGGCTGGATTAGTGATGGACTCTCCGCAAGCACTCTCTTGACAAAAGAAGAATGGATGAAGCCTATAGATGCACTATGCAGCATTTACCCCCAACTGCCGAAACAGCAGATTCATCGTGATTTGCATTATGGTAATTTGCTATTTGAAGGAGCAACATTGACAGGAGTACTGGATTTTGATCTGGGCAAGCAAGATGCTCGTTTATTTGACATAGCATATATTCTGGTGGGACAATTATTAGGTCAGAAAGACCTTACTTCAGTTGAGAATGAGTGGCTTATATTTGTTAGTCAGTTCCTTAATGGATACGAAAGCATTACTGTGTTAGAAAGAGATGAAAAGGAAGCACTACTGCTTATGATGCAGTGTATTGAACTTTTGTTTGTGGCTTTTTGGCAGCAACAAAAGAATCAAAAGGCGACAGAAGAAACAATTGAAATATTTAAATTTTTACAAAATACAAAAAAGTGAATGGATGAAAAGCAGTAATAAGAAAGAAAATAAGATGAATGTGTGGGGGGTATATATGGCAAGCAAAATTTCCTTTGAAGCAGTAAAATTTCATGCAGTAAGATTTATAGGGAAAGAAGTAATCGTCGGAAAGAAAAATCCTGTTCCAGATCTATGGAAAAAGATGTTAAACGATGGAACAAACGATTTTCTTCAATCTTTGCAAGAACGAGTATCTCCATTGGGAGATACCATTGGGTGGATGGGTGAGTATAATCAGCAGACAAAAGAGTTTGTTTATATTGCTGGTATATTTGCGACCCCTAATGCTACAGTTCCAGATGGATTTTCTTATCGTGATATCCCTGATTGTCTGATGGGAGTAGGTTGGATACAAGGTAATACATCCAATCTGGAAAAAGGAGCTCATATTAAAACAGAGAAGATAATGAGAGCAAATGGGTATGTTCCAGATTACTCCATTGTAGGAATTTCAATGGAATATTATTCGTTTGACAGATATGCAAATGTTAAGGAAGATGGTAATAACACCTTTACGTTTGGATACTATTTACCCTGCAAAAGAATGATATAAAATGGAGTAGTGATTAACTTATCGGATATATGAAGAGTCCGAATAAAAAAATATTACTAAAAATCCAGATGGCTCGTTTACAGTTATAACCTGGCTGCCTGAGCATGATGGTTGATTCGCTATGTCCTTTCCTTTGGTGCCGATGCAGAAGTGGTAAGCCCACATCATATAAGTGATACGCTTCTGAATGAATTAAAATTACTTTACATTATAAAATATAACCTGACACGATGCTGTCAGGTTATATTTTATATAATGGAAGAGTGTAAAGGCATCTATAAACTGCAAGAAGGAGGACTATTAATGAAACAGTTCAACCCTATATGGATGGATCCCAAGGAATTTCAGGGAAAGCGTGTTCTTGTAACCAGTGGTACGAAGGGCGGAATGGGGGAGGCCATTGTGAACCGTCTTACGAAAGCTGGGGCCACAGTGATTACAACAGCGCACCGCACGTCCGGAGGAAATCGCAGAACTGGTTGCTTTTCTTGTTTCAGACCGCGCCTCTTACATAGTGGGAGCGGAGCATACCATTGATGGCGGAATTGTTCGAACCATATAAAGGAGAAAGATGAATATGACAAACTATAAAAATAAATTACCTAAAGCTGTTGAGATGCATTTTCAGGCAACAAACACGGACGACCCTGAGACCTTTCTTTCCATATTTGCAGAGCATGCTGTCGTAATGGATGCGGGAAATGAATATCATGGGAAACCAGCCATTAAAGAGTGGTGTGAACGGGAATATTTTGGTGTACATCTAAGGCTGGAAGTTATTAATGCCGTTCAAGTTGCAAAAGAGATTGTTGTAACTGCTAAATGTGATGGTGATTACAATAAGGCTGGTCTGCCGGACCCATTGTTTCTTGATTTTCATTTTTCCATGGATGGGGATAAAATTGCCCGGCTTTGCAATGTTATTTCCTCTAACAGCAGGGCAATTCCGTTGCCGCAGCCGGTAGCAGCCTTTTATTATGCTTCGGATATTTTTGATGAGGGTCTTCTTTCAGGCTGTTTTGCGGAGGATGTAATTATGATTGATGAGGGAAAAACATACTATGGACCCAAAGCAGTCAGTAAATATATTCTTGAAGCAAACAGGTCGGCGAATGTTATGACTGAAATCATAAATTGTATAGAGAAAAGTGGTGAAACAGTTGTGACTGCTATTATTTCTGGTGATTTTGATGGTAGTCCCGTTCCGCTGGACTTTCATTTCACTCTCAATGAGGACAAAATTAAGAAATTAGATATTATGGTGGCGGGAGAATAAGATGACTGTAGAAATTATAAAGTGAGTGCGTTGGGTGAATGTACGCAGAGGAGGCTCGTTTTTTAGCTTTTTAACGAAGAATATGGGGTAGTCAGAGCGTATAAATTGGTATTTATGGCGTCAAGTAACAAAGATGAGCATTAATAATTCGGTTAAAAAAAAGCCTTGTTCAAAATCTATATTTATTATATAAAAAAAGCGGCTTCTAGCTATTATTTTTGTAGTTTAGAGGTGTAGAACTCGTAAAGCTCACAGAGTGTTTCAGGTATAAGCCATCCATTAAGTGGGTGGCTAAATCTTAATAAAAATACATCTCTCCAATATAATGATGTTTATTAAATCAATTATATCGGATAAGTGTTTTAATAACCAATAAGACAAACTGTTACTTGCACACCAAATAGATGTATAAGTATCATATAATGTTCACACCAAGGTGCAGGAGATAAATGATTTATTACCAGTTCAGCGGAATGATCAGATATATTCTGAAAAAGCTAAGGGATCAAGATTATATGAATTATATAAAAGAAATTTATTTAGGGAATTAACTGCCAGTTTCCTATCCAGCGATCTTTGGTACAATTATATTGTCTCTTGTATAGTTTTCCATTGATGGTTTTGTATCGCCATTCTATTATATCAGAAAGTGGTGAATAATTTTCAGTTTTTATCTCATATGCTGGGGCATATGCAAATGCATCTATACCTATGGTTGATGATATCGTAACACATATAAACAATATAAAATAAAATGTAACTATTTTTTTCATATAAGCATACCTCCTTTCTTAGATTATATTTAAGTAATTCTTACAACTAAAGCACACAGTTTTATTTATGTATGTTAATGTTTCTTAAATCTTCTGGAATACTAGTAATTGTAGCAACGTACTTTCCATTTAAGTATAGGTCATATAATTTATCTTGTCGTAATACAAAGTAATCATTATCAGGTTGAATCGTAAATGTGCCTGAAATTTTTCTGGCACTTACATTATATGGCTCAAAAGTGAATGAAAAAGAAATTATGAGAAAACATAATGATATAACAAGTGGTATAAGATAGTAAAATGAAATTCTTTTTTCTTTATTAGTATATTTGTATTTTAATGCCATGTTTATACGGTACTCTATCATATTGTCTTTTAAAGAAAATGGAAGGACTAAATTAGTGCTTTCATTTTTATGCATTCTTTTTGATACATTTAGTAGAGTTTCTAAATAGCATAAGCTTGATTTTAAATTTAGATTTCGTAATACATTAGTATCAGCGTGTGTCTCTAAGGCCCTAATTATTGCTCTATGTAGTAACCAAACTATTGGATTCCACCAGTAAATGATGGTTACTAATTCTGTAAAAGCTTTTATTAAGTTGTGATGTTGCTTGCAATGTTCCAGCTCATGTAGAAGAATAAAATTTGTTTCATTTTCGGTTAATTTTGTTGGTAATACAATCGTAAGATTACATAACCCAGCAACGAATGGTCCATTGTTAATATCTAACTGAATGACCTTAGGTTTATGCTTTATTTGCTTTTGATTACAAATGTTTAGAAGTTTGTAAAGAATTTCTTTATTATCTGTATCAGGTATCATAGATAATAAATGAATTAATTTGAAATCTTTAATAATAATGAATATAAATAGTAGTGCTGAAATGGATATCCAAATATATACTAGGATACTACCGACACGAATACTTTTTATCAAGTCTATACTACCTATCATGTTGATAGTAGGCAGTATATTTTTTGAGGCTAGTGTATATGTGAAAGGGAATTCAAAAGGTATGAGCATCTTTCCAATAATTAAAAGTGTAATCGTCCAGATTGGAATTCCTTTTTTAAAATATAAGATTTCTGGCCGCTTTAGAAGAGGCAATATTAGTAGAGATGCAAGACTACAAAACATACTATTTGTTAAAATCAGAGAGAATGACATATTAATCGTCCTCCAGTTCCTTTTTGCGTTTAATAATATCCTCTAATTCATCTAATATGGTAGTATCATCATTTTTTACAATATGATCTATAAAATTTAACGTTGAAAAGTTAAGAGTATTTGCACGCATAGTTTGCAATTGGTATGCGGCATATTGTTCAGCACTTATTATAGGGATATAGCTTCTTGTAAGAACAGTTCCGCTATATACAATATCATCAACCTTTATATACCCCTTTTTTAATAAGTTTCTCATAGCTGCTTGAACTGTATTAATACTTAATCCGTTACCGCTTTCAGCAATAGCGGAAGAAGTCATAGATTTGCCAGTATGCCAAAAAATAGACATTATTTCTTTCTCTTTTTCACTTATTTTTGGTAACTTGGTTTCCATAATTTTCAAATAACTCCCGTCTGCTACATATAAGTAATATGTTTTTGTATTGTTAGTGTAACTTACATTATATTGGTATTTCGATACTGTGTCAATATATTATTCTTTACTATATCTCGAATTATTAAAAAAGTATTATCTTGCAGTTATAGAGGTTGACAACGAGAGATAAAGATGATATTATAATGCAAAGACAGTAAAAAAATACGGTATAAATAAAAAAATACAATAGAGTTATTACAATGAGGATAACTTAATGTACTGACAAGAATGCGCCATTAGTTTAAAAGACTTTTGGATAGCTATAACATAACCTAATATTATGGAGGTCAGAAAATCAATGAATATAAATTTTCATTATTTTGCAGTTAAAGTTCTTGCAGTAAAAGCTGGTTTTAATACCGATGACGCCCAAACAATTGCTAAATATTCACAATTTGTTGATGATTTTGTACTAGACGGCGTAAGAAACTATCAATATGTTCCCGAATTCGCCAGGTACCTTGCAACACAATCGGGAGAATACTGGCGTTTTAACAATGTGAGAACAGGCTTTGACACATTACAATCCGTAGATTTGTCAGGCAATGCAAGGTTGCAAAAGAGCATGTTGATTCCGTTTCACTTTATTACGGAAAAACCGCTAACAAATATTGATAAAAGTAACAGGAAAAATTACCGTACTAGACCTGTAAAGATGGATACTCCATCATTATTACAGGACTTATTAAAGAATGCCCGGAAAGAATATCTCCTATTACCTGCTCACAGTACTTTAATAAAAATATCTATTTTAATACATACTTTCGCCGATTCATACGCACATCAACTTTTTTCTGGTTTTAATGGGTGGGAAAATACCTCGTACATAATACAGTGTTTAGATAATAACGACAATTCTGATAAAACAACTTCTTATAAACCACAGGTTAGTGCCTCATTGCCCCATATTGGACACGCCAATTTATTGACTGCTGCAGATGACAGTAATATCACCTTTAGTATGCTACTAAAAAACTCAGAAACTGAAAGTTATCCGTACTCCTATCGTTATACAAGAAGTAATACGGAGGAATATTTAATTGCTGCAAGAGAAATATTAAATTATCTTCTTAGTATAAGAGGAAAGGATCAAATAGATGATGCAGATTGGAATACCTTTTCACCACTTTTGAAAAGGGGTCTGCTAGCAACGGAGAAAACCAATGTTGAGGTATTAAAATCCCATTGGAGAAATATTTTCCCCGATATCACCTTCTATTATGTAAAGGATGAATTATATTATATTGAATCAGGCTCACAACGGCAGAATGAAGATTTCTTTTATTATAACGTGTTTGCCGATGAAATAAGACGGCAGGTTGATTCTTCAATCACTTAAATCTGGCTCTATTAGCTAATTTCATGCATAAGTATTCCTGATTTATATCAGATTCTATACGATGCATTTAATTAAGATTTTAGGAAAGGAAGTGATTACATGATGAAACAGGAACATAGTACTGATTTGGTACAGGAAGTAAAAGATCTTCTTGTATGCAACAAAGTTGATTCAAACCTTATGGCAGATAATGACAGTGATTCATTTTCAGCATCCTGCCCTACATGCATTGCCTGCACTTGCATGATTTGTGTGTAATAGTACTTACAGCAAGGAAAACGACTTATTCTTACAATAAGTCGTTTTCTGCTTATGGCTACTTCATTGATGTATGAGCTAGTAGAGCCACATGTTAATATAATTAAATGCAATGAAATGTCCGCATGATGATGAAAAATCAATGCTTAATAAATATCCTTAGGAGGAAATTATGGTACAGGAAACATCACCGATCCGTTTTAAAGAATATGTTGCAATAAGAAATGATTTTATTTTAAAAAAAGACGAGGATCAAATTATTCTCTATCCCTTGGATTTTATAGAATCAAAATTCATTACGATCAACCCTTTTTATGGTTTTGTTCTTTCCTTGTTAGATGGAACCCGTAAATTTTCAGATGTTAAAGCAGATTTTAATCAATATTTCCCCAATTGTGAGCAGGATCTAGAAGACCTTTTAACGAGTCTGGATACTACCATTCGGAAATATCCGACACAATCAGGTATTGGAAAAGATGGACTTTATCTTATGTCCGATGAACCAATTACTCAATCATGTAGTTATGATCCAAGAGAATTTATTGTTTCCGCAGATAAATTTCGAGATCGTTCTTCGGATATTAGAAATAAAAAACGTCTTAAGACGCCTATCTGCCTCATGGCTTTTTTTACGGACCAATGTCAGACTAACTGTATTTATTGTTATGCTCACAGAAAAAGAGAACCAGAAATGTCCCTGGAGAATTGGAAAAAGATTATACAGCAAATGAAGGCATTGGATATTAAGCTTATTTCCCTTGATGGAGGGGATGTGATAGCCAGAAAAGACGGCATTGATTTCTTAGAGGAATTAGTAAAAAATGACATTCTATTTTTGTTATCCACTAAAGGCCATTTTACAAAAGAGCATGTTAGACGTTTAATGGATGCTGGTTTTAAGAATAAAGTCAGGTACGTGGGTGAGCGGAAAGTTCAGCTAAGCGTAGATGCATGGGATGATGAAAAAGTGAAGGTAATTACAGGAAATCCCAATTTCAAAAAAAATATAACGGAAACCTTTGATAATTTTATGGAAGTAGGCATTTCACCCAAGGTTAAGGGGGTCCTTATGCCTTATAATGTTGACCAAATGTATAAAATAGTTGAATTTTTCTATGCAAGAGGTGCAAGGCGATTTCAATTTGTAAAGTATGCCCGATCCTTCTTTAGGCATAAGGATGAATATTTTATGAATGAAGAAGCAATTAATGAGGCTAAAATCCAACTTGAGAAAATTCATTCCCAGTTCCCTGATATCGATATCAGTGATGATCTAAATCAAATGGATTTAGGCGGTAACTGGTCACTGGATCTTAAAAAGCAGGTGTGGACAAACCGTTCCGGCTGTGGGGGTGGTTGGACTATGCTTGGTATAGCTCCCAATGGGCGAGCCATTCTTTGTGAGCAAATGAAACAGGAAGAATCCTATTACGTAGGAGACTTAAACCGCCAAACTATCATGGAAGTATGGAACGGAAAAGAAATGCTTGATTTTATTTATCCCCCAAGAGATAAATTTAAGAATACCATCTGTGAGACCTGTGACGAATTTGAACCCTGTCACTGGGAAAAGGGGTATTGTTATCGTAATGCATTCTTTTCGTATGGCACTGTATATGACGCTCCTCCAAACTGCTACAAACAAATGAAACTTGGGTTAAGGTTAAATTAACAAAAGGGGGGTATGTAAAATGACAATCAGTGACCAGATAACATGGAAATGCTCTGCCTTTACCAGTATTTATAAGGTAAAGGATAATGTACTTCTATTTTCAAGCATTAACGGAAAATTATTAAAATTCACACCAAAACAATTTACTGTAATACAGGAAATTTTTGATTCGGTGAAAGAAACAGGGACTGCCAGTCAGAAAGAATTGATAGAGCTTCTTGCGTCACAAGCATTTCTAGTACCTGCAGATTTTGATGAAATAGAAGCGGAGCATCAGAAATACTTAGAAAATATCCATAATAATAAACGTCTGGTCTTGGTACTATCACCGACTATGAGATGTAATTTTTCCTGCTCTTACTGTTTTGAGAAAAACGCTGTAAAAGGCAATGACATGTCTGCTGGCACTCAGGAAAAGTTAATAGGACTTGTCAAAGATAAATTAGTGAAAGGGGGACTATTGGAGGTTCAATGGTTTGGCGGAGAGCCTTATATGGCTTTTCAGACGATAGAAAATTTAACAAAGCATTTTCAGCAAATATGTAATGAAAAAAATGCTATGTATGATGCAGGTATCATTACTAACGGCTCTTTGCTTAATCTTGATAATATCAGCCGATTAAAGCACTTACATATTACGAATATGCAGATAACATTAGATGGAACTCCAGAAACCTTTGCAAGGCATAAAGGAATTTCCCTTGAAAAAGGAATTCAATTTTATGACAGAATTTATACTCAAATTCCATATCTGATAAAGCAGTTAAAACATCTTTGTGTTAGAATTAATATTGACCGGGATAACTATAAAGAGGCTTATTATGTCGTTGATGAGTTGAAAAAACATGATTTAGTTGATGATCGGATCGATTTAAGGTTGGGACTTTTAGAGGGTAAAAACGGCATTGTAGATTGTATTCCTCACTCTTGTTTAACTACCGAAGAATACCTGGAATTTGATCTGGATTTTAAAGAATATATATTTAAACAGGGATTTACCGTCTACAGCTATCCGATGCCACAGCTATACCCCTGCGCTACTGTTACGGAAAACAGCTACTCGATTGACCCATCCGGTAATATCTACCATTGTGTGCCAGAGACTGGGCAAGGTCCGGATGTAAAAGCAACACTGGATCACATGGATGAATATCAGCCAAATGAATACCAGGGATTTGATCCATGGAATATTACGGACTGTAAGACTTGTTCCTTGCTGCCGATTTGTCTGGGGCGCTGTCCAAGACGGCAGATATACGAGAAACCATATAAATGCCTGACTAAATTTAAATTTGATGAGAGACTTCTGCTTTACTCCAATTGTCAGAGGTAATAGTAAAATGGCATCATTAATAAATTGAATAATATTTTATATTGGACTTGTGTCTACGTTATTGACACAAGTCCATTGTATAATAAAGGAAAGATATATGTATTTTGTTAAGTTATTTATACATTCCTATATGAATATCGTCATTCAACATTTATTAATAGAAAAAGCCGAGAACGCCCCGTGATGTGTGAATAATATTAAACCTAACTCAGATATAATTTGTGAAATGTTTTTATTTGCATGAAGTAAGTTATTTATTGTATACTATAGTTGGAATACTCTAAAAAATAAACTTAAGTTAAAGGAGGATTTACCTATGAACAAATATGTTTTTAATGATTATTTTCATGAGCCAGAAGGAAAAATAGCAAAAAGAATGCTATACAAAAGCAATGATGTGATTGCCTTTGTTCTAAACATAGCAAAAGGAGAAATACTACCAGGACACACCCATATGGAATCAACTCTATTCTTACAGGTCATGGAGGGCAATGCTAAGGTTGTCACGGACGGTAAAGAGACCTCTTTACAGGTAGGTGAATTAATGCAGGTTGATGGTCAGGAAAGCTTGCAGGTCATAAATATAGGCGACGATGTGCTGCGCCTTTATGTCACTATTTCTCCGATGGGCTCAGAAGCTTTTGCTACAGATGCTAATGTTTAGTGATATCCCTGCAATCATTAGAATAACCTATACGTAAAAAAGCCGGCTCTTTATCGGCTTCATGTATCATTAAAATTTATGAAAGGCCAGATGAGAAGAGGATTCTTTTCATCTGGCCTTAGTTATTTGTTGAGTTAAATTATCTTACCTTATTATAGATTACCAAACTACCGCTGTTGTTATCATCTGGAAGTAATACAGGCTTTCCATCTCTTTTACCTAATTCAAAGGTAGCAGTATAGGTACTTTTTCTATCATTATTAGTATGATCTATTAAATTGACAGTTATTGTAAATATATTATTTGTGATAGCAACGCCATTACTAAAGTCACCATTTATAGTGTAAAAATTGGAAAGAGGATTATAGTTTCCATATATCTTTCCATTTTCAATTTTAGTAATTGTAAGTTCCTCGAACCATTCAAATTTTCCTGTTTCATCATAAGAACCATCACTAAATGTACCAATAAATTCACTGTATTCGGAATTGGTGCTATTATTATTTATAATCAATCCGGTTTGATCCACTTTTTTTCCGTCAGGAGTTGTAGTATTTACATACATTGCTCCATCTGAACCTACATAGTATTTTCCATCGATCCATACGTCACGAGCCATTTCCCCATTTGCATTACAATAATACCATTTTCCACTTATAGAAACCCAACCAGTACTCATATAACCGTCTTGATTGAAATGATACCATTTGTTATCTACTTTCTGCCAATTATTGATAGTATAACTTCCGTTGCCGTTATCATACCACCAACCGTGTCCTGTTTGTTTCCATTCCCCTGCGAGTGAAACAATTGTGCTGCTTAGAGCAAATGTAGCTGTCATTAATACAACCAAAAACTTTTTCATGCATTTTCTCCTTTAGTAAAAATTTAGTAATATTATAACATACTTTTAAAAAAAATGCCATAAATATAGCGAATACAAATCTTAATAAAAAGAAGTTGGAAAACTATAGATAAAGTACATAAAAAATGAATATTTCAAAAGATTGAAATAAAATAATTGACAATTAATCCAAGTGATTGCATTCCCCTACGAATATACGGAGTGGTTGACAAAAATTGGATTTGTAGATATAAGAAGTGTGGAGCTTCCTTCTACGGCAAGTAATGGGATTCTTATTAGACGTAAGCCATAGATTATATCAAAATTTAAGTTTGAGCATTAAGATAAGGCAGCCCGGTCACATGACATTATGTCCAGGCTGCTATTTCTTATATAACAATTATTTTGCCGTACAAAGATCTATAAAAGCCTGCATCAGTGGACTGATCCATTTGTTTTTATGATAACCGCAGACAGCAGAAACCTGTACATTGAATAAATCTGTGGGTATCTCCACCAGTTCTCCGCGGTCAAGTTCCTCCTGTACGGAAAATTTGGGCAGAAACGAGATACCGACAGAGCTCTTAACCAGATTTTTAATCGTAGGGATACTCCATAATTCTATGGTGTGATCTAAAAGAATAGATTTTTCACGTATGTATCGTTCGAAAAGTTGTCTGAAAATGCTATTAGGTTCATTAATTATAAATGAAATTGGAATTTTCTGATCGGGTGTTATAAAATCCGGATAACGATTTTTTGTTTCAGGGGAAGCCACTAATATGATTGGAAAGGTCCCCATTGGGATAGTGATCAAATTGGATCCATATCCACTTACATTTTCGTAAAATACCCCAATATCCAGAGTTCCATTGATAAGCTCATCACGAATATCGTAGCAATTCATGGAACGCAGAAATAAACGGGCATTGGGAGCCTGCTGATGAAATTCCTTGAGAATTGGCGGCATTTTATAGCATAACTGGGTTTCTGCAATACCTATCTGCAAATCTCCCTGACATTCTGCAAGATCATTTTCAAAGTAACGCATTTTATTGACGGATGTAAGAACATCATTTACATATGGTACGAGCTGCTTTCCAGCTTTTGTAAGCATCATGCGCCTGCCGATTTTTTCAAACAATTTCGTTGATAATTCCTGCTCCATCTGTCCCATCTGAAATGTAATAGTAGATTGGGTATAATTAAGTTTTGCTGCGGCCTTTATGAAACTGCCTTCTTCTACAATTGTTTTAAAGGTATAAAGATATTTAAAGTCCAAAGTAGTCACCTCACTAATAGTTCAATTATATTGAATTATAAATACAAATATATCAATTTGAATGAATCATATATGAATGATATCATATCACTAAGAAAGAATAAATGCAATTAAGCATTTCTTATAGAAGCTGGAAACTATGATGATTACAAATGAAGTTTGATATGGGTAAAATAGAATAGGGGAGGATATAAATCTAAAATGGATAAAAAAGCACAGTTAATACATAAAAAGGCTCTTGAGCTTGGTTATGAAAAATGCGGTATCATCCCGGTGGAAATGATGTCTGGATACGAAGAAAAGTTTCATGAACGGACACAAAAGATACCAGGGTCCCAACCCTTTTATCAAGGTCAGGAGCGCCTTTTAAAATTCAAAGAGGAGTATCCTTGGGCAAAATCAATCGTGATTCTGGTAAAACCATATTCTAAATACGAGGTGCCAGAATCATTGAACGGACACATTGCAAAACATTATTTAATGGATACCCGTGTGAATGAAAGTACAACGGAATTTCAAAACAGCATTCTGCTGGAACAATATATGCAGGAGTTGGGAATGCGTACAGCGGTCAACCGAAAGTTTGGAATCGTTGGGGTGCGTTGGGCTGCTTTACAGGCTGGGTTAGGAATCATTCGACGTAATAACTTTTTCTATACAGAATCAGGCTCATGGATTGGTTTGGAAGCATTTCTAGTGGATTGTGAAATGGAGCTGATTGAAGAGACGAAGCTGAAACCTTGTCCTCCAAACTGTGACCGCTGCATGAAAGCCTGTCCGACCCAATCGCTTTGCGAAGCGTATGCCATGAATCCTTTAAAATGTGTCTCTTTTCTAACAACATTTGGGGGAAGAGATCTATTAAATGAGCCTTTGGCTGCAGAGTTTGGGGATTGGATTTACGGCTGTGATATTTGTCAGGATGTTTGTCCCATGAATCATGGAACATGGGGAGGCACCGAAAAATTCCCTAAGTTAGAAGAACTAGCAGACGTAGTAACGATAGAAAACATATTAAACATAGATGAGGAGATCTATAAGGAGAAAATTCAACCTAAATTCTTTTACCTTGCCCCTGATGAGCTATGGAAATGGCAAGTAAACGTACTAAATTACATGAATAATCATTTTGATCAAACATATATTTCAGCTATTTCAGAGGCACGCAATAGTAAATATCCAAAAGTGAAGGAAATGGCAGCTGCCATATGTTTGAAAAGAGAAATTTCTTAAAAAAGATTTATTACAATTCTTCTCAAGCCAGCACCTCAAATGTCTGCTTTCGTTCAGTCCACATTTGAGGTGCTTTTTGCCGCAGCGGGTCCTTTCTATCGAGCAATCTGGTCTCTTAAATCAATTTCAACTTGATAAATGCCTGATACAGTCCATCCTGATCTACATCATCCGTAATATAATCAGCCATTTCTTTAATTTCATTTCCTCCGCTGCCCATTGCAACGCCATAAGAGCAGTATTGTAGCATTGGTATATCTATCTTTGCGTCGCCAAAAGCTATCGTGTCTGAAAGATCAGCCTGTAAAAAGGTTAGTAAATGCTTGATTGCATTGGCTTTACTGATCCCTTTTGTGCTCAAATCTCCAAACAGAGCTTCTTCCCCCTTCCCGCCCCATGTGCCTGATTCCAAGTCAGGAAAATGTTCTTTCGTATCCAGGAAATCTTGATAGGAGTCCAAAACGTAACTGACTTTATTAACATCACTGCGATAAAGTTCTCCGCCGAATATCATATCAGGGAAGACATCCCGAACGGTCAAGTGATTTGTGTCTTCTTTTCCTTTTCTTTTGGAATATTCCTGAATCGTCACCTCTGCTCTGGTTTCAAATGCTTCACTAGCAAAAAGTCCATTGTTACTTTCTAAATAGAATTCAAGTCCCCGAAGATGTAACCAATCCACAATATTTTTGCATTGTTCCTTTGTAATCATCTGATGCATTATGACATGACCATGATCTTCCACATAGCTTCCATTTCCGCCGATCATACCATCCAGGCCTATATCCCAGATATCCTGATATACTTCTGCTTTGCTGCGGCCTGTACTTATATAAACCTTATGACCATTTTCTCTGGCTCTTCGGATCGCTTCTACAGCTGACTGAGGTAGATTGTTTTCGTAATCCACCAATGTTCCGTCTACATCTATGAATATTATTTTTCCCATTATTAATCTCCTTTATCGTAATTAGTATTGCGTCTCCTGAAAATACTCCACATCGGTTTAAAATAACCGATTTTACGAGAAATGGCAAGTGGTATCATATATAATGTTGATCGTACTTGATTTAATATCACAAATTATTTTTAAAGAAAGGCAGTGATATATGATACAATGTGTGAAAGGAATAAGTAAAATTTGTATTGGAATTTGTTTAAGGGGGATATGATAATGAAATACAGGTTTGATTTTTATAAGAAAGAATATTTTGACGATATTGAGGAGTTGATTTTAAATTCATATCAATGGGAGAATCCCACTTTTGGTCTGAGCCGACTGGAATTTACCAATGGATTGCACCCATCTTTTTTACGTTATTCAAATGTGTGGGAGCGAACCGTTGGCGTGTATTTTCTTGATAATACCATCTTTGCCTGTGCAATGAATGAAGGCAATGATGATGGAACCGTCTTTTTTCTATTTAGAGAGAAGAAGTTTGCCCAGGATAAAGAACTGCTAAATGATATGATTCATTTTGCCAAAACAACCATGTCATGTGTGGAAGATAAGAATAAAATCAAACGTTTTGTTCGTATCCTGATTCCAGAGTGGAACGTTACTCTGTCAAAGCTGATT
This sequence comes from Lacrimispora xylanolytica, assembly GCF_026723765.1. Classification (NCBI taxonomy): domain Bacteria; kingdom Bacillati; phylum Bacillota; class Clostridia; order Lachnospirales; family Lachnospiraceae; genus Lacrimispora; species Lacrimispora xylanolytica. The sequence continues at coordinate 1,444,908 of NZ_CP113524.1, forward strand.
TTAGAGGAAGGTTTTGTAAAAGAAGAGTGGGGAGAGCGGATACGCATTCGTACATTTGATCCGTATCCATATCCTGTTAAGCTTCCAGAGGGATATCGATTTGCTGATGGAAACGAAACACCTGCATTTTATTTAGCAAATGTACATATGGCATCATTTAACTATAGCATTCGTGAGGTGCCGGATTGTGCAAAAGCATTTTTTGAAATGCGCAAAGAAAAGCATTATGATCCATACCTGGATCTTTGCATTTTAGATCCTCAAAACAGACCTGTAGCTATGGCAATCATATGGTATGATAAGAGAATGCCCTATAGTGAATTAGAACCACTGGGAGTTGCTTTTTGGGAACGGAGAAAAGGATTGGCGACTGCGTTATTAAATGAGGCTTCCAATCGTGTTATGGAAAAATATCCGGATTGCAAAGGCATGACTGGTGGAGATCAGCCATTTTACGAGGAAACAGGTTATTATGTGACGGACCATGTACCTGCATATCGCTATGATATGGAAATATATCCATCCTGGGATGAGAGATCAAGGAAGAAGATATGAAATGACATAAATGTCCCCGCCATCGCATAAAATGATAAGGTGAGTTATTGAAAGATTGTCCAAATTAAATATCTTACAGTATTAAAATGTGGAGGTTGGTTCAATGATAAGGAAAACCAAAAGCTTTAAAGTATTAACTACAGTTGCTATGGTCAGCTGTATGCTATGGGTAAGTGGTTTCACTGCGAAAGCACAAACTGTAAATGAAACAGAGCCGAATGATAGTATGGAAACGGCACAACTTATCCAGGCGAATTATGAGACAGCTGCCCAGGTTGCCAGCGGCAGCAGACCGAACCAATATGTAGTAAAGGGAAATACAAGTAAAACAGATGAAGACTGGTATAAGGTTTATTTAAATGCTGGGATACAATACGTTACCTGTAACGATAATCCATTTGATTATGAAATATATAATTCTGATGGTAATTTAGTAACTTCAGGTACATATATTAAGAGTCGGTTATTTCCAATCGGATATCCTTTTAACGTATCCTCAAACGGATTTTATTATGTTAAAGTCAAAGGTATGACATCTGCATCTTCAAGCTATATATTATTGGTTGGCGGACCTACTTATTCAGTCGCAAGCTGTACTGTCTCATTAGGAAGTATCAATATGAGTGGCAGGGATGTTACAGTGCCCTTTGATTTGCGGTCAAAGGATACGATACCGGAAGGTTCCGTCGTATACACCATATCAATGAGTGGGGTAAAAAGCACTTCTGTCAATGGAATTACAGTAAAAAATCTATCGAAAAGCAGTACGGTTTCTTTGAACAACTATTCATGGGATAAGAACGGCCTTGTTTCATTGAATATGCCGCTAAAAAGCAGCTGGCAAGTAATTTATAAATATAATAAAAATACAACTTTTACACCAAAGATTAATTTGTTTTTTGCATATCCGGTAACATCAATGTATGTAAATGATATACAATTTTAGAGGGATGAATAGTTAGGCCCCCCAGAAAGGTTATTTGATATAGGGTGTCTTAGAGGATTAAATGTTTGTGAAGACCTTCAAACTGATGTATAATAATATAACTCAGTTTGAAGGTTTTATTTATGACGAAAATAACAGATAAGCATTAAAACATCCCATATTTGTTAATATAAAACAGTTGTAAATCAATCATGACAGGAATGATTGCTTACAGCTAAACCAAGTGATATGAAAATGAAATTAACGAAAGGTCAAATAACAGAAGGCAATCATGTACAGAATATAAGAAGAGAGGTATGATAAAATGAAGATCCAATTTGATCCAAGCAATAACATTGTTAAATTATGTATGATAGGAATGGGTATGGAAGACAACGGTAAACTCAAAGAAGCAGGTGAATCCTTTCGTAAAGCATGGAGTGAAGCAACCAATGACTTTGAACGATTTATTTCAGCGTATTATGTAGCCAGGCACCAATTGGATAATTTAGAGAAATTGAAATGGTTTGAAACATCTTTGCAGTTCGCCTTAAAATGGAAGGATGAAAGCGCTAAAAGTGCCTTCCCGGCATTATATCAAAACATTGCAAAATGCTATGAGGATATGGGCGATTTAGATAAGGCAAAAATGAATGAGCAGCTATCAAAAGTGCATGAGGCTCCCCCCACTGATAAAGGTCCCTTTTATCATGGAACAAAAGCAGATTTACAGGTCGGTGATTTATTGACACCAGGAGGAGAATCCAATTATAAACCCGAATTAAAGATGAACCATATCTATTTTACTGCTCTTTTAAATGGAGCAGGGCTTGCAGCTTCCTTAGCAAAAGGAGAGGGAAGAGAACGAATTTATATCGTGGAACCAACCGGGGAATTTGAAAATGACCCTAATGTTACAGATAAGAAATTCCCTGGCAATTTGACACGTTCTTACCGCTCATCAGAGCCTCTTAGGATTGTAGGAGAAGAAACAGAATGGTTAAAGCAGACCCCGGAGCAAGTGCGTCAATGGCGTGAAAAGCTGGCTAATAGCAAAGGGGAAATCATTAATTAAGGATATGTTAAGCAGAAAGAGAAAGGGAGAGTAACATCATGACAAATGAGCGTGTATATCAAATGGCGTTTTCCTCTGTCTATCCGTTGCTTGTTAAAAAGGCAGAGCGAAAAGGGCGTACCAAATCAGAAGTTGATGCCGTGATTTGCTGGCTGACGGGCTATGAGATTTCCAGCTTGCAGGCACAAATTGAAAAGGATATTAGTTACGAAACCTTCTTTTTGGAAGCCCCTCAGATAAACCCCAATGCAGTCAAAATCACAGGTGTGATTTGTGGTCATCGTGTTGAGGAGATTAAAGACCCGCTCATGCAGAAAATCAGGTGGCTTGACAAACTGGTGGACGAGCTGGCAAAAGGGAAATCAATAGAAAAGATTCTTAGAAATTAAATCACAATGCATGGACCGCAGTTTTTCATTGAAACCATCGTTTATATATAAGCCCTTTTTATCTTTGAACGAAAATCAATAATGAAAATACTGCGGTTTTGGCATTTAACTAATAAGCTTGCTTAAAAGTGTATCAACCTAAATATTCCAGGATTTCTTCTGCGATCTGATTGTTGCCACCGGCATGAAGCATGCTTTTTTGATAGATTTGAATGCTTTTTTGATAGGAATCATCATTTAATATACGCAATGCATTATCTGCCAGGATTTCAGGAGTCAGATGTTTTTTTGACAGTGTTTTCCCCATGTGCAGGGTCTCTATTTGTTTTGCCACTGCAGGCTGGTCGTTTCCCACTGGGATTACAAGCATAGGAACTCCATAATAAATCGATTCGTTGACACTATTCATTCCGCCATGTGTGATAAATACACTTGTTTGTTTTAAAATTTCTAACTGGGGTACAAAGGGATAGATAAAAATGTTATCAGGGATGGAACCTAGCTTTTCTGCTTTCACAAGCGATCCGATTGATATAATTACAGTCACAGGTTTATCCTTGAATGCCTGAATACATTTTTTAAAAAAGGATGTGGAATTATTTAAAAGTGTGCCTAGAGAGATATAAATTAAGGGAGAGCGCAGCTCGGGGAAATGAAAGGATGGATCAATCGGCCTGTCACTGATTGCTGCTCCTATGTATTTATAATGAAATGGATCAAATTCTTCAGAAAAAATTTGAAATTCTTTGATTGTGTAGGTGAAGTTTAAAGGGGGAGCATTGTCGACCATTTCTTTTGCAATGCTGTTATAGCGCAGATGAAACTTTTTTTGAAGTCTCCTAGAAAGCAGGCTGCATAAAAAAGGATGCCGGAAAATACAGGTCATATACCATCCCCCTGTTTGACCAAAATAATGGAGAACGTGCTCATTTAAGGAGAAGGTGGAAAACAGCCGGAATGCCGGGATTCCCAGTTCATCAGCCAGAGACTTGCCAGGTAAAAATAACATTTCATAAATAAGACAATCATAATCACGGCCAATTCGTTTCACTGTTTGATAAGCAGAGCCCCAGCTTTTCAGCTCTTTTTGAGAGGGGGATAATGTTTCAGGATAATCATCATAGGGGATAAAGTGAGCCCCTGTTTTTTCCACCTTTGTCTTCCAGTCAGGAGCCTGTACATAGGTGACTTCATGCCCTAAGCTGATTATGACTTTTGCGAGTCCAAGGGTGGGGTTGGTATGACCGGAAAAGGGCAGGTTGACCATTAGGATTTTCTTTTTACTGTTCATAATATTCTTTTAACCTTTCTTTTATTATTTTTTCACTGGTCTCACTAATGAGAGGTGTCTCGAATTTTTGCAGCATTGTCACAATAAACTGGATTCTATGATATACTTCAATATATGTGCTGTTGACGATGATAGGATCCAGCCAAATATCAAATAGAAGTATAAATATTTCTGCCACCTCTTTGGGATACCTGCAGTTAAATTCCGAGGACGCGTTTCCCTGACGAATTATCTCTTCCACGTATTTACTTAAAACATTGATGGAATTTCTTAAGGTATCCAATAAAGCATAAGGAACCTTTTCCGCCCAATGATTTTGGGTTAGATTAAAAAGAGTGTCATCCCTCTGTAATTCTCTTACAAGCAGGTCAATTTTTTCTACGGAATTCAAATCCCTGTTCTCAACTAATCTCTCAAACAAAATTTTTATAGCCTCTTTTCTTTGAGCAATGATATATTCCATAATTTCCTGCTTGCTGTTAAAGTGATGGTATAAAGCGCCCTTAGATAATCCGGTAGATTTCATAATATCCATCATGGTCGTGTTTTCAAATCCCTTTTGGGAAAACAGGACGGTGGCTGTTGTTGTGATCTTCTGTTTTGTAATGCTGGCTTTGACTATTCTTGACATCTATTTTTACCTCTAAAAAAGACCGCTGGTCGGTTTTTGTAATTGTATCAAAACGAATAATATTTGTCAACTAAAACATGCAATAATGATAAAAAAACAATGAAGACTTAATATAAATAAAAATAACAAATATTTATGTGTAATTAAAGTGGACAAAAAACGACAGAAAGTGGACATTTTTTTAAATTTGTTCATTTTTATGCTTTAATCCATAACAGATAAAATAATCTATCAAATAAAAGAACAGGATTTGAAGTATTCGGTAAGGAATACTCTGTGAGAGAGAAAGGAGGATATGGATCATGAAGTTTGCAATGTTATTTCCGGGACAGGGTGCTCAATATGTTTCTATGGGAAAAGGACTCTATGAAAAGTTCGATTGGGTAAAAAAGATTTACCAGGATATCAGTAATCGCTTTGCATTGGACCTTTACAAGTTGAGCTGCGAAAGCGATTTGGAATATCTGACGAGAACGGATCATGCTCAGATAGCCATATTTGTGGTCAGTTACATAAACTATCTTGCTTTTTTAAATGAATTTAATATCAGGCCTGCATACATGGCTGGTCACAGCCTTGGCGAATTTACTGCGCTTGCAGCATCAGGGGCATTATCTTTTGAAGAATCCCTGGAATTAGTACTTGAAAGAGGAAGACTCATGCAGGTAGAGGCAGATAAATCCCAGGGCGGAATGCTTGCAGTAAAAGCAAGCTATGATAATGTAAATCTTATATGCAACGAATTTATGGAACAGCATCATTCTAAAATCAGTATATCTAATTACAATTCAGCAAATCAAATCGTATTGTCTGGTGACTCGGATACCTTAAATATAATAGAAAAGACATTGGAATCGAATGGTATATTAACGACCAGATTGAATGTTGGTGCTGCATTTCACAGCAGTTATATGGATATGGCATCTAGCGAGTTCTCATCCTTATTATCAAACATAAACTTTTCAACTCCCAATTGTGAAGTGATTTCAAATGTCAGCAGTCTTCCGTATCGAGGAGATATTTATAGTCTGTTGTCAAAACAGATGGTTTCCACTGTCCGGTGGCATGAAACCATAAAATATCTGGAAGGGGAGGGAGTAGATGTTTACATAGACTTAGGCCCAAAGAGCATTTTAAAAGGCATGATGAAAAGAAGCCTGGGTAAGGGGAAAGTTTATTCCTATGAAGATGAGGAAGACAAAGTCTTACTAAATCAAATTTTAAACAAGCAGGAGCAATCATAGGGAAGAGGTGAATTATGAATAAGGCAGCAGTCGTAATTGGAGGTTCCGGTGCCATTGGAAGTGAAATATGTAAGCGGCTTGTAGGAGAAGACTATCAAACCTATTTTACTTACCTGAAAAATAAGGATACTGCCATTGCATTAGAGCAGGCATTTCCCGGTTATCTTCATGGCATTCCCTGTAATATCCGCAATCATGAAGAGGTGGAATTGTTAATAGACAGGGTGAAAAAGGAATGTGGCAGAGTTGATGTTTTAATTAATTGTGCAGGAATTTCAGGAGAAAGTCTTTTTGTGAACAAAAGTATCGATGAATGGACAACTGTTTTGGAAACGAATCTGTTCAGCATATTTTATTCCTGCAGAGCAGTGGTCCCAATTATGCTGGAGCAGTATGAGGGAGTGATAATCAATGTATCTTCTATCCTGGGTACCTTTGGCATTCCCGGAATGGAAGACTATTGTGCCTCTAAAAGCGCTATGATCGGATTTACACAATCACTTGCTTCAGAGGTGGCACGCTTTGGAATACGGGTCAATTGTATAAGTCCAGGAATGATTGATACCCAGATGTCAAAAGGGGCTCAAAAACAAATTGGGAAAAGTGTTAAAAAATTAATTCCCTGCAAGGAATTTGGCTCTGCTGAAAATGTTGCAGATTTAATGGGATTTTTAATTTCTGAGAAAGCAAGTTACATTACTGGTGAAAATATACTGGTTGGCGGTGGTCTGGGAAGAACACTTCCAGTCAGTTAATAAGAAAGGTGGATAAAGCGATGGAGAACAAGGAATTATTTGACATGGTACAGGAGACGGTTGCAGAGGTACTTGATGTTGAGAAGGAGGAAATCAGTGAAATAACAAGACCTGTTGTTGATCTGGATGCAGAGTCTTTGGATTTGCTGGATATTTTGTTTAAGTTAAGCCGTCAGACTGGTAAAAAGGTAACGATGCAGGTGATTCAAAAAGATGTAAGAGGTGGCCTGACAGAAGATGAATTTATAGATGAGGCAGGATATATTACCAGGGAGGGAGTAGAAAAAATAAAGGCTGCGATTGGAGATGACAATATTCAGGCTGAAAATATTACGTCAAAAGAAGTATTAAGGCTGATTGATATTAAATATATTATGAAAATTTTTAATGAAACCCCGGCTGGAGAAGTGTAACATGCGGTTTCATCTGATTGATAAATTAATCTCCTTTACGGAGTGGAAAGAAGCTTCAGCATTAAAAAATGTCACTTATGGAAACCCGGAATTTATAAATGAGAATCATTACATGGATGATACCCTTTTGCTGGAGAGTATGTTCCAGTGTGCCGCATGGCTGATTGTTATATCATCCGGTCAAAAATTAAGACCAACCATAGTAACGGCAGAAGGATACCAGATATACGAGCATGCCTCTCCGGGCGAACAGTTGATCATTACCATCACCATTGAGGATTATAATGCAGAGTACGCTACCATTCGTGGAGAAGTTTATAAAAAAGATAAGTTATGTGTGACTTTAAAGAATGCCATATTAAAGCTGGTTGATACCTGGGAGTTAGAGGATCCGGAAATAACCAAAAAGTATATAAAGTACTTAACTCAAAAAAGAGGGGATGTTGGAATATGACATCCCTTTTTTAGAAAGGCGAAACTATGATAGCAAAGGAAGATAGAAAAGTAGTCGTTACGGGAATGGGTATGATTACACCGATTGGCAATAATGTGGAGCAATCCTGGAGGAATTTATTAGAGGAACAGTCGGGGATAGAGCGAATCACATTATTTGATACGAAAGGATTCTCCTGTAAAATTGCTGGACAGGTAAAGGATGAGACTTATCATACTGATTTGCCATATAGCAGAGGCACATATTTTGGACTGGCTGCATCAAAAGAAGCGCTTGAGGATGGGAATGTGATCAATGATGCAGATATACTTGATGAGATGGCTGTTTTTCTTGGCAATTCAGGAGCAAGAACCGGGCTTGATGAGTTTTCAGGAGAGTTTAAGGCCCGAAATTTAAAAGAGTTAACTTTAAGAAACTTAAACAGTGACCGCCAGTTTGATAAAAGCAGATATTCAGCTGCCGCAGAAACAATAGCCAAGGAATTTAAACTATACGGCGGCTGTTACTCCATTACTACAGCATGTGCATCAGGCACTCAGGCAATTGGCATGGCTTATGAAAGCATCAAAGCGGGAGAAAATACGGTTGTGCTGGCAGGAGGGTGCGATGCCATGATAACGGAGATTGATTTAATGGGGTTTTGTATGTTGGGAGCTGTAACAAGCGAATACAATGAAAAACCATCAAAGGGAAGCAGACCCTTTAATAAAGACAGAAGCGGTTTTGTTCTGGGAGAAGGTGCAGGCATGTTGATTCTTGAAGAAAAGAAACATGCTTTGGATAGGAAAGCTAAAATCTATGCTGAAGTTGTGGGGTTTGGTAATGCCATTTCCGGCTATAGTATTCTGGATACGCCTCCCAATGGCGAGAATCTTGCACAAGCTATGGAAATTGCCTTGGCTGAGGCTGGAATCAACAAAAAACAGATTGGGTATATCAATGCTCATGGAACCTCAACACGTGACAATGATTCCTCAGAATCCGCAGCTGTAACCAGAGTGTTTGGTGAAGATACCATGAATATTCCTATAAGTTCTACAAAGGCCTCCACCGGTCATTTAATCTCTGGTGCTGGAGCCATAGAAGCTATCTTTTCCATTATGGCTTTGAAGGATCAATGTCTTCCACCAACCCTGAATCTTGAGGATATAGACGGAAAATGTTCCCTATTACATATTCATAAACCATTAAAAAGCACCATTGATTACGCCATGTCAAACTCTTTGGGGTTTGGAGGGTCCAATGCAAGTGTCATTTTCAGGAGGGCGGAGAATGAGCTTTAAAATGGTTGATAAAATCTGCGAAGTCAGCTATTCCAGCATAAAGACTATAAAGCTGCTGTCAATCGCCGAGCCTGTATATGAAATACATTTTCCTTTTTTTCCAGTACTTCCTGCTGTGCTCTTATTAGAAAATGTCAAACAGAGTATTGATTTATTTATAAGAAATAATGAAGAAGAAAAGATATGTTTATTTCAGGGAGTCAAAAAGTTGAAGGTATATAAAGCCCTGTACCCTGGAGATGGAATTTTCACGGAAGTATTCTTAATCAGTAAAGCTGAGGATTGCTATGTGTTTGATGCAACTATTTATCATAATGAAACGATAGCAGCTAAATTAAAAGAAGTTAAAGTTGTTGTGGAAAAGGAGAAAACTGCATGGGAAAAAGAGTTGCAATCACAGGTCTAGGAGTCAGCCTTAAACCAGCCCCTTCTGAAAATGAAAAAGCCTTTAAAAACAGAAAAATAAAAAAATTATTATCTAGAGGAGAAAAAATCTTTTGCCGTTCAGCCGTGGATGCCGTTCTTGATTCCGGAATTCTGGAAACGGATACTGCAAATGAAAAAAGAGGAATATTTCTTGGTACAACAAAAGAGTCATCCTCCAGAACGGAGCTGTTAAATGTTTTAAAGAGCATTTATGATGGAGAAATCAGACATAAAGAGTTTGCAGAAGCCGTGGCAGAAAATATGTCTCCTCTTTTTGTAATTAAATCTCTGCCCAATGCCTGTCTTCATTATGCCGCAGAGGAATTTGGCATAAGAGGAAGTAATTCTTTATTTATAACAAATGGAGCAGCAGGTTCTCAGGCAATCGCAGCCGCATATCACACGATACTTAGGGGTGACTGCATCTGGTGCCTGGCTGGTGGATTCGATTCGCACCTGGATGATGAAGAAGCTTATAATTTTAAACAATATGGATTTAAAGTGGATACCATAGGCGAAGAAAAAAGCAGTGAGGGATTAGGAGAAGGAGCAGGTACCTTTATTTTGGAAGATTATGACCATGCTGTTTCAAGAATGGCAAAGATATATGGTGAGATTATCGGACATGGTGAGACTTTTTTGGATCTCGATCAGGAAGAGACAGAGAATATCAGAGTTTTAAAAAAGGGGATATGTAAAAGCCTGGCATCTGCTCATGAAGATGTTACTAACGTTGCATTTATTCATGCCGATGGCCTGACCTATAAAAATTATAATGTGATTGAGGAAGCAGCCATAAAAGATATCTTTCACGACATACCGCAGATAAATTCAAAAAATCAGATTGGAAATCTGCTGGGGGCAGCACCTATGGTAGAGATTGCCGAGGATCTGAGTGGAAAGGAAATAGATCAAAACAGATCACAGGTATTTATGAAACTATCTGCTGGTTTTGGGGGAGAAGTATCAATCATTGTGTTAAGGAGGAATGGGCTATGAATTCAAAAATATCAGGAGTAGGTTCTTATTTTCCAGGTACTGCTATATCAAATGAGTTATTGACCAAAAGGTATGAAATAGATCCCTGGCTTTTAAAAGAATTAGGAGTGGAGAACCGGTTTTGGGCCTCTGATCCTGAGAGTCTTATTTTAAATGAGACACAAAGTGAGATGATGGCAAAGGCGGTAGAAGAGGCAATTGCTGATTCACAGATTCAAAAGGAAGATATTGATCTGCTGATTACCACATCCACGGTTCCGGATTATACCCTGCCAACAACTGCCACTCTGGTACAGGAGCTGTTAGAAATCAAGAAGTGTAATGCCCTGGAGATTCATTGCGGCTGTGTTGGAGCCCTTCAGGCAATTGATATTGCAAATTGTTATATTAAATGCGGGAAAGCCAAAACAGTGGTTATTGCAGCAGGGAATCTAATGAGCACCTATTGGCTTCGGGAATGGAAAAATAAAGAAATAGAGGGGATGGCAGATCAACTGAATATGGCGATGTTTTCAGACAGTGCCAGCGCCATTGTAATCCAAGAATCCAAAGAAGAAGGAATTTTATATAGTTTTTCAGAAAGCGTTGGCAGTGGAATTGAGAAGGGGATTTTTCTGGATATGGGCGGAGCAGTATATCCAGGAGACCAAGTGGATTTTTCCGAGAACCGGCATAAATGGAGTCAAAGGCCTAAACTGATTAAAAAACATGGCAGTGCTTTATCAAAGAGTGCAATGGAAGAGCTGGCAGAAGGGACGGGCCTGGCAATAAAAGATTTAAAGTGGATTATTTTTCCTCAGGCGAATCCTTCCTTACTGTTAAATGATATAGAAGCATTGAAATCCAGCGGATTTCCAGTAGAAAAAATCAGATATAACGTAAATAAAGTAGGAAATAGTGCAACTGCATCACTGTTTCATGTTCTATATGAGATCGATCAAAACGGGGAGCTGGCATACGGAGACAAAATAGCCATAATTGGAGGGGAAGCTTCCAAATGGATGTATGGGGGCGTGTTGATCGAATGGAAAAAATAGCACTTGTTACGGGAAGCTCCAGAGGAATCGGGAAAGTAATTGCTGAAAAACTACTGTTAGAAGGCTACACGGTGTATCTTCATTATTGCATGAATGAGGAAATAGCAAAGAATACGTATATGGATTTTTTGAAACGGGATCTGAAAGCAAAGCTGATTTGTTCTGATATATCAAATGAAGAAGAAATAAAACAGATGTTTCAAACAATTCAGGAAGAATCGGGATATTTAGATGTACTCATAAACAATGCAGCAACTGGAGTCCATAAGAACATTACAGATATCAGAAAGAGAGATTGGGATTTTACATTTGAGGTAAATGCAAGAGGAACATTTCTCTGCAGTAAATATGCAGTTCCTTTGATGAAAGCAGGTACTAAAGGTTATAAAGCAATTGTGAATATCACCAGTACGGGAAGCCAAAGATTTATTCCAGGATATTCTCTTATAGGAGGAACCAAAGCCTACATAGAAAATCTTACGAAGTATCTGGCATGTGAATTATCCGGCTATGGAATTAACGTAAATGCGGTTTCAGGAGGCTTGGTTGAAACAGACTCTTTAAACTATTTTCAGGACAAAAAGCTGGTAATGGAAGAATTTATAAAGAGAGTTCCAGCTGGACGCATGGTTTTACCGGAGGACATTGCAAATTTGGTATTAGTTCTATGCGATTCAAAGTCTGAGATGATAAGAGGGCAGACGATTATCGTAGACGGAGGGGCATCTTTGGTTTGAAACTAAAACCCAGGAGGAGATGAATATGAAATACAATGGCAAAAACAAAAATGAATTATACACGGGAGGCAAAAGCTATCCCGGAAAAAAGTCTCCATTTGATGTCTGGACAAGGGGAAATGTAGCGGAAGCATTTCCCGATATCATGACACCCCTAAGCTGGTCGCTGTGGGGAGAGACTATGAATGAATTGTTAAGAAATGCTTTTCGGTATTATTCGTTTTCATCAGAGGTGAAAGAAAAATGCTTTATTATGCTGAAAAATGGGAAGCTTTACTACAATATCGGATTGGTCAATCTTTATATGAAACGAATAGGCCTCTTCTCTATGGATGAGATTGTTGGTGGAGAAACCGCATATAAAGAGAAGAAGCAAAAGAGACGAATTCATTGGCTTAAGTTTATGGTTCATTTACCCGGCAGTATAAAAGCGGAAAAAAACAACGGGAAACTGGAAGCAGAATCCCGTCTAAAATGGAGAGAGTTTTATCGCTATCATAAGAAATGGGCTGAATTGGATTATAATTCTATGAATTTAGATGAGCTTTTTCATTTATTCAATGAAAGAATTGTCTATGGAAAAGCAAACATGCATTTACATACGGATGCGACAACCGCAGCATTTTCTAAAATGGCAATGCTCCAATGGAAGCTTAAGAAAAATGGCTATGATGATTCAAGCTTATTAAAGCTGGTAAATGATATTGAAGGGATTGAGATGGCAGAGATCAACCAGCATATGGAGCTTTTAAAAAATATGATTGAGCCATTGGAACAAAAGCAGCAGATATTGGAATGTCTAAAAGGTGAAAACTGGAAACAATCCTTGATGGATTCAGGCTTTACACAGGTCTGCATTTTTATAGAGGAAAATCTTATCGGCAATTATGGTCACCGGGGAAAGAATGAGCTTGAAATAAAAGAACCATACTGGGCTGAAAATCCGCGTATGCTTTTAAATATGATAATTGAAAGATGTGAAAATAAAGAAGCAGGCAGGACAAGAGAACAGGAAAAAATAAATGTAGAGGATAAGAAGTTCGGGAAATTAATCGAGCAGTCCAGAACCTTTACCATGCTGAGAGAAAATAATAAACATTACTTGTATTTTATCATTGCAGAGATTAAAAGAATCATAAGAGTCATAAATACAAAATTATGCAGCACCATACCCCAAATGGAGCAGGACGACATTTATTTTATGGAATATGAGGAGCTGGGCCGGCTGATTGGGGATATTTCTGAATTTGAGAAAATAAAGGCAAATGTTATCGTAAGAAAGAAGATATACTCTGAGTTTCTGGTAAAATGTGACGAGCCTGAAACAAAAACACCAGGAAAGAAAGTTCTTCGAGGAATACCGGCCTGCTATGGACGGGTAACGGGAAGGGTTAAGGTAATAAATCATAATTATGCCGGGGATATAAAAAAGGGAGATATTATTGTGATAAAATCCCTTGATATTAGCTGGACTCCTTTGTTTTCCGTTGCAGGAGGCCTGGTTACTGAACTGGGAGGAATCTTGTCACATGCAGCTATTATAGCAAGAGAATACAATATACCTACTATCGTTAATGTAGAGAATGCTACTTCAATCCTAAAGAATGGAGACCAGATCGTATTAGACGGAGAAACTGGAGTAATCCATTATGATAAAACTATTTCTACTTCATAAAAATGTGTATTCCCATCAGACGGTCCTCTGTATTGTTCAGTCTATCAATGCCAGGGGAATGGTGATTTATAATAAGAAAGGACAGGCTGTCATTAAACAGGCAGATCTTTTTCTTAGTATTTCTCATTCCGGCGAATGGGCGGTAATCGGTGTAGGAGCAGAGAAGATTGGAATTGATATCCAGCATTATAAAGCCAAGAGCAGAGATTTTATAGAATATGTAACTGGTGAAACGGACATATCAGTGCCGCTGTTTAGTAAAATATGGTCCATTAAGGAAAGCTTTGTTAAATGGCTGGGCACTGGCTGGATTGGAATAGAGCCCAATGAGATTTACATAGACTTTAATTTGCAAAAGGTATACAGCAAAACAGAGACAGCCTATTTTATTACCTCTGAGATATTTGAATCTTATGTTGTTTGTATATGCAGTGAATTATCATCTATTCTGAAAGAAAGGATCATGTTTGAATGAGTAATCGTGTCTTTATAACGGGAATGGGTATGATATCACCCCTTGGTGATGATGTGGAAGAGAACTGGAAGAACCTGATACAAAGAACAAACCACTTTATGCCCTATCAGCTGTTTAAAGGAAAGGGCAAAAAGATGGAAGAATTCTATGTTGGAAGGGTTTCGTGCAGTTTCGAACAGGAAAAATACAGTAAATTAGCGGAAGACGCTTTGGTTCAGGCAATTAAGGATTCAGGAATCAACCCGGAGAAAAATCCTGGGAGATGCGCATTGATTATAGGCAGCAGCATAGGAAACAGCGAATACATATCTCAAAACACATCTGATCGGTACGGCAGGCTTAATTTAGACGAAGTATTACCTGAAGTTCTTGCTCATAAATTGGCTGATAAATATTTTGTGAATTCCATTGTAATGGTGATAAACAGTGCCTGTTCCTCCGCTTCAAATGCAATAGGGAAAGCATACCGGCTGATTAAAAACAATAGGATTGACTGCGCTTATGTCATCGGTATTGATGCGGTGCTTTCAGATATAGGTCTGGCCAGCTTTTCTGCATTAGGGGTACTTAGCACTGATGAATCAATGAGACCGTTTGATGTACATCATAACGGATTTATCCTAAGTGAAGGATCCGGAGCTTTAATATTGCAGCGAGAAGATCACATGAAAGAAGAGCATTTAAACACTTGTACAGAAATTATCGGGTATGGTTCCAGTTGTGATGCATATCACATCGTTGCTCCTGATATAAAAGGAGAGGGAGCTGCATTGTCTATGAAGAAGGCACTAAAGGATGCAGGTATAAAATCCGTAGAAGTAGACTATATCAATTGCCATGGGACCGGAACGAAGTTAAATGATGAATCGGAATACAATGCAATGGAATTGGTTTTCAATCATTCGGTCTATGCAAGCTCAACCAAAGGAATGACAGGTCATTTACTGGGCGCTTGCGGAATCATTGAAACAATTTTTTCCTGTCTGTCAATAAAACATAGCTTGATTCCGGGAACCGTGAATTTAAGAGATCCCATAAAAAACAATTACATTCGATTGGTATCTGAAAATCTGCAGACAAAGTTAAATGTTGTAATGAATAACACCTTTGCCTTTGGAGGACAGAATGCGTCTCTGATATTAAAGAAGTGGGAAGGAGAATCTATTTGAATCGTATATTTATTAAAGATATCGTCTGCCTTTATCCGGACGCGGTCAGTGATTGCATAGATACAGATTTGTATCTGCTTCCCAGGGAGAAAAGAAAGCTTGACCGGTATTCTCAAATATCCTTAGCAATCTCCAAAAAGATACATGAATGTAACCCGGATTTTTTTGAACATGGTGAAGATATTTCTGTTTTATCAGCAACCTGTTTTGGGGCAATGAATACAATCACCGATGAAGTCGCAAGATACCATGATACAGGACTGGTATCACCTGTTTTTATCACGAAAATACTTTCCAATATGCAAGCTGCCGTTATTGCAATTGCATTGCAGCTGAAAGGTGCTAATTATACGGTATCAACAGGAGTAAACTCATCCTGCGATGCTGTGATAGACGGATATGAGCTAATCATGGAAAACAGAGAAGGCCGCGTAATGGTTGTTAGCAGTGATTCCTGTGATAGCGAATTTGGAGAAGCGGTACATAGAAATTACTCCCAGGATGATGTGAAAGGCTTTGGCGAGTGCGGGGCTGCATTACTGCTGGACACACAGTCTGGAGATGGGGCCTTAGGGGAAATCACAGATATACAGAGAGGTATTCTTCATCAGAACGAAAACATTTTTAAAAGGTTAGATATAGAGGTTGAGAAGAAGGAGAAAGGAAGTCATGGTATCTACCTTAGAGAATCCAGGAAGCAGATTACTGATCTCCCGTTTTCCTCTGGTTCCCAAACAATTTTTGATATAAAAAAAGGAATTGAGTATTGCAGAGATAACAAGGAGAAGGAGTTTATTGTATATACCATTTCTAAGAAAATGATATATAGTGCAATTACCATTCAATGCGTCCCCAATTAATTACTTTTAGGATAATGAGGAGATTTATGACGTATGTATGTTAGGAACTTAAAAGAGTTAAATATTCGTGACAATATAAATGTTGGTGGCAAGGCTGCAAACCTGGGAGAATTATATTCGTTAAAAATAAATATTCCAATGGGATTTTGCATTACCTACAATGCATATGAAGACTTTATCAAGGAAAACGGAATTAATGAATCAATAAAGCATTATCTAAGTGAAAATTTGAATGGAAAGATGTCTCTGGAAGAGTGCAGCAATTACATCTTAGAAAGTTTTTTACATGGAAACATCCCCATTCATATAAAAATAGAGATTATCAGGGAATACAGAGCTCTGGGAAAAAAGGCATGTGTAGCAGTCAGATCCTCGGCTAATGTGGAAGATAGGAAGGAGGCAAGTTTTGCAGGGCAGCAGGATACATTTTTAAATATCTCCGGAGATTTTAATGTGTTTCAACATATAAAAAAATGCTGGGCATCCCTCTGGTCACCGAGAGCAATCGATTACAGAAGGAAAAATAATTTTGATGATCATCATATTCAAATGGCGGTTCTTATACAGAAGATGATTTCTCCTGATGCAGCAGGCGTTGTCTTTACCTGTAATCCAATGAATGATCAGAAAGGAGAAGTGCTGGTCAATTCAACATACGGCTTGGGCGAGGCAGTTGCTTCCGGTACAGTTTCTCCAGATACATATGTTTATGATATGAACAAAAAAAGAATTATTTACAGACAAAAAGGAGGAAAAGAATATAGGTTTATTAACTCTGATAATGGTATAAAAAAGGTACTTAACAACAGGAAATTTAAGCAAACATATTCTTTAAATTATCTGAATGTTTTAAGACTCGTTAAGGTATGCAAAAAGATCGAGGGGAGATTTGGCTGTCCTCAGGACATCGAATGGGGAATTGTAAATGGAAAAATATATATTGTACAATCAAGACCGATAACGAATATAAGATAAATGAGAAAATTACAATAAGATAAGGAATTTTTACATGCTGCTAATTATGAAGATAAAACAGGATAACCTATAACCTACGGAGGTGAATAGGATGAATATTGGGTTTTATACAAAAGATGTTAGTTTCATGAGCTCGATCAATAAAGTGATACATTCCCTAATCAAATCTAAATATTCCCCGTTGGAACTAAATGTCTGGGAGGATATTAAGAGCGCACTTTTCCTGATCGACGAGGAGTATTGTGATGGCTTTATCATAGATATTACCAATAATACCAAGGAAGAGTCATGTGGATTTATATCAAAGCTCATGCATCAGTATCCTCATACAAAGATAATTGTTTTAATTGATAATCTGGATTGTATCGACTGGTTCTTAAAATATAAAATATTTAAATATATGTCCAAAAAGAACATAATAAAGGAATTGGAAACCATACTTTCCATTTTGCATCATAGTGTTGCTGGTAGAAAAAACAGAACACTTGAATTAGTTACGAAAAAAAGATATGATAAAATTTATTTCAATGATATTTTATATATCAACCGGGAAGGTAAAAATGTAAACATATTTACTGCGGACAATCGCTGCGTGACTTATCGTATGAGTTTACTGCACATTTATGAAAAATTAGACGAAAAGACCTTTATCTATGTTGATAAAGGCTGTATCGTGAACAGCTCGTTTGTAAGTGAGTTTACGGCTCAGCAGTTGCAGTTGATCAATGGCACTAAATTACCTGTCAGCAGAGATGGGATTAAAAGACTATCAAAGCTGCTTCAATTTGATCATGTTTTAACCAATTAGATATCATAAGTCTCATTCGTCAAGTATTACTTGAATGCGGCATCCATTTTCTGCTTTTTCATAACAAAATATTCCATATTTCTATCGATCTCAGCGATTATCTCTATCACCTGATTCATAGGATATGTGAAATTAGATTCTACCCATTTGCTGATGATAGCAAGGCAGCCCTGAACATGATAGCGGACTTTAAATTTCAATTCTTCGCTGATTTCAGAATGCTGCCATTCCTTACACCAGGTTTCCATGCATTTTTCCTCCAATAAATCATTTAAACGGGTCACAAAGCTTCCTTCCCCGTTTGTACCAAACAACATATGGCATATTTGCTTATTCTCCATAATGTATTCAAATATAATTTTATAAAAATGAACAGGAGGCTGGGAATAGTTTAGCATAATCAAATCATTGAGCTCTGTAACTACCTCCTCCTCCATTTGTTCGTAGAGATCGTAGATGTCTTTATAATGGGCGTAAAAGGTGGCTCTGTGAATATCCACCTTATCCGTTAATTCCCGGACTGTTATATTACGAAGGCCTTTATGCACCATTAATTCAGCAAGACCGTTTCTCAATGCTTTCTTTGTTTTTTTTACTCGTCTATCATCTTTCTCAATCCCAGGCATAACTGAATCCTTCTTTCCATAATTTTTGTTATTATATTGAATCGATGAACCTCATCATAGTGTAATGAAGAAAAACGACTCTAGTATAATTATAATACACCCGTATAGCTAAAACAATCCTGTTTCCATCATGGAAACGGTATTTTTTATATCCTCAGCTATTACACACCTATTTCCGACACTTTCGTATTATTCTGCCGTTTAACAGACATTTAACGATGCAATTGAATATAGAAAAGCGACTATAATTAGAATATCATACATATGTAAAGATAAATAATAAAGCATTTATTAGCAGAGGGAATGGTTTGATCAATTTCAGAAAAATAATCGATAGGAGGAAAAAGAATGATACGTTATAGAAGACCGAAATATGAAGAATTAAAAGATATCGCAAGAATGTGCGCCTTAACATTTAGTGATTATCCCATTTGTAATGATATAAAAAGTGGGTTCCCCAATTTAGATACCTTTCTAGACTTTATGAATGATGTGTATTATGTTTATATCAGGGCTTATTTTAGAAAGAGCGAGTTTTTTGTAGGTGAGGATAATGGGAAAGTGAGGAGCTTTGCTGTTTTGGTACGCCCACGCAGTTCTAAGGTGGGGCTGGTGGATTACTTCCGATCCGGTGCACACTTGTTATTAAAAAAAGTCAGCCTGCCAAGACTGTTAAGTTTTTTAAATGTTCTTGAACAAGGGCACAAACCGTGCAGTGGAATTAAGGAGCACTCCTGGCTCCTGGAGTCATTAGCAGTAGACAGATCCTTAAGAGGCCAGCAATTGGGGTCTAGAATGCTGAATGAATGTATTATACCATATATAAAAGATCATAGCATTGGTAACAAACCAGAAACATTTCTTACATTTACAAATACGGAAAGAAATAAAAAGTTTTATATAAAAAATGGGTTCTCCGAATTCGATTACAAAACCATACCGATGAAAGATTCGTCGATTGGTAATTGGAGTTTCCGTATGACCATTAACCCTGGCTGATAAATCATATTTCTTTGTCATATATATTACCAAAGCTGATAATGAGTTCTATCTAAAATAGTATTTAAATGCTCCTATTAAGGTAATCGAGTGAATGAATAAAGCTAGTCACTTAATTGGGAGCATTTTTACGCAAATATTTGGATAAAAATTGAATTTATTCTTGTAAGTATTTAAAAGCTGTAGTACAATAGAAACAGAACATACATTCGATGTTGGAAAAACCATTCGATCAATCATAGATACATAATGATTTCCTTTCAATTTAAGTAACGCAAACCACCCATACAAAACAGACCCATAAGAAAACTGCTGATAGTAATATAAAATTAATAAGTGGAAAATCGAAAATCTCATTCAGTTAGGGTAGATTTTCAGGTTATATTATTTTAAGGAGGGTATAAAGGTGAGCAAGTATGAAGAAGGATTAAACGTAATTGAGGAGAGGTGTGGCAACGGAAAAGATAATATCATATCACTTTCGACCATTGCAATGGAGCCAAGCGCAGATGGCGCTCCCCGCCCATATATTCGTGATGTGGATGCTTATTACGAAGATGGTGTATTCTATACTGTTACATGGGCAAAATCAAAGAAAATGCAGCAGATAGCGAAGAACCAGGAAGTTGCATTTTCTGTTTGCGGCCAATGGTTTTCCGGCAATGGTATTGGTATAAATTTAGGCTGGGTCTTAGATCCCAATAATGCTGAGATAAGGTCTAAGCTTCGTAAAGCATTTGCCGATTGGTACGACGCTGTAAATAATGAAAAGGATGAAAGCTGCATTATTTTAGCCATTAAAATTACAAGAGCTATAGCCATTAAAGATCATGGTGCTGTTTGTTACCACATGGACTTTGTGCATAAAGTGGAAACTGCAGAAGGAAAAATTATATAAGATAGCAAGAGAGAACGGAGTATTAAGATGTTTATTGAGAATCCAGGCAGAACGGAACAATTAATCAAGGAACTGGTTGTTATATGGGAAGCATCTGTAAAAGCAACGCATATCTTCCTGAAGGAAGAAGAACGGATTTCCTTGCGCCCATATGTACAAGAAGCTCTCAAAGAGATAGATCAGTTAATTGTGGTATATCAAGGTGAGAAGCCCTTAGGCTTTATGGGAATCGAAAACCAAAAAGTAGAAATGTTATTTTTGGAACCCGCTTGCATTGGACAAGGAATAGGAAAGAAGCTTATCACAAAAGCCATAGAAGAATATGGAGTATCATATGTAGATGTGAATGAGCAAAATCCTCATGCCGCCGATTTCTATAAGCGTGCTGGTTTTGTTGTATTTGAGCGCACAGAAAAAGATGAGATGGGGAATCCCTTTCCCATTTTAAAAATGAAGCTTGGATCAATAATGAAAACGATTGGTGTTAAAAGTAAAAATTAATAATATTGGAGGTTTTTCGTATGGACGATGGATTAAAAATCAAGATGTATTCTTTTACTATGGATTGCAAAGACCCACATGAATTAGCAGCGTTTTATGGGGCACTGCTCAAGTGGGAGACAATGGCCATTGATGAAGGGTGGGCATGTGTATATGCTCCAGGTACGAATCAGGGAGCATATCCGGGTATACTGTTTCAAAAAAATCCGGAATACAAACCACCGGTATGGCCAGATGAGCCTGAAGCCCAACAGCAGATGGCACATTTAGACTTTGCCGTGAATGATTTGGAAAGGGCAGTTCAACACGCGCTCCTGTGTGGAGCATCGGTCGCAAAAGAACAATTTTCCAATGAGTGGACCGTTATGATTGATCCCGCAGGACATCCTTTTTGCTTATGCCAGATGAAATCAGTTATGGAGAGTTCCCATTTTGCGTTGTTATAAAAAGTTAAAATCATAGTATTTTTCATTGATTTTAAAATTGTTAGTAAATTAATATCGTTGTTCTAGAAAAAGGGGTATCCTCTATGGAAGAAGATATCTCTTTTTTGTATTGAAAAGAATGAAAGCGGCATTTACAAAAATCATAGTGAAACATAAATGATTCATAATACGCCAACCATCTGATTTTTCGATTGCATAGATAAAAATAATTGGTTTTACCTATGATTCTTAACATGATATGATGATATCAGATGTCAGGAATCATAACCAGTACTTATTATTATTGTTGTTGTAATATAGAAAAACAGAGAATGGGAGGTATAACTGTGAAAGAAATATTCAACCGAAGAAGCATTCGGAAATTTAAAGACTTACCTGTGGAGAAAGATAAAATAGATAAACTGTTACGGGCAGCGATGCAGGCGCCTTCTGCATTAAACCAACAGCCATGGGAATTTATTGTAGTTGAAGATAAAACAGCTTTACAAAAACTATCCAAAGCTATGCCAGACGCGAAGCCAGTAAGTAACTCCGGATTAACACTTATTTTGGCAGCGAATAGCGAAACATTCAGATATGAACCGGATTGGGAGCTGGACATGAGCGCTGCGGCTCAAAATATATTATTGGAAGCCGTCTATTTGGAACTGGGAGCAGTGTGGATGAGCATTTCATCAGTGGATACTGCGATAGATTACGTACGAGAGATGTATCAACTACCAGCCCATATAAAACCTTTTTCATTCATTGCAATCGGTTATCCAGAGAACCAACAGAATCAATTTATAGATCGATACCGTAAAGAAAAAGTCCATTATGAAACGTGGTAATATTGTGATTGATGGCGTTATAATTCATGGACTTAGCGGAGAATACAAAAGAGCAAGCATAATAAGTGTGCTGATACTTATTATGCTTGCTCTCTTTTATTAAAAACAATAGATTGGCTTTACATTATGCTTTGATTGCCCAACGTAATTTCGCACATTTTGCACGACTATTGAAACTGCATTCGGCTGCTGATGGGCGAATGGGCTCAGGAGCGATTTCTTTATAAAGACCTTCACGATAGAAGCGCTGGAACGATTTTTTGACCAGCCGGTCTTCTCCGGAATGAAACGTAAGAATGGCAACTCGTCCACCCTCAGCCAAAGCAGAGGGTAACTTTTCCAAAAATTCATACAACACTTCGTATTCTTTGTTAACATCAATTCGAAGTGCCTGAAAGCATCTTTGACATGATTTTTTGATTGCAAGATCCTTATCTTTTTCAGGAATGAATTTAAGGGCATCCTGTATGATTTGTTGCAGCTGGCTTGTTGTAATAATCTCTTTTCCTTTTTTTATTGCAAATACGATGGCACGAGAAATCTCTGCAGAATAAGGCTCGTCTGCATTCTCCAACAACATTCCCTGTAATTCGTCTTGGGAAATGGTTTTCAGCCGATCCGCGGCAGAGATGCCTTTGGAAGGGTTTAACCGTAAGTCCAAAGGTCCTTCTGTTTTAAAAGAAAACCCCCGATCGGGATTATCAATCTGCATGGAAGAGACACCTAAATCGGCCAGCACAAAGTTAAGAGGACCAGATTCGGAAACGATCTGATCGATATTGGAGAAATTCGTATTTCTGATGGTTAATATTTCCGGGCCATATCCTAATCGTTCCAAACGCTCCTTTGTTCTGGGCAACTCGATAGGATCTTCATCGGTGGCATACAAGTGTCCCTTTGAATCTAAACATTTAAGCATTTCTAAGGTATGACCACCATAACCTAAGGTGGCATCCATACCAATTTGTCCCGGAGTTATTTGTAAGAACTCCAGTATCTCATTCACACAAATGGAACGATGCATGCCAGCAGGAGTGCTGCCCTTTTGAATTACCTTTGCAATCGTATCCGCATATAGCTCTGGCTGCAGTTCTTTATATTTTTCCTTAAAAGTCTTCGGGTGAGTGCCTTTATATCTGGGACGGCGCTGATGTTTTTGTTCCTGATTATCCATTCCTTTATCCACCTTTTAACATGTAATGATTATTTATGATCCAAAGTGCCATTAAAACTGACTGCTTGGAATTATCCTATTACTACATGATATCAAATACAGGTCATAATAGCAAACCTATAATCAAAGAACCAATCCAATCCTTGTGAAAAATAAAATAAGTACAAAGAATTCCCTGGATTCTTACAAAGAATTATGTTGAATTTTGTCATAATGGATGATATTATATGCCAGGTGCGTATTCGCATATTTATATAACGAAAGGATATTTCAAATAATGTCAACCAAAACAGCACAATCCATTCAGACAACACCAGCAGCACAATCAGCTACCGCTGCTATAGCGAATCCAGCTCCTCTTGGACTTTTAGGATTCGGAATGACTACCTGCCTGCTTAATCTTCACAATGCAGGAATCATACCTTTATCCATTGTTATTGTAGCGATGGGATTTGCATTAGGCGGTGCCGCTCAGATCATAGCTGGCATTATGGAATTTAAGAAAAATAACACCTTTGGCGCAACGGCATTTACAGCCTACGGTTTCTTCTGGTGGTCTTTGATTATCATCTGGATCAATCCATTTAAAGGAATCGAAGCTGCAGATCCTATGAGTATGGGCTTTTACTTAGGTCTCTGGTGTGTGTTCACTCTCTTTATGTTCATTGGAACTTTGAAACATAACCGTGCCAGCCAGGTGGTTTTTGGCTCACTTACTGTTTTGTTTTTCCTGCTTTCCATGGCAAACTTTACTGGTTCTGAATCCATACATACATTAGCTGGATATGTAGGAATTTTCTGCGGTCTTTCCGCTATTTATAATTCCATGGGCCAGGTTTTAAACAACGAATTTAAAAAGACAATTTTACCTTTATAAATTGTGGATAGAAAAAAGGATTTGAAACGCTTCGTTTCAAATCCTTTTTTCTTGGAGTTAATATAGAAGCCTTTGTTCGTTGGAATATAAATTAAGTTTCGCTCCTCTCGCAAAGCCCGCCAGGGTAATATTGTATTTATCCGCCATTTCAATGGCCACATCTGTGGGAACCGATCGGGCCACCAGGATAGGGATTTTAGCCTTAATGATTTTTAATATCATATCACTGGGTACTCTGCCGCTGGTAATGAGGACGGTCTTTGATAAGTCAACTCTGTGGCCCATGGCGTAGCCCAGGACTTTATCCACTGCATTATGTCTGCCGATATCCTCCATCAGATAGAGTAAGCCTGTTTCATTATACAATGCGCAGGAATGGATTCCACGGGTTGATTTGTAAATTTCACTGCTTTTTTGAAACTCATTCATATATGACAGAACCGTCTCAAATGGGATCCTATAAGAGTGCTCCAGAGGAGTCAAGTCACTGTCGTTCATGAGATAATAAGCGATGGAGTGCTGTTTCCCGCAGGCGGTGGTAACGGTACGGATTCCTTCGGTTGCCTCAATCATATCTTTAAACATATCATTGTTCGTTAATGTAACAAACGCTTTTCCCTCATCTTCCAGGATTTCAATGGATTCGATCTCCGATATTTCTCCAATGATTCCTTCCGTGTATAAATTTCCCAGAACCAATTCATATAAATTCTTATGGGTACAAATAAGATTTACATAACGTATCCCGTTTACAAAGATAGATAGCTTGTATTCTATTAGGATGTCCTGATGCTCTTCGGACTGTGAATCAGTGCTGCATACTAAAATCTTATAATTTTTGCTGACGTGGTTTGTATCTGACATGGATTCTCCTATTCATCAATCATATAATCAGCAGGCTTCATCAGGTAAATATAGTAAAACATTAGCTGTAAATATATTTTTTTCCCCTCTTTGCTGTTCTCCGTAATTAAATTCAAGAACTCCGTTATATTTTTTGACGGTATGGCTAACAGAATTCAGCCCAATTCCATGCCAGGTCTTATCCTTTTTGGTTGAGTATGGTTTTCCGTCTTTGATATTTAGCTGGGAGTAATCATAGGAGTTTACCACCTGTATGGTAAGAACTCCGTGGATGGCAGAGACATGGATTAGAATCTCTCTTTGCTCTTTTGGAAGCTTGATACAAGCTTCCAGCGCATTGTCCAACAGGTTTCCTAAGATAATGGTGAGATCCATCTTGTCGATGTCAAGAATTTTAGGCAGTCGGATATGCACTTCCGTTTTTACATAAAAATGCTGGGATAGATAAAGCTTATTGTTAATCAGTGCGTCTATGACCGGGTGCCCACTGTTGACACCAGCTTCCTGAGCTTTAACATTGACCGTAAGCTTTCTTATATATTCGATCAATTCTTTGTTCTGCCCTTGTTCTGCCAGCCCGGATATGGCTGCCAGATGGTTATTTATGTTGTGGCGGTCTTCCCGCAGACTTTTTTGAAACCGTTGGATCAGAACCGATTGCTTTTCATATGCATTGTTCTGTTGAGAGAGAAGGAGGTTTTCATACTTTAGATTCTCTTCCAGCAATAGCTTATCATATAAGTAAAACAGCAAAATATTAACGACTAACAAAACAAGAGACGCACTGGTTAATAAAAAAGAAGATTCGGCTTGATTGGAAATAATCTCTAACGTCATACTGTTTAAGATATAGATACTTCCTGCAGGAATCAAAAACATAGCCAGCCAGCGGGGAGGTCTTATATCTGCGTTATAAGTTGCCTGTTTGTAAAAAAAGATTTTACTCCATTTTACCAGACCGAACATCATCATGTTTGATAAGATGATTCCAATGATGACAAAGAAATCTTGTTGTATGATGGTATTAAAGGAACCTCCAATAAAAAGAACGAGTGCCGCCGCCGTACAATCTTCACTCGCAAGAGAGAGGATATAGATGAAGGAAGCAGCGAGGAGGCGCTTAAATACAGATGTCTTGTAAAAATAGCATATGAGAAAAAATGCAGCCATATTAAATATGATGTTTAACATGGGATTAAATAAATAAAAGTACAAATAAGCCCCGGCAAGGTAATAGGCTGTAAAAGCAATTCCGATGGCCCAGACAGGGGTCCTCCTTTTCTTTAAAAAGGTATCAATAAAATCATATATTACATAAGTCCGAATGATATTCATAATTAAATATGTAATGACTACGTTCATTTGTTATCTTCCTTATTCTTCCTAAGCTGCAAATACCTCGCTCTTATTTCCTTTCTCTTTGGACCGCTGATTGCCAATTCAGCCTGATTGGACATGTGGACTTTATCATAGGACATTTGCCGAATATGGTTGTAATTAATTAAGATAGAATGATGAATCAATAAAAATCCTTGTTTTTCTAACCTCTCAGATACTTCCGTCAGCTTTCCATAGAAAATATATCCGTTATTTTTTGTAATTACACTAATTTTATGACCTTTGGATATCTCCATATAAATGATATCTTCCATGGGAATATTGCAATGTCCTTTGTCAATGTCCTTAAAACAAAAAAAATCGTCCTGTGTTTCATTTAACCGTTTGTAAGCACTCAGAAGATCTCTTTTAAAAAGCAGAGGATCTATGGGCTTTGATAAAAAGCGAAAGGTGTCTAAGCAAAAAACCTCTTTTGCCCGGTTATCGTAGGAAGATATGTAGATAATAATGGTTTTTTTAATTTGAAAATAATCTCTTAGTTTCGTTCCGACTTCAATTCCGTTCATGCCATTCATGCTTATATCCAGAAATGCCAAGTCATAAAAAGTACCTCCTTTTAGTTTTTCACACAAACTCTCCCCTGATGTGAAAGAATCGGTGAAGTAAGAGATATGCGCCTCTGATAATGTGCTATGAATCATGGTTTTAATCTGCTCAATAAATATGGGCTCGTCATCACAGATAGCAATTTTAATCATAAATGTCTCTGTCTCCTTCCATTCTTTTACTAAAAAATATTTTATCATAGGTATGTCAAAAAAAGTATTAAAAAAATGTTGAAAAAGGGGATATAAGAGAATTTGCTTATTTTATAAGAGAAAATGAAAAGATATTTTGCAAAAAAAAAGATTATGCTATACTAGGCAAAATTAAGTATCTATAATTCTATATTTTAAAACAAAGGAGAGTATTAAAATGAAAAAATTATCTGTTGTAATGGGAAATGTTGTAGTTGCTCTTGCTCTTAAATCAGCTGTTACCACAAGCAATTTGGCGTGCGGATATATTTATTATCAGCCTGAGATGCCAAAAGAAGCAAAGAAATTAAGAAAATTCTAATGTCATGTTTAGAAGATTAAGTATCAGGATAGCCGACCAGCTGATCTCAATGGGGAGATTCATGGAAGAGGACAGGGCTATCTACCAGTTTGGTCTTGAGATGCTGTTCCTCAATCTTGTTAATTTGTTATCAGCAGCTTTTATAGGACTTTTTATGGGACAACTGTTGGAATGCTTTATGTTCCTGGCACTTTTTATTCCACTTCGCTGTCATGCAGGAGGATATCATGCAGAGAATCCACTGTGCTGTTATTTTTTGTCCAATGCAGTCATTGTTTTCGCTCTTTTACTCCTTCGCACCTCTCCCGTAATGATGGCGAGGGGCGCAGGGGTGGTCTTCTTACTTTTATCCGCAGTCATGGCAGCAATTCTGGCCCCTGTGGAAAACTTAAATAAGCCACTGGATGAAGCGGAGAAAAGGGTTTATGGATTCCGGACCCGGGTTGTATTAATTATCCAGGTTCTTATTGGTCTGGTCTGCTATGCATACGCCTATTACCAGGGAGTATGGATTATTTTACTAACCATTGTTCTCGTGGTAATAACAGAACTACTGGGGCTTTTACAAAATACCTTTAGCCGCAGCCGATGACCCTCTTTTTTTACAGACCACAATATGCTGCAAAGTACCACCCCACGTTGGATGCACATGACGCGACGTGACTTCACCACCGAAAAAAGCGGATACAGCAAGGAGGCTGATAATCGTGGAATATATTCATGACAATCAGATTGCTACCATTAACTTAACCACTGGTGATGTGAGATTGGAAGAAATCACCAGAGAGCTTAGAACGAATTACATAGGCGGTCCGGGAATCAATACGAAGATTTTATATGACTCTGATGCTGCTGACCATGATGCTCTTTCAGAAAAGAACTTATTGATCTTTGGCATCGGGCCAAGTGTAGGCACTGGGCTTCCAGCCAGTAACCGTTGTACCATTACAGCAAAAAGTCCCATTACCGACGCGTATGGTGATTCTAATCTGGGCGGAGAATTTAACGTCAGACTCCGTACAGTAGGAATCGATCACCTTGTATTTTCCGGAAGATCCGATCATCCTGTGTATGTTCTTATAAAAAGCAACCGTGAGATTGAGATACTAGATGCCAGCGAGCTTTGGGGAATGTATACGGAGAAAGTGACCGAGCTTCTTACGGAGCGTCATGGAAAAGGTTCAGAGGTTACCTGCATCGGGCCGGCGGGTGAGAATCTGGTACGGTTTGCAAGTGTCATCATGTCAAAATGCCATGTGGCAGGAAGAACGGGTATGGGATGTGTCATGGGGGCAAAAAAATTAAAAGCCATTGTAGTAGAAAAAAAGGTTGGAAAACCCCAGGTATATCACCAGGAAAAGGTCAAGGAAATCCGGGATCAGTGGATTAAGAAATGCAGGGCATCGGTTATCTTAAAATCCGGAAGCATTCAGGGAACCTTAATGTTAATCAAACGGTATCACAAGCAGGGAGCACTGCCCATCCGTAATTTTCAGGCGGCTGATGATAAAAAGGTGAAAGAGTTATATGCTGAGAACTTCCTGTACAAACATGAGACAAAACGTAAGGCTTGTATTTACTGTCCCGTTGGGTGCGCCAGAGAATATGAGATTAAGGAAGGGCGGTATAAGGGAGAAAAAGGAGATCGTCTGGACTATGGTGCAGTAGCGGGCATCGGTCCATTAAATGGGATCTTTGACTGGGCAAGCATTCTTCATCTAAAAAATCTAAGTGATAATCTTGGATTTGATGCCATTGAGGGTGGTTCCACCATTGGCTTCATCCTGGAGTGTTATCAAAGAGGTATCATAAAAGATCCAGAAAAGATATATGAATTTGGCAATGCAGATGATGTGGAGGAATTAATGCACAAAATCTGCCGCAGAGAAGGAATCGGAGACATTGCAGCAGAAGGTGCTTACCGGGCTTCCATTGTGTTACATGCCGAAGAGTATGCATTTTGTATCCGAAAATCTTCTTCTGGTCTTCATTCTAATTCCCATCTGGCAAAATCTTTAAGCTATCTCACCTCCACCAGAGGGGCAGATCACTTAAAGGGTTATGTATTTACTGCAGTCTTTGGCGGATTTTTCTCCGAGGTGGTTTCAAAGCATATCTTTAAAACAAAAGCGGAGAAAAACTTTTCTAAAGTTGAGAAAAAAGGCCGTGTGGTGTGCTGGCATGAAAATTATAAGTATGCGATTGATTGCCTGGGGCTGTGCCTGTTTGCTATCACAGCACTTCCAAGTGCAGGCGTTGCTTATTTTAATGAATTTGCAGAGGTTACTAACGCAATCCTGAATACGGATTTAACCGACGAAGATATATATACTGCCGGAGAGCGTATTTATCAGCTTCAAAATGCCTTTAATGTGGCATGTGGCTTAAAGCTGGAAGATTATCACTGGCCGGAGCGTAAAAAGGAAGATGGTGTGAAAGAAAAATTCCTGAAAGACACTACCATTAAGGTGGGGGGAGAGGAAGGAATGCTTCCGGAATATTTCCGGTACAGAGGTCTGACGCCAGAAGGGCTTCCTACGGTCAAACGATTTCAGGAATTGGGCATTTCCATGTATATAGATAAGGCTAAAGCCACAGATCTTAAAGATGTTATGTCCATAGAAGCTTTATTAAAAGAAGTTGGTCTAAATGCAGAGCTGACGAAAAAAGAAAACAGGATTAATGAGGTCATGAGTTCCCTGATTTGTAAGCTGATGACAAAACAGGACGAAAAAGCACTGCGTAACATGAAACATGAGTAGTATTTCACAGAGGCGGATAACCCATGGGTTGGTTAGATAATAAAGAGAAAATAGAGATACGGTCGCAGGTTTTTATTCCCATTTCGGAGGATCAGGCAGGCTTAGTATTTTATCATGTGTATGACAGAGAAAAGTTCCATAAATGGTTTGACTTTATGCCAGTTCTTTGGATCAGTTTTGACCGGAAACAGCTGGAGCCAGGCTGCATTGGAACCATCTGCTTTACCATGCCTTTATTCTATTACAGATTGAAGGTAACAGAAGTGATAAAGGAAAAATCAATTGTCCTTAAGGGAGATGGCGGCCCCATGAGAGGAAAGGCATATTTTAATTTACATCCTGCTGATGGCGGTGTCATATTGGAAAACATTCATATTCTATCTGGTAAAAATAAGTTTCTGCATAAATATTATGTTTATTGCTTGGTTCCCAATCATCTGGCTTTTATGAATTGGAGATATTCTGTGTTAAAAAAGCAAATAAAAAAAGAACTTGAGAGAAACAAAAAATTACATAAGTAGAGAGGTGCTGATTATGAGAGGTGTTATTTTAGCAGGCGGTCATGGAACGCGTCTGAATCCGTTAACGATCATTACCAACAAGCATTTGCTTCCAGTTTATAAAAAGCCTATGATCTATTACCCCATAGAGACCCTGGCTAAAGTGGGAATCAAAGATATCCTCATCGTAACGAGCGGAGAATATCTAGGGCATTTTTACAAGCTTTTAAAAACAGGCGAAGAGTTTGGCGTCAAGCTTCATTATGAGATTCAGGAAGGCAACGAAGGAACCGGAGCAGCTTTATTGTGCGCAGAAGAATTTGTTAGAGGTGATGAGTTTATGGTCATTCTTGGTGACAATATTGTGACGGAAGATTTAACATCATTTGTAAAAGAGTTTGAATCTGAGAAAAAAGAGTTCAGTGCCAAGATTCTTATTACCCAGTCGGATAATCCAAAACTTTACGGAGTGGTGGAATTTAAGAAAAATAAAATCACCAGGCTGGTGGAAAAGCCCAAAGAACCTTTCTCCAATTACGTCAACACCGGCTTATGGATCTTTAAGCCAGAGGTATTTGAGCTGTTAAAGCAGATGAAGCTAAGCTCAAGAAATGAATATGAAACCACGGATGTTCTCCACCACTATGCAGAACAGGGACAGCTTACCTATGGGATTTTAACTTCCAAATGGACCGATGCGGGAACCTTTGAACAGTTATTTGAGGCAACTGTATTGATGAAAGAGTTAGAAGAGAAGGAGAAAAAGGAAATTGAAAAAGATCATGTTTATCAGTCTTCCGGTATCCGGGCACGTAAACCCGCAGCTCAACCTGTGTAAAGAATTATCCCAGCGTAATGTGAACCTGATTTATTATACCTTTGAGCAGTATTTCCATAAGTTTGACCAGATGGATGGGGTGGATTTGAGGAAATACCCCGATGATTTCTATCATTATTATAATAAGCTTGCGGCAGATGAGAAGCTTCAGTCACAGTTTATGAATCTGCTTTATGTATTTTATACATTTACAGAGAAGCTCCTCCCCTTCATGATGAAAGAAGTGGAAAAAGAGAAGCCGGATCTTATTATATGCGATACCCTGGCCATCTGGAGCAAGATTGCTGCCAGATACTTTCATATTCCTTATGTGTATTTTGTAAGCAGCTTCATGGGAGATAAGATCATGATGAAAGAAACACCTGCCTTTACCATGAGCCTGGTAAAAAGTGCAGCGGTCTCCATTCCCTATATC
The DNA here is from genome assembly GCF_026723765.1 of Lacrimispora xylanolytica. Classification (NCBI taxonomy): domain Bacteria; kingdom Bacillati; phylum Bacillota; class Clostridia; order Lachnospirales; family Lachnospiraceae; genus Lacrimispora; species Lacrimispora xylanolytica. The sequence continues at coordinate 1,477,271 of NZ_CP113524.1, forward strand.
ATGAAGTTTAACACCATTATAAAGCGGTTGGAAAAGCAGTATGGCAAGGTGGTTGATAAGCCATGGAATATCATGGAGCCGGAAGGGAAATTTACGATGGTAGTGACCTCCAAGGATTTTCATCCCGGCGGGTATAAGTATCCCTCCAATGTTAAATTCGTAGGCCCTGCTTTTGTGGACAAAGAAGATCTCACGGAAAAAAAAGATACTATATTCATCAGCCTTGGTACCATATGTTTCAGCCATACCTATTGGGATATCTGCATTGATGCTTCCAAAGACTTAGGATATCAGGTGGTGGTATCCTTTGGCGGCAACAAGAATAATAAAGTAAATGAAGAAAACTTACCGGATCACGTAACGGTTTATGAGAATCTAAGCCTGGAGGAATACCGCAAAGTATTAAAACGGTCTGTATTATTCATATCCCACGGTGGGTTTAACAGCATCAGTGATTCCATTCTTTATGAAACACCCCTCATTATATGCCCTGGTCATGCAGAGCAGGCCAGCAATGGAAGAGTGGTGGAAGCAGATGGCTGCGGTAAGCTTTTTATGGCAAATACAGAAGCGTTCCAGAAGGATAACTTAAAGGCACTGATTCTTCAGGTAATTGAAGATGATACCATGAAAAAGAATTTATCCAAATATCGCAAGTCTTTTTTAGAATCCCCTGGATTTCAGAAGGTAGTAGATGAATTAGACCAGGAATTTCAATTGTTCTGAACATACTTAAGGGAGATGGATTATGGCTTTTATCGTAAATACGGCGCAGTATCTGCCTGCCAATGAGATATTCAATGATGACTTGACCCAGTTTCCGCCAAAATACCGGCAGCTCATTGAAGAAAAAGCTGGGATTAAGACAAGAAGGCACGTGACAGATGAGTGCACTTCGGATCTTGGAGCTTTGGCGGTGAAAGAGCTTTTACGTAAGACCGGGATGAATCCCGCAGAGGTTGATGTTCTTATTTGTGCAACATCATCCCCTGACCGGATACAGCCTGCCACTGCTACCAGGATACAGGAAATGTGCGGGTTTAAAAATGCCTATGCATTTGATATTAATTCAGTCTGCAGCGGAGGAATCTACGGACTAAAGATTGCTTCTTCTCTCATAAATGACGGGGCGAAGAATGTAATCGTGGTGGCTTCAGAGGTATACAGCAAGTTATTAAATCCAAAGGATATTGCTACGTTTCCTTATTTTGGGGACGGGGCAGCAGCCGTTCTTTTATCCGGTCATGGAGCTTTTGAACTAAAAGACATCCTGCTTTTTTCCGATGGAAGCGGCTGTGATGTGATTCAGGTTCCGGCAGGAGGAAGTATGCTTCCGGCAGCCAACGTTAAAAAGGAGCGTGATTATTATTTTTCCATGGAGGGACAAACTGTGTACCGTTTTGCCTGCGAGAAGGGAAGCGAGCTGATTGGACTCCTTTCTAAGAGGAATGAGGTGGCGGCGGACAGGGTCATCACCCATCAGGCCAATTTAAACATTATCAAAGAAATTGCCAGACGCACAGACGTTTCTGATGAGAAGTTCTTTATCAATGTGGACAAATATGCGAACACAGCCGGTGCTTCCGTTCTCATTGCCTTAAGCGAATATCTGGAGTCGGAAGAAGCGAAAAAAGAAAATCATGTATTTCTTGCAGCCTTTGGAGGCGGTCTTTCCTGGGGAGGATGCTATTTAAAGAAAGAACATGATATCAAATAAGCGGAGAAGATAAAGGGGAATGAAACCATGTTAGATATTATTATGACACTTGCTACTGATATTTTTGAGGATGACGATATTCTGTCCACCTCCAGATTGGAAGAAGCTAAGAGATTTGATTCCATGAACCTGGTTCAGTTCATTATTGAACTGAGCGGAACACTGGATATGGATATTGAGGATGAAGAAGTGGAGAAGACCATGACATTTGCTGAGCTGGCAAAGAACCTGGAAGCTAAAAAATAACTTGGGTAAAACCAATAAGGTGAGGTAAATGCCGTGGAATTTAGATTGTTAATGGAAGATTCACAAAAGCTTAAGTTTGTACATGGCTGGGAGCATGCATTTAGCCGGTCCTTTGAAATGCGGGATTATGAATGGATCTTTGATCCCCGTAATCTTGTCTATGGAGCCTTTGAACAGGATACCTTGTGCGCAGGATATTGTATTCTGCAAAGCCAGGCTGTGTTTCAAGGGAATCTGGTAAAGAGCGGACTATGCAACAATGTGTTTGTCACGCCAGAATATCAGGGATGCCATTTGTTTACAAAGCTTGGGCGGTATGTACTTTCAGCGGTCGGTGAAATGGGAATACAGATTTTAGTTGGATTGCCAAATGAAAGCTCTCTTCCGGGACATCGAAGAGTGGGGTGGACTACATTTCCTCCAAATTTCTATCTGGAAAAAAAGATATTAGAAGATGAGAGCGTAACTCAGTTAGAGGATGAGAGGATTACTCTCATGACCTCTCTTAATTTTCCGTTGTGGAAAGAGGCTTTTACTGAATTTGCCTTTAAAATCTCCTCTGGAAGATCATTTTCCATTATTAAAGAGGCAGATTACTTTTCCTGGCGATATTTAAGACGTCCTTCTGGAGATTATAAAATATTTATCTATCAGGAGCATGGAAGGGTGAAGGGATATGTGGTGTATAAGTACTACCAGCCTTTTAAACGGATCCATATCCTTGATGTAGAAGCAGAGAATGAGACTGTCTTTTTCGAATTATTGAAGGCGGCAGGAACCATAAAAGAATCGGTTTCTCTCATTAACGTGTTAAGCTCTACCATTTATGCAGATTATTTTAGTCGTGCTGGATACTGTAAAAGCGCAGAATACAGCAACTTAATAGCATATGATCCTCTGTCAAAGGCCCCGGTTTCTCTTGGAGATACCTGTAATCTGGTCATAGGGGATAATGAAGTTTTTTAATTCCAATGATAAAGGAGATAGCGCGGTGGCATATGCAAACGCAAGTGTCGTGTTACACGGAAAAATAGAAGAAATATTTGAATTTATATTAGATGGTAGAAATAATAAAAAATGGCGGCCTGGTGTAAAATCTGTTGAGTATCCGTCAGAGGAGTCAATTGGAGCTGGAGCCCTGTTTTTGCAAGAGATGAATGGCCCTCCCACAAGAACCATCAAGGCAGATTATAAAATCATAGAATGTGATCGTTATAAAAAGATTTCCTTCCTAATCTTAAACGGTCCTTATACACCTACAGGCAGCTTTTCCTTTGAAGTGAATGACGATGGGGTATCTGTTGATTTTTCCATGGAAGAAGCCGGTGTGGACAGCACGGAACGGGAAAACCATTTTCAAAAGGTGGTAAATGACATTTATAATCTCCAGGAACATTTCGAAAGGAAATGAAATACATATGAAACATATACTCTTAGGAAATGAAGCGGTTGCAAGAGGTGCTTTTGAGTATGGAGTGACAGTTGCATCTGCCTATCCGGGAACACCCAGTACGGAAATTACAGAGAATATTAAAAAGTATGAATCCATTAATACAGAATGGTCTCCCAATGAAAAAGTAGCCTTAGAAGTAGGGATCGGGGCTTCCATCGCAGGAGCCAGAACCATTGTATCCATGAAGCATGTGGGACTGAATGTTGCGGCTGATGCCCTGATGTCCATCTCTTATCCGGGTGTAAATGCCGGTCTGCTCCTTGCAGTCGCAGATGATCCAAGTCAGCACAGCTCTCAGAATGAGCAGGATACAAGATATTTTGGAATGGCGGCAAAGGTTCCCATTCTGGAGCCTTCCGACAGCCAGGAATGTAAGGATTTTGTGGGTATCGGGCTGGAAATCAGTGAGACCTTTGACACCCCGGTCATCTTAAGGTTAAATACGAGAATCTCCCATTCACAAAGCATGGTGGAGCTTCTCGATCAAGTACCCTTCCAGTTAAAGGAGTATGATAAGAATCCCAATAAGTACATCGTGGCTCCGGCAGTAGCAAAAAAGAGACGAGTGGTAGCAGAAGAGCGGTTAAGAAAGCTGGAGGCATTTGCTGAGACCACAGAGCTTAATACAGTGGAGTATCAGAGCAGGGACATTGGAATTATTACAAACGGCATAGCGTATCAATATTCCAAGGAGGTGCTTCCGGAAGCTTCCTATTTAAAACTGGGCCTTTCTTATCCTCTTCCCAGAAAGAAGATTACGGAATTTATAAGGAGCTGTAAGACCGTCTATGTCATTGAAGAACTGGAACCCATAATAGAAGAGAAGATTAAATCCTGGGGGCTTTCAGTCATTGGCAAAGACGTGATTCCTGTTATTGGAGAGTTAAATCAGGAAATCATCCGTGCCGCCGTGCTTAAGGAAAGGATTGATGGAGTGACATCAGAGCTTACAAAGGATATTCCTGTAAGACCTCCGGTTCTCTGTCCAGGCTGTCATCACAGAGGGGTGTTCTATGTCTTAAATAAACTAAAGCTTCATGTCTCGGGAGATATCGGCTGTTATACTCTGGCGGCTTTTGCACCTTTAAGCTCTATGGATACTTCCATCTGTATGGGAGCCAGCATTGGTATGGCCTTTGGGTTTGAAAAGGCAAGAGGAAAAGAATTTTCAAAAAGAACGGTTGCGGTGATAGGAGATTCCACGTTTGTTCATTCCGGCATTACAGGTCTGATTGATGTGGTATATAACCAGGGTAATACTACGGTCATCATACTTGATAATTCCACCACTGCAATGACCGGACACCAGGATCACCCAGGAACTGGCTGTACCATTCGGGGGGAGAAAAGTCAGGCGGTTGATTTTGTAGCTCTGGCAAAGGCCATTGGAATCAAACGGATCCAGACCGTAGACGCCCATGATATCACGGAGCTGGAGCGAATCGTCATAGAAGAGACTCAAGCGGAAGAGCCTTCGGTAATCATAACGAAGCGTCCCTGTGTCCTCCTTAAAAACTCCTCTTTGATCCATAAGCCTCTGAGCATCAAGGAATGCAAAGGGTGCAAGGCATGCATGAAGATTGGTTGTCCTGCCATTTCTTTTTCCCACAGCAGGGCAGAGATAAAAAAAGAGCTTTGTGTTGGATGCGAGCTTTGCACCAGAATCTGCAAATTCGATGCCATTAAAAAAGAGGCGTAAGATGAGGGGGATTTGAGATGAATATATTGTTATCAGCAGTTGGAGGTCAGGGAGCTGTGCTGGCCAGCAGAATTCTTGGTAAGATGGCTCAAAACAGCGGACTGGATGTGAAAGTCTCTGAAGTGCACGGCATGTCTCAAAGAGGCGGAAGTGTAGTTACATATGTGAGGTTTGGTGAAAAGATTCATTCTCCCATTATAGAGAAAGGAACTGCAGATATCATTCTTGCCTTTGAGATGCTGGAAGGCGCCAGATATGTGGAATGGCTAAAGCCGGGCGGAACCTTAATTACAAGCAGCCAACGGATTGACCCTATGCCTGTAATCACCGGCGCAGCGGAGTATCCAGAGGATTTGGAGGAGCGGTTTCAAGCCTTACCAATCCATTATAAGATCATTGATGCCCTTACCTATGCAAAAGAAGCCGGAAATCAAAAGACGGTTAACGTGGTCCTCATCGGGGCATTGGCAGCTATTACTAGCATAGAGGAAGAAAAATGGCGTACAGCCATAAAGGAAGCAGTAAAGGAAAAATTGGTGGACATCAATTTAAAAGCCTTTGAACTCGGATATGAAAACAGTAAATCTATGAAAACGAATAGGAAGAATCATGAGATATAGAAAGTCGATCAGTTTCTTAACCATATTAATTGTTATACTGGCTGGAATTGCCGCTGCCTCAGGCGTTTTCTTACGGGGTGGAGGAAAAGAGATACCCTTACGTTCCATCCATCAAGATCTGGTGATGGCGTATGGACAGGGACTTTATAAGAATGAGTCTGTATCCATGGCATTGCAGGCAAGAGCTCAGGATTTGATAACCCTTGTTTTAGGAGTTCCCACACTACTGTGGTCGGTCCTTCTTGCAGGAAAAGGTTCTCTAAAAGGCAGATTTCTTCTGCTTGGGCTTTTAGGATACCTTCTCTATACGTATACGACTTACTCCTTTGGAGCCATGTATAATGGACTGTTTTTAGTCTATGTGGCATTGTTGTCGGCCTGCTTTTTCGCTTTTATACTGACGTTTTTGTCTTTATGGGAAGAAGATATACAGTCCAGATTAGACAAAGGATTTCCTGAAAAGTTTGTAGGAATTATCCTCATTATAACGGCAGCATTGGCTTGCATGATGTGGTTAAAACGGATTTGTGTTCCCCTGGTCAAACAGGAAGTTCCAGGTGAACTGGAGCATTACACCACACTGGTGATTCAGGCTTTAGACCTGGCCATCCTCCTTCCCACAGGAATACTGGCAGGCATTTTACTTATGAAGAAAAATAAGTTTGGCTACCTCTTAGCACCGGTTATGGTGATTAAGCAGATGGTACTTGTCATCGTGATCATTGCCATGTTCATCAATCAGTCAATCAATGGAGTTGCGACAGATATATCTGAACTCGTTGGTTTTCTGGTGATTGCGGTTATTCTAAGCAGCTGCCTTTACTTATTTCTAAAAAATATTAAAGAATGAGAAAGAACAAAGGAGATATCATATGAGACAATTAAATGAAGAAACAAAAAAAGAAATTAAGGACATGGTGTACTCATTTTTAGCTGATGAGTGTGAGGTTTCCATCAGTGAGCTGAAAGAGGACCTATCTGTCATTGATGATTTAGATGGTGATTCCCTGATGTTTGTAGAGATGATCGAGCAGTTAAAGAAGAAATACAGTTTAAACATCCAGATGCAGAACATTGGGAAATATTTGCTTAAGAATCCGGCAAACACCATCAAAGAGGTGGTTGAGACAGCCTATCTGGTTTATGAAAAGGAAAATGATATCGTAGAGGTATGATAAACATGAACAGAGTATCGTCGCCCATGGTGGAATATGATACGGTGGGAGAAAACATCGGAGTGTTGAGACTTCATAACGGAAGAGATAATCTGGTGGATCATGCCGTTTTTCTGGATCTTACAGAGCTTAAACAGTGGCTCCAGCGAAATTCCTTTCAGGGACTGATTATAACAGGGAACGGAAGGAATTTCAGCAAGGGTGCCAATGTGGAGCGGATCAAAGGGTATAAGCACTGCCCGGAAATACTGGAAGAGGAACTGAATGAAGGAAAGAAAATCTTATCCTACATAGAAGAACTGCCTCTTATCACAGTGGCAGCCATTGAAGGTGCCTGCTTTGGTGCCGGTCTTGAAATTGCTCTTAGCTGCAATTACCGCCTGGCGTCTGAATCCGCTTTATTTTCTTTTCCAGAGGTCACTCTGGGCTTGTTACCTGGGTTTGGCGGAACGATCAGACTTCCGAAGCTAATCGGGCAAAGGGCAGCAAAAAAGCTGATTTTATCCGGAGATATGATTCACGCTCAGGAGGCACTGCGCCTGGGGCTGGTGGATGAGACCACGGGAAAGAAAGAAGCGTTTTTTAAAGCAGTGGAACTGGTGGAAGGACTGGCAAAACGCTGTTCGGCCAGACAAATGGAATGCTTTGATCACATAATGGATCAGCCGGGGTCTGATTACTGGCCCGTGTACGAGAAAGAAAGCAGATACTTTGGCGAACTTATAAGGGCCATGGATATCTGACTGGACAGGAGATGATATTATTTTAACCAATCAGTGTTGGTTTGAAGTTCAGGGGCATGAGCTGGATTCTTTCAAACATGTAAATAATTCTGTTTATTTAAATTATTTAGAGACCGTGCGCTGGAATTTCTTTCGGGAGTTTTCCATGATGGAGGACTTAGAACGGGAGAAGCTATATCCGGTTGTCATAGAGGTAAATGTCAAATATATCAAAGAATTGCGGCTGTTTGACCGGTTTGTGATAAACAGCCGTTACTGGATAGAAAGCAATTATATTGTATCCGACCATAAAGCGGTATGTGAGGGTCAGAAAACCACCATGATGAAAGCAAAGGTAAAAATGCTTCTTGTGTCAGAGGATCGGATTGTATATGATATACCTCCCCATATCAGAGAGGTGTTTTCAGCCGAAGAACCAGTCATAGCCCACAAGGGGGAATGATTTGATGGATAACCATATGTTAATCTGCCAGATCAGGAACAAAAGGGATCTGGAACCATTTGTAAGCGGAGTGATTGAGACAGGAGAGCATAACATCATTATCCTGCACTTAAAAGAGGACTGCTTCAGTGACATATCGGGCAGTGATTTTCTAGAGATAAAAAAGGTTCTTTTTGATCCTTATATCATATCTGTTTTAGTCATTGATTGTGAGTTTTCCATGAGTCTTTGCGAAAAGCTGTATGTATTTGATTTGTGCTTTCTCTGTGAAAAGGGAGCTATGCGGTATGATCCAAAGCATTTGAGAGGTGTTCATTTTTTAAAGCTTCTATTCGCTCCCAAAGCTTCATTTGGTAAAGAAGCCCGGATTATGAATTGTGAAGAACTTATCAATCATGGATTTGCCAATACAATACTAAGGAACGAAAGCTTCTATAAAGAATTGGAAACAGAAATGTTAAACCTGACTCTGGAGCGGACGAAAGAGCAGCTTCATGGAATTAAAAGCTGTATGAATGCCTACAAAGATTGCTGCCTGTCAGGAACCATATTAACCACCGATCCTGAGACTGGTTATTTTTGTAAACTGGCACTTATAAAAACTGAGGAAGATACAAAGTGATGAGACATAAATTTGAGACGATTATTTACGAAGAATCGGAAGGAATTGCATATATCTGCATTAATATGCCTCCAGCCAATAAAATGCAGTCCCAGTTTCTGATAGAGATTTCAAAGGTCATAGAGGAATATGCTCTGACCACAAGTGCATCTGGAATCATAATATATGGAAGCGGAAGGCATTTTAGCTCTGGGGCAGATGTGGGAGAGCTGTTAGATTTTATCAGCTCTCATACCACAGTGGAAGATGAAGTGGTAACTCATTATCCAAAATGGTATGTGGATTGTAAAGAAAGCTTTAAAAAGCTGTTTCATATGGAGATTCCTGTGGTAAGTGCTATAGGAGGTTTCTGCATTGGATCTGGATTTGAGCTGGCGTTATCTTCCCATATAAGAATTTGTGAGTCAGGTGCCAGGCTTGGATTGCCGGAATCAACCTTTGGACTTCTTCCTGGGGTAAACGGAACTTTAAGGCTTTCGGAAGAAGCAGGTTTTTTTCATGCCTATGAAATGATTGTAAAGGGAAGTCTCATTGATTCCCAGGAAGCGGACAAGCTGGGAATGGTCGATCTTCTGGTACCGAGAAAAAGCTCGTTAGATTATGCAAGAAAGCTCATTGCTTTTATCAAGGAACATCGATGTGATTATAATTTTGCCAATCGGTTTCGTTTCTTGGATGGGTTTAAAGAATACTATTTTACTTAGAGAGGGGAGTCCATCCGATGGCTATCAATGTAAAATTATCCGGCGCAGGTACATACCTTCCGGGAAATCCCATTGATTTTGACCAAATCAATGATTATCTGGGAGAATTTAAGGAGGCGCCTAAAAAGATTAAAAACTGGGCAGGAAGAGTCCAGCCTATTATTAAAGAAATGCTTGGGATCAATCACTGCTACTATGCCTTTGACAATGAGACAAGGACATTTACCGACGACAACTTAACAATGTCTGTCAAAGCAGCTAAAAAGGCCATGGAGGAAGCTGGTGTTTTGGCAAAGGATATTGATCTCTTAATATACGGTGGTGCTTATTCCCACCAGATTCCGCCCATTACAACAAGAATACAGGAAGAACTGGGGATTGATATGTGCGGAGAAATTCACATTCATTCCAACTGTACCTCCATCTACAAAGCAATTAAGCTGGCCCACGTCATGCTGGCCTCAGGGGAATATAAAAATGCTCTTGTGATCTCCTCCAGTGTAGCAAGTTCCTGCTTTATTCCGGAATTTTATAATCAGACCCTGATTACCAAAGAAGACATCTTCCTGCGCTGGTATCTTTGTGATGGGGCAGGCGCCATGGTATTTACAGCGGCAAAGGATGAAAAGGAAGGGCTTTATCTGGAAGATACCTATTTTGAATCCACGGGAAGTAAGAAGCTCTCAGCCATGGGAAACAGCTATCCCTATCACTGGACCAATCCAAGGGAGGATTATGAGAACGGCTACCATCATATCCGTCAGATTTATTTAAATGAAATGAGGGATTATGCCATGGAAGAAAATGGGAAATCCATCTTCTACAATGCTCTGGTTCGTATGTTAAATGAAAAAAACATTGATTTAAAAGACTTAAAGCATTTTGTGGTAAATATGCCTTCAAAGTTTGTGAGAGAGCTGATTATCGAAGAATGTTTGGGCCTCGGGATCCGCAAAGACCAGTTTTACAGTGCCATCGAAGATGTTGGATATGCAGGACCTCCCGCTGCTCTAATTTCCATTGACAATCTGTTAAAGGAAGAAACCTATGAGAGCGGGGATCTTATTTTCAGCTTTGTCATGGAGGTAAGTAAATTCATGCAGGCAGGTTTTACACTAAGAAAAATATAAAGTGAGGAACAAGGAATGAAAATACTATTGGTAAATCCTCCCATTCCCAGAGTTTTCCGCATGTTTGATTTTGCTGATGACGCCGTAAGAAAATCTTTTGGGAGAAGAGTCATGGTGGGACCGCCTCTTGCTTTAAATGAGCTGGCGAGCATGGTACCTGACGATGAAGTGGTGATTCTGGATCAAAAAACAGAAGAAGATAATATTCCGGGATATGATTTTGCCCAGGTGTATGCAGAAGAATTAAAACGGTTTTCCCCTGATTTCGTGGGAGTTACCTGCATTACTGCCCAGTATAATTCCGTACTGAAAATCTTAAATATCACAAAGGAGTATGACAAGAGCATCTTAACCATGGTAGGTGGCATACACCCAACCCTCTGCCCAGATTCCTTTGCAGGCTCCAAGGCCGATCTTGTTACCGTTGGAATTGGAAAATACAGCTTTAAAAAGATGATAGAGATGTTTAAGGCAGATGGCTGGCTGGCCGATTTCAGTAGAATTCCAGGACTTGGGCTTAATAAAGGGACCAGCCTTTTCTATACCCAGTCCATTTGCAGTCTTAGCACCGAGGATATTAAGGAGCAGCATATTCTGGATACAGTTATGCCGAACCGGAAGCTGACAGATAAATATAATTATACCATTCGTCAGATGGGGAAGAAGATTCACTATATCAGCACTTCCCAGGGCTGCACCCACAAATGTAACTTTTGCAGCATATGGCAGACCACAGGCGGACGGTATTTTCATAAAGATGTGGAATGCATTATCCGGGAATTAAAGACAATGGATGAATATCCTATTATCCGTTTCTGCGATGCCAATACCTTCGGTGATATTAAAAAAGCCAGACTTTTATTTACCAGAATTATCGAGGAAGGATTAAACCATCATTATTATCTGGCAGATGTGCGGACGGATACAGTCATCAGGCATCCGGATATTATTGAGCTTGCCGTTAAAGCAGGACTTCGAATCACAATCTGTGGATTAGAAGCCACCAGCAATGAAGAACTGGAAGCTTATAATAAGCAAAACACCATCGAGAACATTTCCGGTGCCTTAAAGTTCTTAAACAGCCTTGGTATCTTAGTCAACGGCAACTACATAGTAAGACCGGAATACGTGGAATCAGACTTTGACCGGGTGGCACAGTTTGTAAGCGACAATCCCATCTATCATGCCGGATTTACGGTGCTGACTCCATTTCCTGGAACAGACCTTTATGAGACTATGAAAAAGGACATTATAAACCACAACCTGGATTACTACAATTTAACCAATGCAGTCGTGGAGACCGTGCTGCCGGAAGCGAAATTTTATGAGCAGGTTGGAAAATTATATAAAACCAGTAAAGTTGCGGGAGACGAATATCGCCTGAAATATGGAAGTGACCTGCTGGTAGAATAGGATAAGAATGACAATAGGAATTGTTGGATCAGGAAGAATGGGACAGGATCTTTTCTATTCCTTCATGGAGTATGATTGCCAAGTCATACTGGTATCCAGGAACCCGGAGCAAATAGAAAAGATCACGAAGAAAACCCGGAAGATATTAAAAAGAGACCCAGGGCTTATGGGAAAAGAAACTCCTATCATTACAGACAAGCTGGCTGACTTAGCTGGTTGTGATGTAATTATAGAGACTGTAATCGAAGATTTAGCTGTAAAGCAGGATATCTTTCAAAGCTTGGAAGGGATTGCGAAAAACACTTGTATTTTTGCAACTAATTCTTCTTCTCTTGACGTAACAGATGTATTTTATGGTGTAAAGGAAAAAGAGCGATGCCTGGGACTTCACTATTTTTATCCATTAAAATTAATTTCCACAGCAGAAGTAAATGCAGGCCCTGATACAAGTGAGGATACGGTAACGGAAATGGTTAAATTTCTTTTAGTGACTGGCAGAAAACCTTTGGTATTAAGAGGAGAAAACCGTCTGGTGCTATCAAAGCTTTTAATCTCACTGGCCGCATACGCCTATAAGCTATCTTTAGACGGAGAATTGTCCTTAAATGAGCTTGACCAGATTACAAAGCAGGTACTTTTATTTGGAATATTTGAAATGGTGGATTCCACCGGTTTTCCAGTTATTTCACAGTGTCTGACCAATCTGCCGGACAAACTCCATTCAACCCTTTATAAGCCTCTTCTTTTAGAAATTTCTGATCTCATGAAGCAGGGGAAAGAGGGAAGAAGGGGAGAGGGACTTTTATCCCTGGAAGATTCCCGTAAGAGAGATCCTGCATTTACTGGAAGCAGGGAAGAGTGTTATGAAAAATATGGGATAAGATTTCTTGCCTTTCTGCTGAATGAAATTGCGCGGTACATGGAAGACCCTCTCTTAGATAATAAGCAGGTTCAGGAGAGCGTAGAGGAAGTCTTAGGCCTGTCTGCTTCATTAAAAGCTCTTTATAAGGAATTAAAAGAGGAAAAGCTTTTAGAAACCTTAAATGCAGAATATAAAAAGTCATTGGATCCGTTGTTTCTTCCGGCAGATTTAAAGGTATATGGTGAACATTAGGGGGTATCCATGAAAGAAAAAAAGACCGTTATTACAGGTATGGGAATGATAAATGCTTTAGGAAATACCATGGAAGAAAGCTTTTGTAACATGATAAAGGGGGCTTCTGGAGTAAAGCAGATCACGCTGTTCGATCCGTCTGAATTAGAGACGCAGATCGGGGCTCAGGTAGATGACAGCTTTTTAGAAAAGGCAAAAGAGCTGATAAAAAAGAGAGAACGAGGCAAGATGACCCGCTTGACCCAGATGGCGTTGGTTGCGGCAGATGAGGCGGTCAAAGACAGTTTCATTGATTTTGAAGCCTGTGACAGAAGCCGGGTGGCCGTAATCTTGGGAATTGTAACCACTGCTTACGGTGATGTGGAAAAAGAACAATCAGAAAGTAACAGCATTGTGAAATCCATGCCCAATGCTCCCAGCGCCTGGATCTCCATCCGCTATGGGCTGAAAGGACCCAATTTTAATGTATCCACTGCCTGTGCTTCATCTGCCTATGCAATTGCACTGGGGCAGCAGCTGATTCAGTCAGGCCTTGCTGATGTGGTCATTACAGGGGGGGGCGATTCCCACATTCAAAAAGACTATATCAGGGGCTTTAATCAGATCATGACTCTTTCCGTAAGGAATGAAACGCCCAAAACGGCCTGCTGTCCGTTCTCCAAAAACCGGGATGGATTTGTAATGGGAGAAGGGGCTGGTATCATGATCTTAGAATCCGAGGAGCATGCAAAGAAACGGGGAGCCAGAATCTATGCAGAGGTAGGTGGCTGTGCCATTACAAGCGATGCAGGAGATATCACTGCACCGGAAGCAGATGGTGTGATGATGGCAAAGACCATGCAGCTTTCTATGGAACAGGCAGGAGTGAAGCCGGAAGATATTGATTATATCAACGCCCATGGCACCTCCACCTATTTAAATGATAAATACGAGACCATGGCAATTAAATCCTGCTTTGGACCCCATGCGGATAAGCTTTGCGTATCCTCAACCAAATCCATGATTGGTCATACCGTGGGGGCTTCCGGAGTTATCGAGGGAATTGTTACGGTTTTAACAATGGATAGGGGCATCATAACCCCCACCATTAATTATAAAGAGCCGGACCCGGAACTGGATTTGAATTACGTACCCAATGTTCCTATCCAAAAAGCGGTGAACGTGGCAATCTCTAACTCCTTCGGTTTTGGAGGCCATAATGCCAGCATATTATATAGAAAATACGAAGGAGAATGAAGATGAGAAAATATTTAGTTACTGGCGGTGCCGGATTTATCGGTTCAAACTTCGTGAAGTATTTATATGAGAAGGAAAAGGATATTCATGTGACTGTACTGGATAAGCTTACCTATTCCGGTAATATGGACAATCTGGCAGATGTCATAGACCGGGAAGATTTTGAGTTTGTAAAAGGAGATATCTGTGATTCCAATCTGGTAGAGACACTGATGGAGGGGATTCATGTAGTGGTCAATTTTGCAGCAGAGGTTGCGGTGGACCGCTCCATTGGAAACACACAGGACTTTTTAATGACGGATGTGATCGGGGTGTATGTACTCCTTGAGCATGCCTTAAAGAACCGGGAGACCCTTGAAAAGTTTATTCAGATCTCAACAGATGAGGTGTATGGACAGATTCAGGAGGGAAGTTTTTATGAGACCTCAGAATTAAAGCCAAGAAATCCCTATTCTGCCTCAAAGACAGGAGGAGATCGTCTGGCATACAGCTATTTTGCTACTTATGGACTTCCTGTCTGCATTACACGAGCTTCCAATACCTACGGACCCTTTGCATATCCGGAAAAGGTTATTCCCCTTTTTATCACCAATCTTTACGAAGGAATTCCGGTTCCCGTATTTGGTGACGGCAGTCAGATCAGAGACTGGCTTTATGTAAAAGATCATTGCAGCGGGATTTATCAGGTAATAAAAGAAGGCAGAAGTGGAGAAGTGTATAATGTAGGTGGTGCCCAGGAAGTCACAAATCTGGATCTGACAAAACGAATTCTGACTCTTATGGGAAAAGACGAATCCCTGATTCGCTATGTCAATGACAGACCGGGCCACGATCTTCGCTACAGCTTAAATACGGATAAACTAAGGGCTCTTGGCTGGCAGCCCCAATTTGATATCACTTCCGGGCTTTCAAAGACAGTGGATTGGTATGTCAATCATGTGGAGTATTGGAAAAAATTAAGAGATGGAATGGATCAGCGCTATTTCAAAGGTTTTTGGAATTAAGAGCAGGAGGCAGCATGAAAAATCTGATACTGTATGCTTCAAGAAATAATACCACAGAGGAAACGGTTTTAAGGATTAAGTCACATGCAATAGAACCCATTGATATCTATAAGATATCAGAGACCGGGGATATCTCCTCTCAGAGCTTTATTATAAAAATGATTTTAATTGAGATAGCAAATAAGAATCACTTTGATTCCAATAAGGCGGATACCCGTAAGGAAGAGGCTATTTCAGAACTGATAAAGCGGTTTTAGCCGGTATGTATGGACTTTTTACTCTGGTGGAACGTGGTGCGGTGGTTCTGATAAAGGAACATGTGTATCTGGCAGACTTAGACAGGTGCAGAAAAGTAAGTGAAATCCCTTTTGAAGCTTATTTATTAAAAGAAGAGAAAGAACAGTTAGATCAAATTACGATTCCAAGGTCAAGAAACAGGGCAATGCTCCGGCGTTCCCTGACCAGAATGATAATAAGCAGTTTTTTAAGCTGTTCCCCTGATACGCTCCGGTTTTGCAGAAATTCCTACGGAAAGCCCTATGTTTTAGAGCCTGTCACTGATTTGACATTCAATCTATCCCACAGCGAAAATTATCTTGTCCTGATTGCTGATAAGAACCGGGAGATAGGCATAGATATAGAAACAGCCCATTCCTTACAAAAAAGAAAGTATAAGAATCTGGAGGGGATTTATTCCGGGAAAGAGTTTGCCTCTTATGAGAGACTTTTGCCAGGAGAAAAGTATGAGATGTTTTGCAGAACCTGGGTCATGAAAGAAGCGATCACAAAGGCTCTCTCATTTGGTCTTACCGCTGATTTAGGTGAGATATCACTTCCGGTAGAAGAGGTTTCTTCAGACGCCATACAGTCTTTTGAATGTTACGGTAGAGTGTTAAAGATTCAATGGATCAAAAGAGAAGATTATCTGATTGCAATTGCATATGGGGAGGAAATTATATGAAAGTGCTGATCACAGGCGTCAATGGATTTGTGGGTGGGTATCTTTTTTCCAGACTCAAGACACTGGATCATAAAATCTATGGACTGGGAATGGAACCGTCTTCTCCTTATAACCTTGACGAATACTACTCGGTTGATATTACAAAGAAATTTCAGCTGAATCAGGAGTTTGATGCAATCATTCATCTGGCGGCACTAAACCGTACTACCATTGGTGCAGATATTGACAGTCATATCTTCCATCAGATCAATGTGGAAGGAACAAGAAATCTCATTGAGTCCTGCGGATTTTCTAAGTTTATTTATATTTCCACTGCTGCGGTTTATGCAAGGGATGATGAAGTTATCACAGAGGAATCTCCCATCGCTCCTATGGGAAATTACGCTAAGACAAAATATGAAGCAGAGCTTCTCTGCCAGAAGCTGATTCCCCATAAGAAGCTGATCATTCTTCGTCCTGTCAACATATCCGGAGCCGGACAAAGGAATATTGCGGCAGTTCCTCTGTTTTTTGAGCGGGCGTTGAATCACGAGGCTTTGGAGCTTTCTGTAGCTCCTTCTAAAACCATTCAGTTACTTGATGTAGATGATTTTGCAAAAGCCATCATTCAATGCCTTGAATGTTCCGGCAGTGGGATTTATAACCTGGCCCCAGAGGATTCTATGACCATGCTTCAGCTGGTTACTAAAATTCTTACTCTGTGCGGCTCCAAATCTTCGCTGATCTTAAAGGTAGATAAGGAGGAAGCGCCTTCCGTCATTTGTGCAGGAAAGGCTGGGCTTAAGATAAATTTTCAGGCATCAAAGTCCATGAATCAAATACTGGAAAATTATTATGAATCACGAAAGAGAGGAACGAAAGGATGAAAGTACTGGTCATAGCATCCCATATTGATGATGAAGTGTTAGGATGCGGAGGAACCATTAAAAAGCATACAAAAGCAGGAGACCAGGTCTATGTGGTATTTATCAGTTCTAAAGATTCCAAGCGCTTTGATGAGGCGATTATGAACACAAGAAAAGCTCATGCAAAAAAAGCTGCAGATGTGCTGGGAATACAGGCGATATTTTTCGCAGACCATCCCCTCATCATGTTAGATACCATTCCGCAGCTTGATATCGTAACATCTCTGGAGCGCATTATCTATGAAATAAAGCCGGAAGTTCTGTACTGTCATTATGATGCTGATATGAATTCAGACCACCGTATTGTTTCTCAGGCAGCCATGGTCTGGTGCCGTCCGTCAAAAACTCCCTTTTTAAAGAAAGTATTGTTTTATGAAATATTTGCTTCCACCCAAAAGTTTAATCCCAATTACTATGTAGATATCAGTCACGAGATAGAGGATAAGCTGGAGGCTCTTTCTGTTTATTCCACAGAAAACAATGCCCAGACAAGAACCCTGGATACCAGCAGACTGGTGGCAGGATATCGGGGAGCGGAAGTCAATACGGCCTATGCGGAAGCATTTTATTTATACCGGGAAATAGGATAGAGGAACCACTTTTAATTGGAGAGGAGTGTGGAAGTGTTGTTAAAAGGAATCAAACTGTTATCAATGTGTATCACAGCTATTATTTTATCTTCCGTCAGCTGGTTTCTATGGGACAAGCGGACCAATAAGATCTATTTTAAGACCAAACGGAATCATAAAGATATAGGAGACACTTATGGAACGTAACCTTTTAAAGAAAACCAGTATGGCAATGATGTTTGCAGGAATCGGTACGGATTATCGAAAGGCAATTCAAAAGCTTCCAGGAGAGGAAAGAGAAAAAATCCGTCAGCTTTCCGCCTTATTAAAAGACAGATATGAGCTTGATATTGATTCCTACTTAGATGGTAATCCTCTGGATACCGTAAACAATTTTTATAACTGGCTATCCATCTACACCTGTGACTATGTGATCTACCAGTGGTATGCCTCTCAGGGCGTGGTGCCGGACTATCTCATCGGATACAGTATGGGGCTCATAACAGCACTGGCCTGCAGTCATGCCATTTCATTTGAAGATGGGGCTTTTTTGCTATATGAAATCAATCAAAAGGAAAGTAAAAAAGAAGGTATGGCTACCATCATCGGGTTTGAGAAGGAGGCACTTTTTCAGATCATAAAGGATAGCCATTGTGAGGATAGGGTATTTATAGCCTGCGAAAATAATCCCTATTGTTTTGGAATCTCAGGATATGAAAGTGCGATCCGGTCTGTTTGTGAGATGGCAGCAGAAAGAGGTGCTCTTAATATCTATGCCATTGATTCTAAATTTGCATTCCATACTCCTCTTTACCATACAAAGGAGAGAGATTTATCCGTCAGTGTAGAAAAAATCAAAATGGTTGATTCTGCCATTCCCGTGATATCCAGTATTGATCAGAGCATTCGATGGACAGCGAAAGATCTTTCGGAGGAATTGATACGGAATATGTATAGCACCATGAAATGGGGTAAATCAATTTCCCTTCTCTCTCAGTCAGGTACCAAACGTTTTATTGAGGTGGGATTGGGAAAGGGATTGACGAAAATATCAAGATCCATGGAAGATACCTGCCGGTTTGATACCTTTGATACGGTAAGTAAAGACATTGCCAGTTATGCCACTGTTTTAGTATCGGTGCAAGCTTAAAAGGATAAGAAATGATAGATCAATTCAAAAGAGACATCAATTACATAAGAATATCAGTCACAGACAGGTGTAACCTCGCCTGCGTATACTGTATGCCAAAAGACGGTGCTGTCTTTCTTCCAAAGAGCGAGATATTGACTTTTGAAGAAATCATCAGGCTATGCCGCTGCTTTGCCCGATTGGGAATTAAGCATGTGAAGATTACAGGCGGGGAACCACTCGTCAGTAAGGATATCATTTCCCTGGTGGGAGAGATGAAACGGTTGGAAGGAATCAGCCGTGTTACCCTGACTACCAATGGAGCACTATTAATGGAGCACCTTCCCGGCCTTATTGAAGCAGGATTAGACGGGGTAAATATCAGTCTTGACACCTTAACCTCAGACCGATACAAGGAAATTACTAGAAGAGATTGCTTTCATCAGGTGTACTCTGCCATAGAAGAAGCGGTTAAGTACAACGAATTACAGGTTAAGATCAACTGTGTTCCCATGGCTGATACATCAAAAGAAGATATAAAAGGCCTTGCGGGACTTGCCAGAAGAAATCGGTTAAGTGTAAGGTTTATCGAGATGATGCCCATAGGATTAGGTAGGAATTATACCTTCTGTAAAGAAGAGGAGCTTCGCGCCCTGATCACTCACACCTACGGAGAGATGACTCCCATTTCTTCTGCAAAAGGGGGCGGCCCAGCCAATTACTATTCCTTACCAGGATTTGTTGGTTCCATCGGGTTTATCAGTGCCATGTCTCATAAATTCTGTAACGAATGCAACCGGATTCGACTGACCGCGGACGGGTATTTAAAGACCTGCCTTCAATATGAAAAAGGCTGGGATTTAAAATCCATATTAAGACGAGAAACCAGTGATGTTACCTTAGAACGGGCCATTGCACTTGGTATTTATGGAAAGCCGGATGGACACAGCTTTCATACTCCCCAGTACCCGGAGTACTATGAGCAGGAGTATATGTCCCAGATTGGCGGATAAGGAAAAGGAAGTCTCAAAGCAATTAATAATTATAAAAGGATAGGATGGAACAAACGATGAAAGATGTACGAATGATATTATTAAGTCTTATGGCATGTATCTTATTAATGGGATGCAACACTGTCAAAACCTCAGAAACAACAGCGCAGACCCAGCCTGTAACAACCACTGCAGCAGGTAAGAGTAATGAGGCAGTCCCGGTAAAAGGTAAAATTATCCTATCCACGACCACAAGTACCCAGGACTCCGGGCTTTTAGATGTGATTCTTCCTGATTTTACAAAAAAGACAGGCTGGGAAGTGGATACTGTAGCGGTTGGCACCGGGGAAGCATTAAAAATGGGAGAAAGCGGTGAGGCAGATGTTCTTCTTGTTCATGCCAAGGCCAAAGAAGAGGAATTCATCAAAGCTGGGTATGGTGTAAAACGATACGATGTCATGTATAATGATTTTGTGGTGGTAGGACGAACTGGAAAGATAGAGCCTAATGAAGACGTTAAGACAACGTTCCAGGCTATTTTCGACAATCAGTATCCCTTTGTTTCCAGAGGAGATGATTCGGGTACCAATACAAAAGAGCTTTCTATTTGGAAATCCTTAAATCTTACACCCGATCAGAATCCCAATTATCTAAGCTCTGGTCAGGGAATGGGAGCGACGCTTCTCATGGCAGATGAAAAAGGTGCCTATACCTTATCTGACCGTGCCACCTGGCTGACTACCAAAGAGAAAACTTCCATGGATATCATCTGTGAAAAGGATACCCAGCTTCTTAATTATTATGGAGTCATTGCGGTAAATCCTAAGCAGAATTCCAAGATCAATGAGGAGGGAGCAAAGGATTTTGTAGACTGGATTCTGTCGGAAGATACCCAAAAGCTCATTGGAAGCTATGGAATGGATGAATATGGACAGTCCTTATTTACTCCCAATGCAGGGGCCAATGAGTAAAGGAGCAGATGAATGTGACTCTTAATCGGGAAACCATGGATATCATATGGCTGACTATGAGGCTGGGGCTTGTTTCCACTTTTCTTTCTGCTCTTATTGGGATTCCCCTGGGACTTATATTAGAAAGCAGAGACTTTTACGGCAAGAGAATTATTTTAAGGATCAACCGGACGCTTATGGGATTTCCTCCAGTGGTGGTCGGCCTGATTGTCTACCTGCTATTCATGCGCAGAGGACCCTTTGGAGAGCTTTCCTTGTTGTTTTCTTTCCCTGCCATGGTCATAGCTCAGTTATTCATTATTACTCCCATTGTCAGCGGAATGGTGTGTACAGCAGCAAAGAATGTGGCATCGGAGATCCGTACATTTGCTACCAGCATGAATGCCAGCCGAAGCCAGACCTTTTTTTTGCTGATAAAGGAAATGAAGCACGATATTTATTTTACAATGGCGGCCTGCTTTGGGCGGTCCATTAGTGAAGTAGGTGCCGTTATGATCGTGGGAGGCAACATTCAGTATAAAACAAGAACCATGACCACTGCGATTTCTTTGATGAGGAACAAGGGGGATTACAGTGAGGCAATTACCCTTGGAGTGGTTCTGTTACTTCTTTCATTTTGCATACAGACACTAATGGATACGTTAAAAAGGTACGAAAACAATGGTGAAAATTATTGAATTGGAAAAAAGAATAGAAAGCTTTCAACTGGATATTAAGAGCCTGTTATTTCAGGAAAAAAAGATACATGGACTGATTGGCAGTAACGGAAGTGGAAAATCCACGTTGATAAAGCTCATCACCGGACTGATGAGACCGGATCAGGGAACAATTGATCTTGGCAGCCTAAGGAGTAAGGACATTACCTTTACTACCCAAAGACCCTATATGCTTCATGACACGGTTTATCATAATCTGATCTATCCTTTAAAAATAAGAAATCAGATTCCTGCAAAAGAAGTGATTGGAAAATGGCTTGATCTGTGCGGCCTTACAGGAAAAGAGGAGCAGTTTGCTCCCAGCCTTTCCAGTGGAGAACGCCAGAAGCTTTCCTTTGCCAGAGCTCTCATATTTAAACCGAAACTGGTTTTTATTGATGAGACCATGGCAAACATGGACCCAGATAGCATTCGAGCATTTGAACGCATTATTACAGACATTCAATCAGAAGACCCTATCACCTGGGTGATTGTAAGTCACCAGCCCACTCATATCTACAATCTATGCCAGGAAGTTCATATGATGGAAGCCGGAAAGCTCCTCTTTTCGGGAACTCCAACGGAGACGGGATATTTTATGAGGGAAAGGCATGAAAAGCAATGGAGTTATTAAAGGTTCATACCTTAGAAGCTGCGAGAAAAAAACTGGTTAATGCCATGGAAGGGAAGGAACCTAAGAGCATACGGCTTAATCTCTTAAAATCGCTGGATCGCATACTGGCTCAGGATATTATGGCAGAAGAGCCAGTTCCAGCTTATCGCCGTTCCATGGTTGATGGATATGCTGTAATATCAGGAGATACTGGGGGAGCCTCGGAGGGGCTTCCCGTACTGCTTAGGGTGGTTGGAGAGGTATCCATGGGAGGCTCGTCTGATTTCATTGTAAAAGCCGGAACCTGTGGATATGTGCCCACTGGAGGCATGATTCCTGAGGGAGCCGATGCCGTGGTCATGGAGGAATACTGTGAGTTGTTCGATGAAGATCACCTGGCAGTCTATGATTCCGTGGCTCATGGTAAGAATGTGGTCTCCCAGGGTGAGGATATCTGTCATGGTGAGGTGGTCATAAAAAAGGGAACCAAAATCCGTCCGCAGGAGATTGGTGTTATGGCTAGTCTTGGAGTTTTAGAGGTGATAGTATATGAGCCTTGGACCATAACCATTATCTCCACCGGAGACGAGCTGGTACACCCATCGCTCCAGCCGTTACCTGGAGAAATCAGAGATATTAATTCCTACGCCCTCAGTGCCAAGGCAGAAGCATACGGTCTTAAGGTGTTAAATGTTATGGTACTGAAAGACGATAAGGAACCTTTAAAAGAAAAGGTGCTGCAATCCATGAAGACCAGTGATCTGGTCATGATATCTGGTGGTAGCTCCAAAGGGAAAAAAGATGCCACCAGCCAGATCATTGATGAAGTGACAGGGGGAAATTCTCTCATTCATGGATTGGCGTTAAAACCGGGAAAGCCATCCATCTTTGGATTTGACCCGTCAACTGGTACTTTGGTCGTTGGCCTGCCGGGTCATCCGGTGGCTGCCATACTGGTATTTGAGCTTATGGTTGCTTGGCTTTATAAACATATGACCAATCAGAAAGAAGATCATTCCCTTTTTGCCCGAATGACCACCAACCTGGCCGGAGCGCCGGGCAGGGCCACCTGTCAGCTGGTAAGGCTTATAAAGAAGGAAGAGGAGTATTATGCAGAGCCTGTGCACGGAAAATCCGGCCTTATCAGTACTTTAACAAGAGCAGACGGCTATTTCATCATGGGACAAAATCAGGAAGGAATAAAAAAAGAGCAGCGGGTGGAAGTATTTTATCTATGACAGGAATCCCCATGGAAAGGCAGAGATTATGGGTAAAAGGAATTTATACTTAAACAATACTCCGGTAGAAGAAGCTCGCATCATTTATGAGAATGCCTTGAAAAACCGGATCAAGATGGATTACGAAGAAATTCCAACGGAAGCAAGCTTAGGTCGAATAACGAAAGAAGCTGTTTTTGCATTATGTTCTTCTCCTCTGTTTAACGCAGCCGCCATGGATGGAATTGCTGTAATCGCCGAAAGGACAAAGGGAGCATCAGACCGGGAACCCTTGGAACTGAAAAAACAGGAGGATTTTATTATCGTGGATACCGGTGATCCTGTGAGATATCCATATGATGCTGTGATTATGGCAGAAGACGTGATAGAGATGGATGACAGCTCCATAAAAATCTTGGAAGCAGCGGTACCATGGCAGCATATCAGACCAGTGGGAGAGGATATTGTTGCTGGAGAGATGCTTTTAGCCAGTATGCATAAAATCCGCCCCATTGACATCGGGGTTCTTTTTTCCGGAGGAATTACAAACGTTAAGGTGGTAAAACAACCAAAGGTTGCCATTTTCCCTACTGGTACGGAAATCATAGAACCTGGAGAAGCGCCAAAAGAAGGAGATATCATAGAATCCAATTCCAGAATGTTTGAGGCAATGGTAGCCTCTTACGGTGGAATAGCAGAGCGTTTTTCTCCCATTGAAGATGATTACGATAAGATTAAAAATGCGGTATCCGGCGCTCTGGATTACTGCGATATGGTCATTGTAAACGCTGGCTCCAGCGCCGGAACAGAAGACTATACGGTACATGTTTTAAGGGAGCTGGGGGAAGTTTTGGTACACGGAGTTGCTATAAAGCCAGGAAAACCTGTTATACTTGCTGTAATAAAGAATAAGCCAGTCATCGGACTTCCCGGCTATCCGGTATCCGCCTACATTGGATTTGAAACCTTCGTAAAGCCAATTTTAGCCATGTTTACGGGAGAACACGGCTATGAAAGTAACAAAGTAAAAGCCGTACTCTCAAAGCGCCTCGTCTCTTCCTTAAAGCACAAGGAATACGTGAGAGTAAAGGTCGGTGAGGTGGATGGAAGATTGGTGGCATCCCCCCTTTCCAGAGGTGCAGGTGCGGCAATGAGTTTAGTACGTGCAGATGGCTTTTGCGTGATTGATCAGAACTGTGAGGGCATAGAAGCAGGAGAAGCTGTAAATGTGGAGCTGTACAGAAGCTTATCAGAGATCAGACATACCCTGGTTTCCATTGGGAGCCATGATCTTATTCTTGATCTCATCGGAGATTTGATGTCCATTCACAATCCGGGAATTTATATGTCCAGCACTCATGTAGGGAGCATGGCAGGTCTTATGGCCTTAAGGCGGGGAGAGGCACATATGGTTCCGGTTCATCTGTTGGATGAGGAATCCGGAGTATATAACATCCCTTATTTGCTCCGGTTATTCAAAGAACCAATGGCACTTGTAAAAGGAGTCAAACGGATTCAGGGCCTGATGCTCCAAAAGGGCAATCCCTGTATGATAAAAGGAATAGAAGATTTGGCTGGTTGCCGTTATGTAAACCGACAAAGAGGGGCCGGGACCCGTGTGCTTTTTGATTACAGGTTGAAGCTTTCAGGCATGGATGCTTCTCTCATCTCTGGTTATGAAAGAGAAGCAGCCACCCATATGGCAGCAGCGGCCCTGGTGGCCAGCAACAGCGCGGATGCTGCCCTGGGAATATATGCGGCTGCAAATGCCATGGGACTGGAGTTTCTTCCGATCGGGGAAGAAGAGTATGATTTTGCAGTGCCGGTCGAATATTTAGACCTTCCTGAAATGCAATCCTTTCTTCAAGTATTGAAATCAAAAGAGCTTCACCATCGTATGGATGAGATCGGCGGGTATCAATATGATATGGCGGGTGAAATAATTTTTATTCATCAATGAAGTAAGCATCCAGATGCGCAAAGGAAGCAGTGGATAAGAAAGGAAGTCAGAGAATATGGAGAAAGAGACTGGTTTTACACATTTTGATTCCAATGGAAACGCTGTCATGGTAGATGTGACACATAAAAAAGAAACCGTCAGGGAAGCAGTAGCAAAAGGAAGAATCAAGGTCAGCAAAGCCATCTATGAAGCAATTAAGAATAAAAACATAGAAAAAGGTGATGTGCTGGGAATCGCCAGAGTAGCTGGAATCATGGGAGCCAAAAAGACCCCGGACCTGATTCCCCTGTGTCACATCCTTCCTATCACCAAAGCGTCAGTGGATTTTAATATGGATTCCTGGAGCAATGAGATTGAAGCCGTCTGTACCATAAAAACAACTGGAAAAACCGGTGTTGAAATGGAAGCACTTTCCGGTGTGAGCATTGCTCTTTTGACCATTTACGATATGTGTAAGGCAATGGACAAAGAGATGGTAATTAAGGATATCTATCTGGAGCAGAAATCAGGCGGGAAAAGTGGGGATTTCTTATCAGATAGAAATAGATAAATGACTTTGATTGAGGAGAGCTATGGGAATAGTAAAGGCAGTTTGTATCAGTGAAAATCGGGGAACCCAAAAGGTAAATGTGAAAACAGCTGAATTTGCCATGAACTATGGGATAGTAGGAGACGCCCATGGAGGGGACTGGCATCGCCAGGTAAGTCTTCTGTCTAATGAAAAGATTGAGGCATTTCAGAGAGAGGGCGCGGATGTGCTCCCCGGTGCTTTTGGAGAAAATTTGATTGTGGAAGGCTTTGATTTCAGTTCCATTCCAATAGGTACCAGATTTCAGTGCAAGGATGTAATCTTGCAGCTGACACAGCATGGCA
The DNA here is from genome assembly GCF_026723765.1 of Lacrimispora xylanolytica. Lineage (NCBI taxonomy): Bacteria > Bacillati > Bacillota > Clostridia > Lachnospirales > Lachnospiraceae > Lacrimispora > Lacrimispora xylanolytica. The sequence goes on from NZ_CP113524.1 coordinate 1,503,474, forward strand.
AACAATGCCATTCCCATTGTCAGATCTATTATAAAATGGGTAAATGTATCATGCCCACAGAGGGAACGTTTGCAGAAGTTATAAAGGGAGGGATCATTTCTGTGGGAGATGAGCTGATTCAGCTTAAGGACCGGGATGACAGATTAACAGCTGCCGTTATAACCCTCAGTGATTCTGGTTTTGCTGGACAACGGGAAGACAGGAGCGGATTGCTGCTAAAAGAGCTATTAGAAGAAAAAGGCTACCGTATGGTGGAATCCTTGCTGCTTCCCGATGAGCAAAGCCAGATTGAGGAAGAACTGATCAGACTTTCCGATCAAAGAGACGTGAATCTAATCGTAACAACCGGCGGAACCGGATTCTCACCAAGAGACTGTACACCAGAGGCAACTCTTGCGGTAGCCACCAGAAATGCTCCCGGAATTTCGGAGGCCATAAGACTATACAGCATGGCAATCACAAAGAGAGCCATGCTCAGCCGTGGAGTCAGTGTAATTCGGGGGAAGACATTAATTGTAAATCTTCCCGGAAGCCCTAAAGCGGTAAAAGAAAGTATGGATTGTATTGTAGATCAGTTACCCCATGGACTGAATGTGTTATTAGGCAGGGTATCGAATTGCGCAAGGCCATGAAGCTGATTTGGTAGTTTCTCAATATATGAAACCCCGATAATAAATTTCAGATGAGATTAATAAAGTTAAAGCAGAGAGTCTTTTAAAACAAAGCTCTCTGTTTTTTCATATGGTGATTTCCTTTTGCTTTTTAGCAATTATGGAATGTTCCGGTAAATTATGATAGAATAATCCATAAGAGAATAGAAACAGGGGAAGTTTTATTCGCTAACATACAAGTACAAAGGAAGAGGTGCATAATGATGAACTATAATGATATTAAGCCAATCATAGAAGAATTGAAAGTAAGGACTAAAAAGGAAGCATTTTCTATTAAAATCTGCAATGATAGGGTGCCAGATTTGCGGGACAGTAAGTTAGGCGGAATTCCGTATTGGGATATAGAAAAAGAATATCCCGTAGATTCCCAGGGAAAGAAGCTCATGTTATTAGCTCAGATAAATCTGGAACAATATGACTTTGGGCAACGGCTGCCTGGTAAAGGTATGCTGCAGTTCTTTACTGGACTTGATGATGTTTTTGGTATGGATTTTGATGAGCAGGACAAACCGGATACGTTTCGAGTAATATATCATGAAACAATAAATGATACCATAACAAAAGAAGCTGTTATGAGCCTTGGAGTTCCAACGAATCTGGAAGAGATTTTAGAGGAATATACACCGGTCACCAAGGAGTATGCCTTGGAGTTTACAAAAAAAGAAGTATACTTAGGGGAATGTGATTACCGGTTTGAACCTTTATTCCGTGAGATTGCGAAAGAAATAGGGATTGACCTCCAGGAAGAAGAAAACCTTTATAATTTAATGGATGATGAAGTATATGAGCAAATGATTGAGGAACTTTCCAATACAGGTCACTGGCTGTTAGGCTATCCATTCTTCACACAGACCGACCCCAGACAGTATAATGAGAAATACAGCTATTACGATACTGTGCTGTTTCAATTGGATTCTGATTATGACAAGGAAAATGGCGACCTGGTGTTATGGGGAGATTGCGGTGTAGGTAATTTCTTTATCAACAGTGAAGATTTAAAGAATAGAAAGTTTGATAAAATTCTTTATAACTGGGATTGTTGTTAAGAAAGAAGAAAACGGTAAATTAGAAAGAGGTTTCTATGAAACACATTGCAATCTTATCGGATACTCATGGTTTGCTGCGAGAGGAAGTCAGGGCTCATTTGTCAGTCGCTGATTGTATCATTCATGCCGGTGATATAGATAATTCCCTCATCTATCATGAGATGGAGCGGCTTGGGGAAATCTATGTAGTTCGTGGTAATAACGATAAGAATTGGGCAGAAAATCTGCCTGAAAGCATTACAGTCACGATAGAAGGCGTATGTTTTTTTATCGTTCATAACAAAAAGGATGTCCCGGAGGACCTGTCAAATATAGATGTGGTGATTTATGGACATTCTCATAAGTATTCTCAGGAAATGATTGATGGTGTGCTGTTCTTAAATCCAGGCAGCTGTGGAAAGCGGCGTTTTGATTTAGAGCTTACCATGTGTGGTATGACAGTAAACGCGGGGCAATATCAGTTTGAAAAGATAAGTATTTCGTATTAAATGATGTTGTTTGAATATTACAGACGTGTATGAAAAAATAGATATAAATGACAGAATGAAAGGAACGATAGAATGGACGGAACCGTAAGAAAAGAGATTAAAATCGGTGACCGGGTGATGGTCGTACAAAAGCAGGACCAGAGAACCGGAAAATTAACAGAAGGTGTAGTACAGAGAATATTAACCAATTCCCCCAATCACCCAAGAGGCATTAAGGTGATGTTAGAAGGGGGAATTGTAGGCAGAGTACAGAGTGGAGTGAATGATAAATAAATACAATTATAAACAGATAAAACAAAGGAATCAGGTTGAATAAATCTTGATTCCTTATTCTATTTATTGAAATATTAAGAAGTAGTGTTTCTCAATAAAAATTGAAATTTATTATTTATTGGCTCATACAAATTGAATAGATTCTATGGTAAAATATTTACAGTTACACTCTTCAAATATCTTATATACGCGATAGCGTAAAATGAAAAACAGAAAGGATTGGTAAACATATGAAATCTACCACTGCATCTGCCTCCGGATTTTTATTAAGGATCGGAGGAAAGCTTCGTAAATGCAAATATCTTTACGATAATGAGCAGTTAATTAAGTACGCAGCAAATCTTTACAAAAAAAATAAAATAGTATAAACAAAGTAAGGAGGGGGGGAAATGCTGCTTAATTTAGCCTTTTGCGATGATGATAAAGCCTTTCTAGCAAAGCTTATACCTGAAGTAGAGACTATATTCAGATGTTTAAAAGTTGAGATCCAAAGTTATTCATTTGAAAAAGGAGATGATTTAATTGCTGCTTTTTCAAAATATCAGCCTTATTATGATGTGATATTTTTAGATATTGATATGCCCTATAAAGATGGAAAAGAGGTTGCGAAAGAATTACGAATACTTGATAAGAGGTTCAAATTAGTTTTTGTTACAGCCTATCAGCGGGAAGCATTGAATACATTTCAATACGATGTCATTGGGTTTTTGCCTAAAATGTCCATGAAAGAACGTTTACCCGAAGTAATTAAAAGAGTTACGAAGCGAATAAGTGAGGACAATCCTCGCATGCAAATATTTAAGGTCATAAAAACAGTGGCGAATAAAGGCGTTATGGATATTAAGGTACCACTGGATGACATTATGTATTTTGAATGTATCAACCGTCAGGTGTACCTATTTACGAAACGTGAGACCTTTAATCTTTACCGCTACCAGTTTTATGAAATTGTTTGTAAATTCACTCCTCTTTACTTCGTGGATATTCATAGAACCTGTCTCGTAAATTTAAAATACATTTTTTCAATTGATGAAACGGAAGTTCGTTTGGACAATGGTATTCGATTACCATTAAGTCGGCGAAAGAGACAAAATATTTTTGATAAATTCTCAGAGATGATAGTTGGAGACCATATGGAATGAATGGCATGTTGAATTTTGTATTCTCTCTAATCGAGTGTATTTTAATTTTCTGGCTAATAGACTGTTCTATGCTTAATCGTTTTTCAGGTGCTATAAAGTTCGGTGCATTTATAATAGTAATTATATTGAATACCACAGTGATACAACATATGCCAGGCTTTCATATTACCTTAAAATTTTTTCTTTATTTTATAATTTCATTAACTTCCACTCACATAATTTATAGAGGGAAACTATTAATGAAAGCATTTTTTATTCTTGTTGCAAATTTTATATTCCTAATCAGTGACATCATAGCTGGCAATATTTCATCGTATGTAAATAAGTTAAATATACAAAATATATTGGAGGTCTTGAATAAATCTATTTCATTTTCCATTTTTGCAAAGCTTCTAAATGTGATTTTTATTTTGCTATGTATCAATATTTTTAAGAGAATACAGTTTAAAATTCCTCAGAAATATGTGATTATTATGGATATTATAGTGTTTCTTTTAATTGTCACCCTGCAATTTATCATGCATATTAGCCCTATTCTACAAAAAGACTCAAATAAATATTCATTATATATTTTGGGAATTTCGCTGGGCCTGATCATAATAAGCGCTTTGATCATATTTTTCTTTGGAGAGATTTGCTACTATTATGAAAAAGAGAAAGAAAATTATAAATTGAGTGCCCGCAACCATATGTTGGAGCAACAACTTTCATATCACGAATCAGCTACTTCTGATTTATCAAAAATAAGACATGATATTAATAATAACCTAATTAATATATCCAGCTTGTTAAAGCAAAATAATATTAATGAATCTGTTACCTATATTCATGCGATTACCGAGGCATTAGAAGGAACTAAAGCCATAGTAAATTGTGGAAATGACATCATAGATTCTATACTGAATTATAAAATTGCAGTTTGCAAACTGCATCATATAGATATTCGGATAGATATCGATCATGTACCAAACCTGTCCGTTAATCCAATTGATTTAACTGCCATTCTTGCAAACATATTGGATAATGCCATTGAAGCACTTGAATTAATGGAAAAAAAAGAGCGTTATATTTCAGTTAAAATATTCTGCTATAAAAACTATTTGTCATTCGTTATAAAAAATCCTTTTTCTCATGAAATTAAAAGGGTGAATGACAGAATTGACACTCATAAGGAGGACAAATCACATCATGGTTATGGGTTAACATCAATAAGATCTTCAGCAGAGAAAAATGGTGGTTCCTTTAAGATATATACTAAAAATAACGTTTTTAGTGCTATTGTCATGCTTCCTATTGAAATATGTCTGGATCATTCTAAAATGAAAAATGAAATATCGGTCTAATAAATATATTCGCAAATAATTGAATACAACCAAAACTGTAAAAACAGGAAGGATAAAAAAACCTTCCTGTTTTTACCATTCGGTATCTCATAGCTACCACTGAGTGCTAAAGCATTGAATTATATGCATAACTGTATTATAGTTTATCTAAATTTAGAGGAGGTGCAAATGTGTTCAACTCTATTTCGGAAGAAATCAGTTTAAGGTTAGTTACGGACCGATTAATTCCAATTGATAAAATGAAATATTATACTTATGGAATCGAGCTGGTGCTGAATAATTTACTTATCTTTCTATCCATTGCTGTGATAAGCATCTTAACCGATAATATAAGGATCAGTTTCGCTTATATTCTAACATATTGCCCAATACGTAATTATGTTGGAGGCTATCATTGCAAAACATACACCAAGTGCTATTTCACAACCTTAATCTTATATATCTTAATGCTTATCTTTGACACATATTTGTTTGACAACAGATTAATTGTTTCTTGTATTTTACTTGTAATTACAATTCCTATGATACTAATCCTAACACCTGTAGATTTTGGCTATGGCCCAATCAGTGATAATGATCGTAAAAAATACCGAAAAAGGAGTACAGTGCTGATTGCACTTGCACTGCTCAGTTTTATTTTCTCAATAGTAACACATCAGCCGAACGTGGCATTTGCAATTTCATGGGGAATGTTTGTTGTATTTCTATTAATGATGCGCTCATTGTTTGAAAAATTATCTAAAGTGAGGTGAGAAAGATGCAAAAAAACTTAATACTTAAGCTAGTGTCCCATATGGCAGAACACGCAATTAAAAAGGCAAATAATACCTATTGCATGTACTGGTCTTATCAGCCAAAGGCTCCGGAAGGCATCAAAGAGTTCAAGCGTAAATAAGGCCTTGGGATTGGCAGAGGGTACGATTTATCCGTCTGCTGATATTACAATTTATATCAAAAATTTTTATTGCAGGTGAAATAATGAAATCGATAAAAGACTATATTATAAAATTGGGTTTTATTTTTAAAGAGATATTTAAAGCAGGTTCAGGTGTATTTTTCCTTTCCATTGGCTCTATGTTTATTACTGGTATCAGCCCAGTTGTGACAATCTATTTAACTGCTAAGTTAATAGAGGAAGTAGGGCAAAATGTGGGGAACGAATCCTCAATTGTGCTCGTAAGATTATTGATTATTCTACTTTCAATGCTTGCATTTATCGTAATATCATTTGCTACGGAGAGTGTAAAAACTATTATATGTGCCATTGCAGGCTTAAAGCTATCACATAATATTGAAAATCTGGTTGCAGATAAGTTTCAGAGTATTAAGCAGGAAAGAATCGATGATCCCGCCTTTCTGGATTTACATTCCAATACATTGACAAAATGCGGTTCAGAACCACTTAATTTAATGGAAGGCCTGTTTGGCATGGTCGCCAGTCTTATCAGTCTTGTGGGGTACGCCGTAATCATCATTCGATTAAACTTACTTGCATTTCTTTTTATAATGGTGTTTACCTTGCCTATTATATTTTATAAAAGAAAATTTCAAGGTATGATGTTTCGGTTTTTCAGTGAGAGGACTATGCAGACAAGGCGCATATGGTATTATCTTTCCTTGATTACCGACCCCATGTATGCGAAAGAAGTTAGGTCCTTTCGGTTATATGATTATTTTAGAAGTAAAAGAAAAGAATCCTTTGATGATTTTATGAAAGGTAACAGCAAGATTGCTGCAAAAGAAATCATAGTATCAATAGTAACTTGCTTTATCTCCATGATAGGAGCAATCCTGGTTGGCATATGGCTTGTAAAGATTGCAATTGCGGGTTATGTAACTGTGTCAGAGTTTTACTTATTTATTACAGCCATAATTACGATTGTAACTAAGCTGATCGGGTTATCCAATCAAATTGCATCTAATAGTAAGAGCATGATGTTTATTAATTATATTTTTGAATTCATGCAGGAAAAAGATACGATAGAAAGCAATCATTTAAAAATCAAGGAAATACCCGTACATATCATTCGCTTTGAAAATGTCAGTTTTAAATACACAGGCTCTGACAATTACGTATTAAAAGATATCAATGTTACGTTTAATACAAAGGAAACGGTATGTTTAGTAGGTGAGAATGGAAGCGGTAAATCAACCTTTGCCAAGCTTTTACTCAAAATTTATAATCCGACACAAGGCAGAATCCTATTAGATGATATTGATTTAAGAGAATATGACATAAATGAACTAAGATTATTTTTTGGAGTTCTGTTTCAAGACTATGTTAAATTCTCGGATAGTGTAAGCAACTGCATTGGGTTTGGGAACATTGATAAAATACAAAGCGATACAGACATACATAAGGCTGCAGAAATAACAGGCGCAAATAAATTCATCGAGAATTATAAAAATAAATATGATACTTATTTAAGTAAAATGTTTTATAACGATGCCATAGAGCCTTCGGGTGGTCAATGGCAGAAAATTGCAATATCCAGAGCTGTATTCTCAGATGCGTCTGTATTAGTTCTGGACGAGCCAACCGCAGCACTTGACCCGAAAGCAGAAGTAAAAATGTTTGATACGTTTAAAACAATCAGTAATCTAAAAGCTACCATAATCATATCTCACCGAATGTATATTACTAAATTAGCGGATAAAATAATTTTACTAGACAAAGGTGAACTTGTAGAAGAGGGAAGCTTTGAACAATTAATCGATTTGAAAAAAGAATTTTACAATATGTACAAAATTCAAGCAGACAGTTATTCCATGAAGCTTGATTAAAGATAATAATAGCAAGAGTTATTGATTATTTATATGGCCTACTACTAAAAAATAAGAAAGGTTGTGGATATTATGAAAAATAAAAAAGTTAGTTTAAAAAAGGTTAACAAAGCAAACAATTCAACCGTAAGAACTCTTGGATGCCATTGTGGATGTCAGGGCAAGCCTTGGTCAGCAGTTGGCGGCGGCTACATGGGACAATTTCTGTAATCATACATCATAGGAATTAAGACCTGATATAAGTTACATAGATTCTTTATTGCATTGAACCTGTCACTATAACACGTAATTTCAGTAGTAGGCTGTATAAATGGTCAATAACTCGCTTGAGAAAGGATATTATAAAGATGTATTTAGCTAAAATTATTAAGTCAAGTGGAAACACTTATATTTATGACGCACTAAACAATAACTTTGCTGTTATTAACTCAGAGGCTGATATCCTAGATGATAATAATTATGAAGATTTTTTAATAAATAACGATTTTAGGGATGTAAAAAAATATTCTGAGTTTGAATTAATTTATCCCTATAGCAAAGAAGAATTGAAAAATATGTGTCTCAGTAAAATAAAAAATATGACATTGGCACTTACGGAGCAATGCAATTTAAGGTGCAAGTACTGTGGATATATGCCTAAATATATGGATGATGATCATAAATTAAAAGATATGCCTAAAGAGATCGCATTTAAAGCAATTGACCTCCTTATGATGAATTCTCATGATAGTGAAGTCTGCAATCTTAGTTTTTATGGGGGAGAACCTTTGCTTAAGCTGGATCTTATAAAGGAGTGTATCGATTATATAAGCAATAAGTATCCTTTTAGAAAACCTTCTTATAACATTACAACCAATGCAGTTTTATTAGATGATAAGGTGGCAGATTTTATTATCGAAAATGACATTAAGTTAAACATAAGCTTTGATGGCCCCAGAAAAGATCAAAACAAATACAGAGTTGACTGCAATGGAAATGATAGCTATGAAAGGGTAAGTAAAAATGTCCAGGCTCTTTACCGGAAAGATCCAAAGTTTTTCAGGGAAAGCGTTACATATAATGTTGTTATGTTTAAAGGCGCAAACAATGATCTATTCCAGTCTATTGATAATCTATGGAAATCTAATGTTAATATGATAGATCTTTTCCCAACAGAGTATTTTATGAGTGTGAGAGATAAGAGCGATGATAGTGATATTAATGAAATGATTGATGTGAAATCCTACGATTTCGCTTATAGAACTATGCTTAAGGGGATGAAAAAGTATCACAATTCATTAAAGGGGCCAGCTTATGGCAATGCCATTCTTCCCGGAGGTTTTTGCGTTCCTGGCGTAAGAAAAAATTTTGTGACAACAGACGGTAAAATTGTAGTTTGTGAAAAAGTTGATGAGAGCAAGGAAGTTTTTGAAATTGGAGATGTTTACAATGGCATTGACAGCAATAAAATAGATCGTTTGGTAAATCAGACTTTAAAAAGCTTAGAAAAATGCAAACATTGCTGGGCAGCTAAATTCTGTAAAATTTGTTTTAAAGATATTTTGGATAACAATAGCGATTTTTGTGAAAAGGCCAGAAAAGGTGTGGAAGGCGAGTTGGGATACTATCTAGAGCATGTTAATCATGACAGAGACTTAGTTAATTATGTGGAAAATATCTCTCTGATTTAAATACGAGACAGAGGTAAGAGAAAACTAAGATTTGATAAGGAGTATAAAAATGAAGGTTGCGTTGATTGATACCGGGGTTTCTAACAAGAATATCAATAACAGGCATAAAGTGAGGCATTTTTCTTTATTGAATGAAGAACTGGTAGAAGTGTACCAGGAACCCAAAGATTGCCATGGTACAGATTGTTACAAGGAAATTGTGTCAAATACGAAATATGAAGATATTGATATTATTGATCTAAATATAATGGACGAATCTGGAAGATTAAACATATCTCATATTATAAATGCAATGACGAAAGCGATTGAGGAAAAAGTTGATATTATCAACATCAGTCTAGGCCTGACCGTATATTCACAGGAATTAAATGATATATGTGAGAAAGCAGTACAAAATAATATTGTTATATTATCGGCGGCATCTCATGCCAATACGATTTCATTTCCTGCTGATTTTAAAAATGTAATATGTGTAAAAGTAGATCAGCAGCAAACGGAAGATATTAAAACAATTGATCATACCACCATCTCCATTGCAATGAGAGATTTTATTATTAAAGAAAATGATACTGAATTTGATTTTAGTTCTTCCAGTTTAGCGTGTGCCAGAGTATGCGGCTTTTTTTGTAATGAGCTCAGCCATATGTCTTTGAATGATAAATTTAAAATACTGCTTCAAAAATATAATATTAATCCTTTTCTATCAGACGATATTGGCTATCAGATGAAATTAAAAAAGAGTGGAATAGCTGAAATCTTAACAAACCATCGAGTGGCAGTTGTTCTTTTTCCTGCGAATGCCCTTAATCATATTGATAAAATTCTTATAAACGAGAACATAGTAGCTTATTACGACCATGAAAGGTTTGATTTTTACAGCATTCAAGATGATAATCCTACAAAAGATTTTGATGTTATTATTATTTTAAATACTGCCTACTTTGATTTGGAAGTGCCAAAAAGTATAAAAGAAACATATAGCAGCTATCAAATAATATGTATCGGTAATTTTTTAAATATAGACGATAACAAATATCTGTATCAATATAGTGACTTTGAATCTTCTGAGATCTCTGTTTTAGAAAAGCCTGTTATTGCAATTACAAGCTTGTGCAGTGGATTAAATAAAACAGAAGTTCAGTCCTCCTTGTTAAAAAGTTTAAAGGAGGATGGATTAGAAATAGGTTCCATTTCAAACAATCCTATCGGGTTGCTTTACGATGCAAATATATTTGATTTTCCAAGCGAACTTAAGTTTCCCAATATTGTTTATTCTATTAATAAATTTATGTATCTTAATGAAATTAATACGGATATGGATGCGTGGGTACTTAATATTGGGGGAGCAATCGGTCAGGTTAACAGCTTAAATACATACAATTTTGGAAAACTTGCTGATGCTTATTTTTCTGCCGCAAATATTGATGTAGCTATTATGTGTGTAAATCCTTCTATCGACGTCTCTAATTTAGAGTTACAGTTATCACACTTGTATAAGCATGGAATAGAAACTGTATTTGTTGTTCTATCCCATAATGATATTGATGCTACGACGATAGATTATAGAGATGGCTTACAGACATACTGCATTGACGATGTCAAATACGGAGATGCTTATGAGTATTTAAAGATGAATATCAAGGAGAGTGTATTCACTTTAGAAGAGGTTTACAACGGATTACTTTATGAGAGTATCATAGAAACATTAAGCTAATGCATACGAAATTTGTCTTTATGGTGTGGGTTTGATATTGGCTGAAACAGAATCAGATAATAAAGGACTGGTAAAATCGGTATAAATACCGTATGTTACCAGTCCTTTTTACTAATTCTTTCATAGTAGTTCTTATGAATTAAGTCATATCATCTCGAAGTGCATCAATAATATTTTCCCTCTGGATTCGGCGAATGGCATATAGCATTGTGACAAAAACGATAAATAATACGCTGATTACACTAATTGCCATACTACCCCATGGAAATACAAAAACGAAATTATCGATCTTTTCTACAGAGACCAAACCTAGGTAAATCAGCCACGATATGATTCCTGCTATAGGAAGTCCGAATATCAGGGCTCTCATGCCATAGAAAACACATTCAAAATTCATCATTTTATTAAAATCACGGTCCGACATCCCCACGGAGCGCAGCATAGCAAGTTCCCTTCGGCGAAGCCTGATATTTGTGGAAATGGTATTGAACACATTAGCAACTGCAATCAGGGAAATCATAATGACAAAAACATAGGTAAACACATCAATAACAAATGTTAAACTGCGGTACTGTTCAACAATTTCGTACACGTTATATAAAGTATAAGGAGATGTAATTCCAGCATTCTGGATAATGGACTCCATTTCTGCTACTGTTTGAGTGTGATCTTTTGATAGAAAAGAGAGGCCTGTAATGGAATGTATATCCGGGGCTTCAAATCTTTCTTTGAGAGAATAGGGAGCCACCACCATAAATACATATGAACTCTTTTGAGATTGCTGCTTTGGAGGAGGGTCCACAGGGTACGTATCGGTGAAGGTGACATTTATAGTTTGATCATGCTCCGAACTTGTTTTGTTGTCTCTTTCAGGAGAGACATGTAAGGTCATGGAATGACTTGCAAATAGATCAAGTGGTTCCTTTGGCCCATCGTTCTGCTCCACTCGCTGTTTGGCAACTGCAATTAATTTTCCATTCTGCCCGGAATATTCTTCTGGAGGCAGCCCCAGTTTCTTAATAAAATGCAAATATTCACCGTCTTCAATAAATTGAATGTCCGTTGGAAATGAAATCGTTTCATCGGGAGTGGTAACTCCTCTGTATTTCCGATACGAGTCAGATAATTCACTCTCTTTGACTGTGGAAGTATAGGAATAAACAGTCTGATAGGAGCTATCGTAAACACCGTCTGTGCTTTTTAGCTTGTCATAAAGCTGAAACATTTCACTGTCATCCATATTTTCAGCCGTTAAAAGGATATCATAATCAATGTCCATGATTAGCCGGTCTGAGAGCCGTTTTAAGGTGGTTCGAAAAGCACTTCCTGATACGAACAGAACCATGCTTAAAACAAGTGAGAGTACAATGCTGCGATAGCGTCTCTTGTTTCTTTTGAAATTTTTAAGTGCTAGTGTGCCTTCTAATCCGTACATACGCTGAGCGAGCAGAGAGGTTTTCACTGCTTTTGCTTCCGTTTTAATCTCGTTGGTTTGACGAATGCTCTCCACAATGGGAGTATTTGCGGCTTTCCTGGCAGGGATATAGGCGGAAATCAGTATGGTGATCAAACTGACCACAGCTGCTGCTGCTATTGCTGACAAGGAGACAGACAAGCTTAATGGTACGGTACTGTAAAGGATGCTTTTAAATTTCTCTGCTACAATAGGAATCACAAGTCCAATACTACCTATGCCTGCAAGAATTCCAATGGGGATACCAACGATACCAATGCAAAGGCCTTCAAATAAAACTGAATTTCGCAACTGCTTTGCCGTTGCACCCACCGATGAGAGAATACCGAACTGTTGCGTGCGTTCATTCAACGAGATATAGAAGGAATTATAAATTAAAAAAATCGAGCCTACCATAATGATAGCAACCAATATTGCGCCAACCGTGTAAAGGAGAGCGTTAAAAAGCTTATTGTCCGAAACGCCCATGAAACGCAGAATATAATCATTGAAAACAAAATTCTGTGTTCCATTTATGTTGTTTGTGTATGCCTTAATCTGACGGGGGTTTTTAAGAGTGACAAACAGGCTGTAGCTACTTGCCGAATTCTTGGCATCATCTTTGGTGATCAGGGTGTAGCCCGGTGCGGAATGCTCCTCGAAACCTGGTCTTTCATAGATTCCCACCACGGTGTACATTTTTTCTGTGTTTGTCACAAGCGCTTCTTTTGCCTCACCCGGCTTCTCACCGGACCGAAAGGCATCGTGCTGGCCTAATCGTTTATTTCCATCCATTCGGTTTCCAATATCAAGTAACATGGTGTCGCCCACCTTGAATCTTACTCCGGCCTTTGCAGCTACATGAGATGGTATGAGAATCTCGTTGCTGTTTTCTGGAAACTGGCCGGAGATCAGTCTTACAGGCAAAACATCGAAAGTTTTGTTGTTGAATCCTGCAATAAAGAGATATGGCTTGTCGGGACTTTTACTGCCGTCAAGCGTTGCATAGCCTATGTTTGTGAACTCTGCTGTATCTGAAACGTAATTGTTATTTTTCTGCGCTTCTACAAAAGAGGACGTAACATCTAAAAGTTCGATGTGCCAACCACCGTATTTCGCGATAGAGCTCTTGATCAAGTAATTTAGCAGGGAAGTGCCAAAGGTAGCAATTGCTGTAATCATAGCGGTGGATAGAACCACCCCTATGATTGTCACGATAGTTCGTGTCCGGCTTTTTTTCATACTTTGCAGAGTGACCTTGTTAAATATATTCATAACCGTACCAACCTCTCATCCCGTGTGACTTTGCCGTCAGAAATTCCAATGATGCGGTCTGCCTGTAAAGCGATATTCTCATCATGGGTGACGAGTAGAAGGGTTTGCCCATATTTCTTATTGCTTTCTTTCAAAAGCTTAATTATCTCGTGTCCATTACGACTGTCTAAGCTTCCCGTAGGCTCATCAGCGAGCATGACAGCAGGGGCGTTCATTAACGCTCGACCTATAGAAACACGCTGTTGCTGACCACCCGAAAGCTGATTGGGCAGATGATTCTTACGTTCTTCAAGACCGAGCATGTGTAGCAGGTCATTCAGCCGTTCATCATTGATCTCTCGTTTATCCATCAGGATGGGCAACGTGATGTTTTCCACCACATTTAAAGTCGGAATGAGATTGTGGAACTGGTAAATCAGTCCGACCTGCCGCCTTCGGAAAATGGCCAGTTTTTCATTGCTTTGAGCGTACACATCCTGCCCTTCCAGATATACTTTTCCGCTTGAAGGTACATCCACGCCCCCAATCATATGTAGCAATGTAGATTTTCCTGAACCAGATGAGCCAATGATTGCGGTAAACCCCCCTTTTTCAATTGTGAGTGAAACGTTGTCAAGGGCGGTAACCTGGTTTTCACCCTTTCCGTAGACTTTACTTAGATTTTCAATCTTTAGAAACTCCATGAGTTGAGTCTCCTTTCATCTTTTACCACTATCTTAAAACCCGCAGCTTACATCCCCGTGACTTTTGAGTGAGAGATTCGTCACTTTGGAAAACGGATAGAAAAGACCGCCCCGCCATTTGAATGATTTTTGGCTGTGATAGAGCCACCCTGGTGGGAGACAATCATCTTACAGAGAGCCAACCCAATTCCGTAACCCGTTTCCTTTTGATTTTTCCCACGATAATATCGGTTAAAGAGGTGTGGTAGATCTTCTTTGTTAAAGCCTTTTCCGCTGTCATGAATTTCAATCTGGGCATGTAATGGGGTGTCCGCACAAATAATTTCAATCGTTCCGTTATCGCCTATACTTTCAATGGAATTTTTAAACAGGTTTTGAATGGCTTCAGAAAGCCAACTTAAATCTCCCCAGATCATCATTTCCTTAGGCGCATGTATTTGGAACTCTATGTTATGAAGTTCCATTGAAATCAGGAATGGGCGAAGGGCGTTTTTTAACAGGTTATTTATATTGATCGGTTCCCTTTGAAAAACGACAATCCCAGCGTCCAGGCGAGATAATTTCAGGAGAGATGTAATCAGCCAATCCATGCGGATAAGCAATTCTTCTGTTTCCCGTACAAACGCTTTTTGTTGGTTTTCATCAGGATTATTGGCTAACAGTGAAAGAATGAGGTTTGCAGACGTGAGTGGGGTTCTAAGCTGATGGGCAATGTCGGCAAGTGAGTTGGCAAGATTTTCTTTTTCCTTTTTCAGTGCGTCGTTTTGTTCCCGAATACGCAGCATCATTTTAGATATCTCACTTTGAAGAATGGATAACTCGCCTTCTTCAGTTTTGTTAATTGAAAGCTGGTCAGCGTTGTGAAGAAGAAGATCAATCTGTTCCGAGATTCTTGCAATGCTTTTATAACGTGCTCTTGTGTAAAGCCCAAACAATGTACCGAAAGTAATGGAAGAAGCAATTGCTAAAATTCCTGCAGCAGTACTGAACCTAAAGCCAAGAAATACGTAAACGGTAGCGATAAAGAAGAAAAATATGATAAACTGACGAAATTCTCTATTTCGTAGCATACTCATCCCCCAATCGATAACCCATACCGCGAACCGTGAGAATTATTTGAGGGTTTGCTGGATCTTTTTCTATCTTCTCTCGTAGACGTTTTATATAAACGGTCAATGTATTGTCATGGACAAACTCACCAGCTGCATCCCACAATTCATCTAGGAGTCGGCTTCTTGTAATAATACTTTTAGGATTGCTGATGAACACCAGCAGCAAACGGTATTCTAAGGCGGAAAGAAAAACCTCATTCCCCTTTTTTTTCACAACGCCGCTTGCCGTATCCACATGTAGCTCTTGTATCTCAAAATCTGTTCCCAACCGCTCGTTTTTCCGCAAAGCAGTTGCAATCCTTGCAATTAGTTCACGTGGACGAAATGGTTTGGTGATATAATCGTCAGCCCCCATGTTAAGACCAGTAACAACACTTGCCTCATCTCCGGATGCAGTAAGAAATATAACGGGAATATTCTGTATTTCTTTAACCTCTGTGCAAACCGTAAAGCCATTACCGTCTGGCAGTGAAATATCAATTAAAGCCAAGTCAAATTTATTATCGCTAATAATAGCAAGGGCCTCATTTCGCGTAGGGGCATGAGTGACTGTAAATCCTTCCGAACGAAGCAAGAGTGTTAGATTTTTGGCGATTGCGTTATCATCCTCAACTAAAAAAATTCGTTTCATTCCTGTTTTCCTCCCCTAACGTTATCCCTTAGCTGCCATTTTGTTTTATCCATCTTCTTCGCAGTTAAATTTGTTACGATATCATTCAAATGAAACACCTCCATAAGACCATTGTATTTCTTTTAACAGAAAATTACAAGTTTTGTCTTTTGTGTATCACCAATTCACATTCTTGCATATGTCTAAAAATGCCTCCAGTGAGGGAGAGAGCCATTTGTCTCTGTGATGAACCACCTGAACGTATAGTTCTAATTTTTTTCCTTTCCAGTCAAGAATGGAAAGCTTACCTGATTCCAGTTCCTGTCGAACGGCGTATAACGGTAAGACTGCAACTCCAAAGCCAAGTATGGCAAATTGCTTTAAATCGGAAATACTTGCTGTTTTCAGCATAATTCTATATGATTCATTTGCTTCTTCCATGACGGCCTGGAAAATATTCTTCCAGCAACTGCTGTGGGAAACCAAAAGCATGGGCTGGTCAGATACGTCATGGGGAAGTATATGTTTTACGTCTATTAGAGGGTGATTTGGGGAAACAAAAAAGCCCAAAATTTCTTCCTCGCAGATTTTAACCGTAAGCTCTGGAACATTCCAGAGTTTGTCCAATAGGACTGCCACATCAATCTGGTTTTCGTTCAGCCACAATTCCAATTCATCTGTGGAACCGATTTTAATATGAAATTCCACCTCTGGAAACTGTCTGCGATATTCTTCTAACAGCTTCGGTAATTTCACAGAGCAAACCGATTCATTTACCCCTATGGTCAGTATTCCATGTGGAGAATTAGAATGAGAGAGTGAGCCTTTTGCCTTTTCCCATGAAAAAAGCAGCTGTCTTGCGTCAGTCAAAAAATGTTCTCCTTCTGGAGTGAGAGAAACCTTTTTGCCTAATCGGTCAAATAATCTCACACCCAACTCTTTCTCCAAAAGCTGAATTTGAGAGGTAATTGTTGATTGGGCATAACCAAGCTGTTCCGCCGCCTTTGTGAAGTTATGAAGGGAGGCTACTGTTACAAATGCTTTCAGTAAACGTACGTCCATGCTCATAATCCTTTCATCGAATATATTGATAATAATAATAGAAACAATCAATTTTACTGATTAAAAAAATCATGTTAGTATGATACCACAGTTGGGAGGTAAAAAGCAACGCTGCTTTAACTGTTGAACTTTACAGCGTCTCATATCTTGAAAAAAGGGGGAAATTAATCATGGCAAAACGAATTGTTTTACTGAATGGAAGCCCAAGAAAAAATGGGAATACAGAACTTTTAGCAAATGCATTTATAAAGGGAGCTAAGGATAGTGGAAATACTGTAACCAGTTTTCATGTAGGAAGAATGAAAATCAGTGGTTGTATGGATTGTAAATATTGCCATTCTCATCCTGGGGAATGTGTGCAAAAAGATGACATGCAAGAAATTTACAATGCTTTATACCGCGCGGATATACTGGTGTTTGCAAGTCCGGTTTATTGGTTTGGAATGACAGCTCATATAAAGTCAGCCATTGACAGAATGTATGCTGCGTCCTACAAAGAAATGCCCATCACATCTACCGCACTGCTGGCTGTTTATGAAGATACAAATACCGACACAATAAAACCAACGATCAGTCAATATAAAGCCATGATACAATACTTAGGGTGGAAGGACTGTGGAATTATTACTCAATCAGAGGTTTTGAATAAGGGGGATATCGAAGGAAAACAGAGTTTAACAGATGCAGAAAATTTGGGAAAGAGTATACAGTAAAGAATACTATCGTCCGATATAGAATATATGATAATCGAGGTTACCATGAAAGCATATCGGGACTTAAGTTCCCCTGTGGAACTATTGATAAAATAGAGTTGCTTTAAAGCCGTATAGTATCCTCATATATCCATAATAATAGTTTAAGAAATGCGAAGGCAGGAGGATTACTTATGAATCACGAAATTGATTATGAGATTATCGGTCATGAAATGCAGGTAGCTGAGATTGAGCTGGACCCAGGAGAGAGTGTAGTTGCAGAAGCTGGTGCCATGATGTATATGGATGAGGGGATTTCCCTGGATACGATTTTCGGAGATGGC
Organism: Lacrimispora xylanolytica; assembly: GCF_026723765.1. Lineage (NCBI taxonomy): Bacteria > Bacillati > Bacillota > Clostridia > Lachnospirales > Lachnospiraceae > Lacrimispora > Lacrimispora xylanolytica. The sequence goes on from NZ_CP113524.1 coordinate 1,521,836, forward strand.
TCAGATAAGAGCAGTTCAAACGGGTTGATGGGGAAGCTCATGGGAGCAGGAAAACGTCTTTTGACCGGGGAAAGCCTGTTTATGACGCTGTTTACCAATCAGGGCTATGGAAAGCAGAGGGTCGCATTTGCTGCTCCATATCCAGGCAAAATTATCCCCATGGATTTATCTGAATATGGCAATGAGCTGATCTGCCAAAAGGATTGTTTTCTATGCGCCGCCAAAGGCGTTTCCATTGGAATAGAATTAACGAAAAAGCTGGGGGCCGGTTTTTTTGGAGGAGAAGGCTTTATTTTGCAAAAGCTGGAAGGCGATGGTATGGCTTTCGTTCATTCTGGCGGCACCGTGATACAGCGTCAGTTAGCCCCAAGAGAAAGACTTCGGATTGATACTGGCTGCCTGGTGGCCTTTACAAAAGATGTCACCTACGATATTCAGATGGTAAAAGGCGTGAGATCTGCTTTGTTTGGCGGAGAAGGATTGTTTTATGCAGTGCTTTCCGGACCTGGAACGGTGTGGATTCAGTCTCTGCCATTTAACCGGCTGGCAGCTCGTGTTGTCCAGTCCATGCCTTCCCAAGGGGAGGAAAGCTCTCTTGGCGGAAGCATTGGGAATTTCTTAAGCGGACGATAAGCAAAATGTATATGATTTTTTTATGGTTCGGTACAGGTTTTTTCTGTACCGGACTTTTTATATGGTCGGTAAAAAAGCATAAGACTTTTAATAGTTCTGTTAAATTATGGATAATTGATACTTGCTGATGAGATATACACATGTTAAAATGAGAGTGAAAATTTTATGTTTCATTCTCATTTACAAGTTTATCAACAAGACAATTCATAAAAACTCACATCATGACGAAGTAATCTAAGTTATAAATCCTACAGTACGAAACCAAAGGCAAATATTAAATATGGAGGTTTTAATTATGAGTACATTAATTGCATATGCAAGTAAATACGGATTTACAAAAACATGTGCCGAGCATCTGGCTAGAACGCTTGGTGATCAGGTGGAACTTTGTGATTTAAGCAGCAGTCAACCGGATCTTAAAAAATATGATAAGGTCATTATTGGTGGTTCTGTTTATGCGGGGAAAATCAGAAAGCCCGTGACGCGCTTTTGTTTGGAGAATTTAAAAGACCTTACAGAGAAAAGGTTAGGGCTTTTTATCTGTGGAATGGCAAAGGAGGAAGATGCAAAGAAGCAGCTTGAGGCCTCCTTTCCAAGGGAGCTGTTGTCTGTTGCGGCCGCCAAAGAATCATTGGGCGGGGAATGCAATTATGATAAGATGAATTTCCTGGAGAAATTTATCATGAAAAAGATAACCGGCTCCAGTCAAAGCCAGAGACATATGGCGGAAGATAATATAACACGTCTGGCCAGTCAGATGAAGTAAATGAATGACATTTTTGCAGATTTCATTCCTGTTTAGGCGGAACAGTTTCATTTTTGTAAACATGAGGAGGAAGAGGGAATGAAAATATACGTGGATGCGGATGCCTGTCCTGTGGTCGGTATTGTTGAAAGAGCAGCAAGGGATCATAAGATAGAAGTTTGTCTGCTGTGTGATACCAATCATGTACTGCAGTCTGACTATAGTGAGATAAAGATCATCGGGGCAGGAGCGGATGCCGTGGACTTTGCACTGATAAACCTTTGCAGGGCTGGTGATATTGTGGTAACACAGGATTATGGTGTGGCGGCAATGGCGCTTGGAAAGAATGCTTATGCCATTCATCAGTCTGGAAGATGGTTTACCAATGATAATATCGACCAGCTATTAATGGAACGGCATGTGGCAAAAGCGGCAAGAAGGGCAAAATCAAAGCATCATATAAGCGGTCCAAGAAAAAGAACGCAGGAAGACGATAAACATTTTGAGGAATCGTTCCGTAGGTTAATTGCCTATGCAGTGGAATCATAAGGCGTCATCAAACAAGCTTTAGAATCTCAAAATGTAATTGGGTATCATGGCTGAAAGAAATAATATATTTGAAATGGTATCACATTGTTACAGTTATTCCGCCATTTTAAGGGGAATGGTTTTTGGTTTCTGAAACATATTATAATGAGGGGGAAATTAGGGATGAAGCGTAGGTTCATTGGGGTATTTTTGATGTTGTCACTTATTTTGTCGGGGTGTGCCGGGAAGCAGGTCAATTCTGGGGAAACGACGATAGAGAGCACAGCTGTTGCATCAGATAACAAGGAAAACAGTACTTCCGTAGACGATATTCTTGCCAGATTAACCTTAGATCAAAAAGCCGCCCAGATGGTACAGGGGGCGATTTACAATGTATCAGATGAGAGTATGAAAAAGAACTGCTACGGCAGCATACTTTCTACCTTTGGTGAGAATTCCTTTAATGCCAACGAGTGGAAGAACATGATTCTTAAATATCAAAAATACGCGGTGGATTCAGAAGCTGGCGTCCCATACATATATGGAAATGATGCGGTTCACGGGGTCAATACCTGTGAAGGCGCGGTCATATTCCCTCATAACATTGGTATTGGTGCTGCCAATAACAAAGAATTAACGTACCAGATGGGCCTGGCTGTAGCAGATGAAGCAAAACTGACAGGCATGCTTTGGAGCTTTTCTCCCTGTTTAACCACTGCCATGGACCCAAGATGGGGGCGCACCTATGAAAGCTATTCCTCCGAAACAGGTATTGTAACGGAGCTTGGAACTTCATTTGCCAGGGGGTTAATGGATGGGGGAGTTCTTCCCTGTGCAAAGCATTTCTTTGCTGATGGAAATGTCTTGTACGGAACAGGGGAAACACTGGACGGTGAAAAAAGACTCATCGATCGTGGAGATGCCAAGCTGACAGACGGAGAGATTAAGGAGCTATTAAAGATGTATCAAGCTGCAATTGATGCTGGTGTCAAGACCATCATGATCAGCCACAGCAGTGTAAACGGAGTTAAGATGCATGCCAATGAAACCTATATCTCCATGCTTAAAAATGAAATGAATTTTAAAGGCTTTATCGTAAGCGATTGGGACTCAATCCACAATATACCCGGTGATAATCGAAAGGATCAGACCATTACTGCAATCAATGCCGGAATTGATATGCTGATGGAGGCTGACGAATTTGAGGATTGCCGGAAATATATTGTTGAAGCAGTCAATGAAGGCAAGATATCCAAAGAACGTGTAGACGATGCGGTGAGAAGGATTCTGACGGTAAAGAAAGAGATGGGAATCTTAGATGACCCTATGATGGAAAAGGTAACAACAAAGGAGAGCAGCGTAGGTTCTAAGGAATACCGGGATCTGGCGAGAAAACTGGTGGAAGAAAGCCTTGTCTTATTAAAGAACGATAATTCCATACTGCCCATTAAAAAGGGAACCAAGGTATTTGTAACCGGGCTTGCAGCCAATGACGTGGGAGTACAGTGTGGCGGCTGGACCATTACCTGGCTTGGAAACACCGATGCAGGAAACAGAAATCATAAGTGGATACCAGAAGGAAAAACCATCCTGGACGGTTTAAATGAGCTGGCGGCAGAATATGATCTGACGATTATCACTGATCCGGAAAAGGCAGGAGAAGCTGATCTTACCTTATTATGTCTTGGAGAAAGGCCTTATGCTGAATGGAAAGGGGACAGCACCAGTATCAGTATTACCAAAGAATCCGGTCTCAGCACCAATGCAGATGCAATCCAATTGGCTAAAAGCTTGAATCACCCTACCGTGGCTTTAATTGTAGCAGGAAGAAATGTAATCATCACTGATTATATGGACCAGTGGGATGGAATTGTTATGTGTTACCTTCCAGGAAGCGAAGGGAATGGCGTAGCAAATGTGCTTACGGGAAAGAGCAGCTTTAAGGGAACTTTACCTATGCCATATTACTCACGGGTAGAAGATATCAGAACAGATAAAGTGTTGTTTCCAGTGGGATTTGGATTAAAGTATTAAAGATATTCTTGTATATTAATTTTGAATAAGTCAAAGGGAATGCTGGTGTTATTTTCTACACCAGCATTCCCTTTATCCATGAAAAGCTATTCCTCTTTTTGCTTTTTGAGATCAATGAGCTTCATATGCTCTTTTCCCCAAATGTTCATTTCTTCCATTATGGGACTTAGGGATTTTCCAAGCTCCGTAAGGGAATATTCTACCTTTGGAGGTACTTCAGGATACACATTTCGTTGAATGATTCCATCGGCCTCCAGCTGGCGAAGCTGTTGCGTCAGCATCTTTTGGCTGATGCCATTGATTCCTTTACTTAGTTCGATAAAACGTTGTGTGCCGTTGTTAAACAGATTTCTCAGAATCAGCACCTTCCATTTGTGGCCGATTAAGTTTACAGTATGCTCAATGGGGCATGATTTATCACAAGGCATTTCTATTCACTCCTAAAAAAGATCAGTTTCACTTACCATATGGTTAGTATAACACAAAAAAGTGCCTTCTTGCAAAAGGTTTGTAACTTTATTATAGTAAGTCTACAGAAAGAAATACCCATAAATACTAATAAACTTATAGGAGGTTTTCCAAATGGAAAAAATAAATATTAATGATATTCTTGAATTTGCAGCAGATAGAAGTGCACGTAAGGCTCTTTTTAAAGAGGGGCATTTGGACTCAGGACTTTTGCTATATGCACCAGGTCAAACCACACCGGATCATAAACATTCTGACATTGATGAGGTCTTTTATGTAGTTTCTGGTGAAGGTACCATTACCATAGATGATAAAGAAGTACTTGTAAAGGAAAAAGATGTCATTTTCTCACCTAGTGGCGAGAAACATGGATTCTATAATACCAGTTCGGATAACTGGGTCGTACTGCAAATTAAAATTAATACGGGTAAAATGGATTAAATGAAAGAATACTAAACCAGGAAAGAGTAAAGGAGGTCAATATTATGTTTACAAGAATAGACCATGTTGCGTTATCTGTAAAAGACAGAGAAAAATCCATTGACTTTTATGAAAAACATTTTGGATTTAAAAAATATTATGAGCACGATGTTCCAGGAGTATCTGATCTGGAAAAGGTAGTTTACTTGCAATTAGGTGATACTGTGTTAGAATTTGAACACTGGACAAATGGTAAGGAGAACAAGGGATATCATTTTTGCCTCATCAGCGATGATTTTGAAGCTGATTATCAAAGGCTAAAAGAGGCCGGCATTCCGGTAATTACAAAGCCACATATTCCAGAGCCCAGAACACCAAAGGAAACAGGCTGGAAACGAGTTGTTTTTCAGGGGCCAGACGGGGAAATGATTGAGTTTAGAGGATAAGAAACTATGTGGAAATGTCCAACATGCGGAAAAGAATTTGTACGTCAAAACGAGAATCATACTTGTGAGGAAATAGAAAAAACAATCGATGCCTATATCAGTGCCCAGGCAGAGGCGGTTTGGCCGTTATTGCATCAGGTTCGCAATACCATAAGAACTGCTTTGCCAGAAGCCCAGGAACGAATTTCCTGGCGAATGCCTACTTATTGGAGCGGACATAATATCATCCATTTTGCAGCATTTAAAAAGCATATCGGGGTGTATCCCGGGGAAGAGGCAATCGTGCATTTTGCAGACCGATTGACCGAATTTAAAACCAGCAAAGGTGCAATACAATTTCCTTATGATAAGCCCCTGCCCCTGCCACTGATTGCGGAGATTGCAACATGGTGTTATAAAAGGGAGATCAGCAAATAACTTATTAAAGGGGGGGAAAGGTACAGTCAGGCTCTATCAGTATTCAGAGCCTGGCTTTTTTCATTGGAGAACTCTCATTGAAACTCTTTTTTTTATGTGTTATGCTTACCATAACACGTGAAAGTAGCAATAAAAAGGTGACTTCCCTGACATACTTATGTCAGAGTTTATTTGTTATGATGAGAGATATCATAAATAAATCTGAAGGAAAAGAGCAGGGAGGAAGTAATATGATTTATACAGTTAGAGGGCCAATTCATAAGAGTCAGCTTGGAGTTACATTAGGACACGAACATATGAAGTGGGAAGACGATGAGTCTCATGCAAATACCATGTATCTTGATAAAAGGTATAAGGAAGAGGAAATTCTTTCCGATAAGAATTACATTTTGCCAATCCTACTTGATATGAAAGCGAGAGGTGGAATGAGTGTGGCAGAAGCTTCCCCTCCTATCGGTGGTCAAAATGTCAGGTTATTAAAACTACTATCCGAGCAGGCAGATATACACATCATCCCCTGTACCGGATGGAATATGACAAAAAAGCTTTATGACGTATTTCCCATGCAGTTTGAGGAACAACTGGCAAACCGCTGGATCAAAGACTTTAAGGATGGCCTGGATACCATCGATGGGGTAGTCATTCGTCCTGGACATATAAAGCTGTTGTTAGATAAAGGAGATTTGTCAATGGCAGATAAAGGGATGCTGGTGGCAGCCGTTAAGGCCAGTAAGGAAACTGGTCTGCCCATACATTGCCACATCATGGAGGCAAAAATGGTTCTCCAGGTTATTCAGGTACTAGATGCAGAAGGCGCAGATTACCATAAATTTCTCTGGGCTCATGCGGATAAGGAGGCTGATAAGGTAATTATAAAACTGGCAGCAGAAAAAGGAATGTGGTTGGGGATTGACAGTATAAGAAGGGGGACAAGTCCTGTAAAGTATGAATTATTAAAGAATATCATATCACTTAACTATGGACACAAAGTACTGCTTTCCCAGGATTACGATTTTTACTCGGAAGGGAAAGAATCCTTAACAACTCACCCCTGTACGACCATTTTTGATGAATTTATTCCTTATTGTGCGGAACATGGGATTGATAAGCAGGTAATCATAGGTATGATGACTGAAAATCCCGCCAATTTTTACGATGTGAAAAATTAGTTTTATCATCCAGAATATTAAGGGAGAGCGGACATGATCATTGATAAGACAAAGAATGGAATTGAGGTAAAGCTAAGGCTTCCAGAAGAAACAGATTCCAAAAAAATCATAGAGTTCTATAAGCAGGTTGGCAAAGAAACAACCTATTTAGGCTTTAGCGATGGAGAATATCAGGTAACAGAGGAACAGCAATCAGCAAGTATTAAGGAAATCAATGCCTCTCGTAATAACCTTATGATACTTGCCATGGTAAATTCAGCTATCGTCGGAATAGGAACCATATCCTCAAATAATAAGAGGATGAAAAGTAAGCATGTTGGCGTACTGGGCATTGTTATAAAGGCAGAATATTGTAATATGGGGATTGGTTCTATCTTAATGGATTATTTAATTGAGTGGTGTAAAAGCAACAAGGAGACTGCCAAAATCAGTCTGACTGTAAGAAGAGATAATCCAGTGGCAATTGCTTTATATGAGAAGTTTGGTTTTGAAACAGAAGGGATTCTGAAAGGAGAAACTTACATTAATGGAAGGTATTTTGACTCCGTTGTTATGGCACTCATGATTCCATGATAAGATGAAAGTAATATGGAGGGAAAATATGAGACGAAAAGCAATGATACTAATATTATTATCTATGATATCTGCCAGTGTGGCCGGATGCAGCAGTGCTTCAATGTCAAACAATAAGCCTGGGCTGGAAACTTCAATGGAGGCAAGCACATCATCGGATATGACTACTAATACATCAGAACCCATGATAGGAAGCAAAGACCTGGATCCTGAAACAGAGAAATTTTTCTATGGAACCTGGGAGATAGAAAAATTATTGGGATTTGCAGATTCTTATAATGATGCATCGGAATATCCAACAGGGCAAAAGGTCATAGGTGATCAGATTACCGTTGATAAAGATATTTTTTCATCAAAGGGATTTGAAGCTTATAGTGCGTATCAATTTAAGATGGAAAACCCGGTCTATCAAATCAGAGAAATTCATTATAATGCAGATTCTTTTTATAGAGTAGATAAGATTGATTTACCAAGTTTAAATATGAATGACCAGATAAAGGTATTGAGTGTATCTGACCCATCTACGGGCCTTGCTATTCCTATAAGCTTCCTGGATGTAAATAATACCAGACTGCTTCTGGTATTAGAAGCAACGGTATTTGAACTTAAAAGAGTGGCAGAGTAGAGAGCATAATTAAATTGTAAGATATCAAAAGAGGAAAGGCCAGCCAAATGACTGATCTTTCCTCTATGATTTTGATGATTACAAACTATACACAGGATACTTATGTGTGTATTTCATATCTGTACAAAATAAAGTTGCCTCTTTATCTCTTCTGGTTTTTAAATTTTTGTCATAAGAGAATGCCTTGCTCACTAATTTAGAGCAGTTATCACTTTCCGTTGTTGAAAGTTTTTTTGTGTAGGTTGGATATATTTTGGGATCTTTTAGCATGGTAACAACATCGTTGGTCTTTAATACTCCAGAGCCTGCATTAAATGTTAATGAGACGAGAGCATCGAATTGTTCCTGGGAAAAAGAAGAGCCGGATGGAAGTGTTAGATTATTTACTGCATCAACCGCACTCTTTGTATCACTGGTGAAAAAAGCATCTGCTTTCTTCTGCGTAATTGGAGAGGTATAATCTAAGCCAAGAGACTTTGATAATGCATCTGCTTCTTTTTGTGTCAGCAGAGAGTCCTTTGGATCACCAGTTTTATTTTTTGTATATACTTTACTTTTTGTAATTAAATGTCCCCAACCAACGGTTGGATATCCTTTTGGATCACCATAAAATTTCAAACTAAAGCCTTCAGATTTCTTTATTATATCCGCACCTTTTGTTCCTAATGAGTTAGTTGCCATAATTAATCTCCTTTACATATTTGAATTTTGATATGAGGTTTTGAATGCATTCACTATGTAAAAAGTAATTTATATGAAAAATGTAAACACAGTGGATAAGGTTTCACAGATATTTTAGATGGTATCCGTATTTGATTTTATTGACCTGTCTGTTTATTCTTTGTTGATTGGCGTGCTGTATAATGTTGCATGTATGTTAAAAGGATACTGGCTGTTATTTACGGCCAAGAAAACCGCCATTTATAAGGAGGAACAGATATGAAAAAAGACAAAACTTCCCAGCGGGTCATGGCAATGACCTTGTCCATTGTCATGGTGCTGGGAACGACGCCATGGAATGTGCTGGGATATCCACTCTCAACAGAAAAAGGCGGAGAGATAATCTCATTTCAACCATTGGAAAAGGATTTAAAAAAACAAACAGTACCCTTAGGTACCTCAATGGAAGAATTGAATCTACCGGATACATTATGGGCAACAATGCTTGCACCGACAGATAATGGTAATCCTTATCAGCCAGAGGAGGAGCTGACAGAAGCAACTCCAAGTTTTGCAAGTAACAAGTATAATGAATTTTTGGAAGAAGAACAGGAGTACGATACTGGACAACTAAAAGAATATGAGGTTTCCATTCCAGTGACCTGGCATTCAGAGCCAGAGTATGATGGCGAGCAGGAGAGGGATTATCTTTTAACGCCAGAGCTTTTGAGTGATTACACATTGGCAGATGGGTTACAGATTCCTGAGATTACTGTGACAGTAGATGGTTCAGTTTTGTCAGGTTCTTTGAATGCAAAGGGGAATAATTTAGCTGGAAAGCAGCCAGAAACTGGTGATGGATGGACTCTCGAGGACGGAGTGCTAACCATTGAAAGTGATGTCTACATGATGGATTGGGCTTATAATGAAGATATAAAAAGAGTTGTGATAAAAAGCGGTGTGACTAGAATAGATGACTTTACCTTTTTCAATTGTACAAACTTAACAGAAGTTGAAATTGCAGAATCAGTTACAAGTATTGGTAGTCAATCATTCGGCTATTGTACTGTTTTGGAACAAATACAAATGCCTAATTCATTGATTAGCCTTGGCATTGGAGCTTTTGTAGGTTGTACAAAATTAGTTAATGTTCATATACCTGCTTCTGTAACTAGCATGGGCAATTATGCATTTGCAGACTGTACTGCTCTGAAAGAAGTAACATTTCTTGGAGAAACGCCCCCAACATTCATAGATAAGTCTTTATTTTATTCGTGTACAGCGCTGAAACATATCTATGTTCCCACAAAAGATAGTGTAGCAGCATATAAAGCCATGAATAACTTAGCAGAGTATGGAGATTTAATATCAGTTGAAAATGAACAAACCAGCATTGTAAAGCGTACAGCTGGTCTTAATTTTAATAGTGCAAATATAGATTATCAAGATAAAAATGGTGATGCGGTTACTGGTAATCCTTTGGACAATGATATTGTCAATACCAGTGAAGGCTGGGCATGGTATCGCTATGAAAATGAGGCGCTAGGCTATTCAGCAAAAACATTGGTACTTGATGGAATAGATTTAGAGACACATGATCAGACTGCTCTTGAGCTTCCCTCTGGAAGCACCATCGTACTTGCTAATAAAAGTGAAAATATAATTAGTACGGCGAATGAAGGTTATGCCTATGGTATTGATGTCGTTGGCAATCTTACCATAGCAGGGAACGGGAAACTATTCATTACAGCTGGGAATGCTAGCGCTTTAGGAAGTATCGGTTTGTTTGTAACAGGATTATTTTCATTAGAGAGTGGAACTGTATTTAGTAAAGTTTATGGTTCTAATATCTCTGATATAAATTCAGCCTTTTTAAAGAATATGAACCCAGATATAAAAACATATCACAACTCGGGGGATGATTACGATCTACCTGTGATGAGAGACATAGGAACTTATATTCTAACTTATCAAAGTGGAGGTTCCATCCTTCGGGCCACTGACGTCATGTTTGTAAATGGTATGATATCAATACCATCGGCTTTGGTAGCTGACAAAACGGTGTCAGGTATAACTGGAACTCCCCTTTCAGAGGATAGTACGATAACAATTTCCCTGACAAATGATGTATATTCACAGATAGAGGAAGGAGAAGACGTATCTGACTGGTTTAGCTTCTTGCCGATGGGCGTTACAGCAAAGGTGAAAAGTCTGGATTCGGAATCAGTTGTGAGCATTATATTTTCTGGAACTCCAGGTGAAGTGTCTGACGATGTCATGGAAATCACGATTCCTGCAGATAAAGTAATGAGTGAAAGCAGCCTGACGGTAACTTCCAATGATCAGGCAAAGTTTGATATTGTAAAAGCTGGACTGCGTAAAGAGCCCCTGAATTTACTGGATAGTGAAATAAAATACCGAGATGTCAATGGCAGCCTGGTGAGTAAGGATCCGACGAAAGAAAACATTACTGATACCTCCGAAGGCTGGAAATGGTATCGAACAGCCACCGGTTCCTATGGGGATAATACACTGTTACTGAATGGTATAAACCTGAAAACTTACGATGCCTATGCCATTAGTCTTCCTGACAATGCTGTTGTTTTACTGGAGAATGGCAGTAACAACACTGTAAAAAGTATCTATGAAGGATTTTCTGGCAGCTTTGGCATCTATGGAGATGGGAATCTGACAATCAGAGGATTTAACGGCATATTAAATGTGACGGGCGGTTTTTCTACTAATTCTAATTACCCAAGTGCAGGAATTGGAAGCGTTTCTTCTGTTACTATTCAGGGTGGTATCATAACCACCGAAGGTTTCCGTGGCTCTTGGCGTAACTATGGTATTTATAGCGGCGGCAGTGAAAGCTCTCAGGGTGTATTTCTTCAGGGAGGAGAAGTAAATGCAATTGGACAAAATGCAACAATGCTTAGCTGCGGCATTTATTCTGAGGGAACGGTGTCATTTTCAGGTGGTACTGTATATGCAAGCTCAGGAGAAGTGAGTAATTCAGATGGAAAATCTCTTGCCGTTTCTTCGGTAAATGGGATAATAGAAAATGGTGTGGCTGCTTTTCAAAAGGTGGAAGATACATATACAAAAAATGTGTCCATAACTCATAATGATGGGTCATTTTATAGTTATATTTTTGACGATGCCAGACAGGCTACTGATATTAGGGTATTAAAATCCCAATTTCCTGTTAACAATGCAGGAGGCACAGCGACAGTTGCTTATCCTGGAGAAGACATTGATCTTACTGCAATCGAAGGACTATTTTCGTTAGATAACAATGCAGGCCCTCCCACATATACAGTGGAAAAAGGCGGTACAGGAGAAGGGAGCATTACAGGAAACCGGCTTACAGTTACAAAAGCAGGAACTATTCATATTGGACTTGTAACCTCAGAAACAGACACCCATCAGTCAGGGCAAAAGGTGACAGGTGTACTAACCGTGAACAAAGGAGTACAACCAGCACCAAAAGGCTTAAATAAAAGTGACGTAACTGCCATTGGAGGTAATGACGGTAAAATCACAGGTCTTCTAGCGAATCAAACATATGAATATAAAAAAGATGGTGGGTCTTATGTAACAGTCAACTCCAACGAATTGGGAGAGATTACAGGACTTTTTGCAGGCACCTATGTATTGCGCCTGAAAGGCAATGATCTCTATGATGCTGGTGAGGAGTCAGAAGCTATCATAATAAAACTTCCAACACCAAATAAAAGCTCTGAAGGAAGCAAGGGAGGAAGTTCTTCCAGCTCCCAGACCAAACCAACGGCACCTGTTACCGGATCAGCAGAAAATAAAGCTATCATAGATAATAAGGGAAATGCAAGTACAACGGTGACGGATAAAAATATTACAGATGCCATCGTAAATGCCAACGCAGAAGCTTTAAGAAGAGGAGTAAACGCAGGTGAGGTAACTGTGGCAATCCGTGTTTCCGCAGATGGAACAGATGCCAAGGAAATTACTATAAATCTCCCTAAAACAACACAGCAGCAGATTTTAAATAATAAAATTTCCGGTGTAGAGCTAACGATTGAAAGTCCTGATATTGTAGTTGGAATGAACCATACAGCAATTGAGGAAATCTACCGTCAGGCCAATGGGGATGTGCAGATAATTGCAACTAAAATAGACAGCTCAAGTCTTTTAAAAACAGCAAAGGATGCCATTGGTGGCCGCCCGGCATTTGATTTCAAAGCCAGCTATGAGAGTGGAACGGGAAATGTGACAGATTTTGGAAACGGTACAGTTTATGTAAGTATTCCGTATACTCCCCAAAGCAATGAAATGGTTGGACACTTATATGCCGTTTATGTAGACAGCAAGGGAAATGTTAGCCGTGTTCCTGGATCTGCCTATGATGTTAATACAAAAAGTATCATTTTTACCACCAATCATTTCTCCGTATATGGAATCAGCTATGAAGAGCCAGCTGCTATGATAACGGACACTTCACTTCATTGGGCGAAAGATTCCATTGATTATGTGGTAGGAAGAAGACTTCTGGAGGGAACTTCAGCAACTACCTTTGATCCGGATAAGACCGTAACAAAGGGAGCCGTGATAACAGCTCTTGGAAGGCTTGCAGGATTAGATGCATCTATATCTGCTATAGAATGGGCAAAGAATAAGGGAATCATTCTGTCAAACGAAAGAGAGCAGTTTGCACCGGACAGTACTGTTACCCGTGAAGAAATGGCAGTTCTATTAGCAAACTATGCCAAAGCCACAGGTTATAGCCTGCCTCTGAATCGTGATGCAGTAGCTTATTCCGATGCTTCTAACATTAGCACCTCTTATAAAGACTCTGTAAAAGCCATGCAGCAGGCTGGCATTATAATGGGTGAAGCTGGCAATCAATTCAACCCGAAAGGGAATGCCACCCGTGCTTTAGTTTCTGCTATGCTGCATCGTTATGTAAAATTGACCATTCATTCAGCTACCGCAAGGGGCTGGGCTATAAACGATGCTGGACAAAGCATGTATTATAAGGACGGTATCGCGGTATCTGGAAAATGGTTTACAATAGAAGGGAAATATTATTATTTTAATGCCGATGGTTCCTTAGCAAAGAACACTAAAATAGACGGCTACGAGGTTGATCAGGACGGCGTGAGAAAATAGAATCATAAGAAGCTGCAAAGGGCCTGCTGAATAAATCAGTGGGCTCTTTGTTATTAGATGTTTTGCTTCATGTTTTTTCCTTAAATATGATAAGATTCATCGAGATAGGTTTATAAAAAAGTGCTATAATTTTTTTATAGGGAGGTGAGAAGATGCATAATAGCCAGTGTCTGCAAAAAGCATTGGATTACATTGATAGCAATATAACAAAAAATCTAAACCTTTATGACATATCTAATGCAGCAGGATTTTCCGTACCTCATTTTTATAGACTTTTTAAAAGTCTTACAGGGGATACGGTATATGCCTATATCTTAAGATGCAGGTTGTCTATGGCAGCCAGTCAGTTAATAGAAAACGATCAGCCTATTGCTGAAATTGCTTATAACTACGGATTTGAATCTCATGATGTATTTACACGAGCATTTCGAAGAATATATGGAATTACTCCAATTAAGTACCGTAACAGTAAAGGCGTACCACCACTAAAAAGAAAAGAAGTGCTGAGTGGGGAATCAATATCAGATAGTCAACAAATGAAATTTAGCATATTACACTCAATCGGTTTTTATGTTATAGGAATGGAAAGACAGGCCCGGCAGTGGGATAGTGATGGGGCTGTCGGCAGGCTATGGAATGATTTTTTAGAGAGGGTGGAGGAAATAGAAGAAGCATCAAGGTCAAACGTCATGTACGGCATATGCGAACATGAATTCTGCAATACAGAATCATTAAAATATATGGCAGCAATTGGCGTTGACAAGGTGACCATGATACCGGAAGGTATGATTAAAAGGTACATAAAGCCCCACTGCTTTTTTTCTGCTTCTGTTCCAGATTCTATCAGTGTGCCAGACGCTTATGCCGGAGCCTTTGGCTATGCAAAGAGCTTGGGTTATAGTATAGAGGACTACGATACAATTGAAGTTTATAACCATATGTTCTATGACCCTGAATTCTATAGATTTCAGCTTCTAATACCGATCCGGGAATAGAATGGAGGTAAAATGTCAGATATTTTGAACTATTATAAAGAGCCAGGTCTGATTACACGTTTAGATAAATATAAGTATTTCACTGATTGGCTAACGGATAATCCCAATGCAATATGCCAGGTGGTTCAGGGGCTTCTCCTACATGATTCCTGGGTTAGTATGTATGGGGAAGATTATATTAAGTCACATGAATATGGACAAAAAACGGCTTATATGGAAGATATACTGGACAAAGCTCTTGAGCTGGACACAAGCAATTTTTCCATACCACGCCCTCCACGAAACCGTGTAATCGCATGTTGCAGGGAATTTGCTACGTTAACATGTGCGATGCTCCGTGCAAAAGGAATCCCTGCAAGAAGTCGTTGCGGTTTTGCAGCGTATTTCGGCTGGAATGGTCAATATGAAGACCACTGGATATGCGAATATTGGCATGGAAACAGATGGATTATGACAGATCCTCAACTTGATCCGTTTCAGGAAAGCATGATTATAGAATGGTCGGTGCAAAGAAATAAAAACTTCAATCCTCGAGACCTTATGTCTGATGAGTTTATTCCCGCAGGTCTGGCCTGGAAGCTTTGCAGGGACGGGAAAATAGAAGAAAATCGTTTTGGAATTGGTTGTCCAATTAAGCCGGAATGGGGGATTCATTCCCTGCATGGTCTTTGGTTTGTGCGGGGACAGTTGTTAAGAGACTTTGCTGCACTTAACAAGATAGAAACGGTTCCCTATCTTGTTAGAATAAGTAAGGGGCTTGACTGGAAGCCGTGGCGTCTCATTGATAAAAAGGATGAGGAATTAACAGAACAGGATTTACTACTTCTTGATACCATAGCAGAACTATCTATAAAGGCAGATGACCATATGAATGAAATATGGGACATGTATGAGTCAAATCATGAATTAAGGGTTCCGGCTGAGATAATTATGAAAGGTTAGGTACAAATATCCCTCTTCCTATAGACGAACTAATGATTTCTTTAAAAGCAGTAATATGATATGATGGAATTAGATACTGTAGATGCTTTGCCTTCGATTCTGCTGGGATCGTTTGAACACCATAATGAATTGAGATAATTTTATGAAGAAAACAGAGAGACAAAATGGAATTGTACATTTACTAAGAGCCCGGAAAAAAATGACGGCCAATGAGCTGGCTGCTTACTTTGAAGTGAGTGAGCGAACGATATACAGAGATATTGATGCACTTAGCCAGCTGCGTGTTCCAATCATTTCCCATGAGGGCCTGGGCGGTGGCTATGAAATAGATTCTTCTTATTTCTTTCCCAGCATTAAGCTTAGTGAGAGGGAAATTTTAATGCTGTTAATGGTGTTAAAAGCAGGGGAAGAACTTCGTGTCCCCAACATGACAACCGATTATAATCTGCTAAGCGGTAAGCTGATTAATGTTCTGTCAGAAGATGAGAAGAAACAAGCCTTAGAGGTTATCTCCCGCATCGAGTTTGACTTAATTCGAATTATGCCTAAAGGTTATGTGGAGGACGTATTAGAACCTATATTAGAGGCGTTTTGGAGATCCTGTGATCTGCAAATAAGCTATTATCATCCGGAGAGGAACACAACAGAGCTCCGTCAGTTTTCTCCTACCAAGCTGTTGTTTGGAGAAGGAGGGTGGTATTTGAATGGTTACTGTCATCTAAGGAAGGAAAAGCGAACCTTCAGACTTGACCGAATTATATCAATTACCTGCCTGAAGGAAGAAAATCGCTATAGGGACAGTCAACTGCCTGCGCCTCAAAAAGATAAGTTTAAGTTGGATACCTACGAATTGATTCTTGACCCTGCTCTTTATCGGATTATTAAAGAAGACTTTTATCTTCAAGATGCTGAGATCAAGTATTTAAAGGATACCCTGCATCTGATGATCCGGACGGAACACAAAGATGAAATAAGTAAATTAGTTTTGTGCCATCCGGAACAGGTAACGCTCTTAAAACCAGATTATTTTGTGGAAGAGATTAAAGTATTAGCAAAAAAAATATATGAGAAATATTAAAGCTCTGTTACTTTAAGCAAATATAAGCTTTAAATGGAATCTAACTGTTCGGCAAAACGCTGCCCCATGTCAAAAGCCTTTTTGCAGTCCTTTGGAAACTGATTTTCTCTAACCTTGGCTTTTTCATGTTTATCGAAAACGGTAGCCACGTACTTATCATAATCATTAAACTGGTAAGTATCATAGGAAAATAATGATTCACAATGGCCAAAGGCTCTTTCCATGTAGCTTTCATTACAGCTTAAGGTGGAGCGAAAGCCCATTTCCTCCATTTGCTCAGCAGTCATATTCATGGTGTATATAAATGCAGTTTTTATATTTCGCCCAAATATAGATTTGTAGCCTTCCGTATATGTAATATAAGGGTAGGCCAATCGCTCTAAAAAGGAATGCATCTCCCCTGTGATATCGTAAAAGTAAATGGGAGAGCCCAGGATAATGGCGTCAGCCTGCTGGATTTTCTTTAGTACTGGGTTTAAATCATCCTTTAAAGCGCAGGTGCCGTAGCTTTTTCCATCCTTAAGTTTACAGGCAAAGCAGCTGATACAGCCTTTATAGTTTAAATCATACAGATTAATCAGCTCTGTTTCAGCCCCGTTTGATTGTGCGCCCTCCAGAGCCTTTTTTAGAAGAGTTGCAGTATTGTGATTATTTCTGGGACTTCCATTGATACCTATCACTTTCATATTAAATTCCTCCTTGATTTTTATAGCTAAATTATATATCCTTTTATTAAAAGAAAAAAGAATGCACTATATTGTTAGATACTAACAAATTAGTGAGCATGGAGGAAGCATGTCAGACTTTAATACCCATTATGGAAATTGTCCAATGTACTATGCCATGTCAGTTGTAGAGGGAAAATGGAAGTGGATTATTCTGTGGACAATCTATCAGGCAGGCATTGTGCGATATAACAAGTTACGTGGAGAGCTGCAACCGATTGCACATAAAACATTAAGTACCCAGCTGAAAGAGCTGGAAGCCAGTAACCTGATACATAGAGAGCAATACAATGAAGTACCTCCGCGTGTGGAATATTCTCTGACAGAGGAAGGGAAGACAATGATACCAATTCTGGAGCTGCTGTATCAATGGGGAGAAGAACATATGAAGTCTCCCTATGAAACAGGCATTTCATAAAATACAAATGGATAGGCACGTAATACCGTCAGGAGTGTAAAGCTCTCTGGCGGTATTTTTTTACCATCGCTCAAAACCCTGACATTCTTATGGCATAGTTTGTCTGCTATGATGATCAAAAGCAATTGTAACATCTAACATAGCAGCAGGGAGGATATATAATTGAAACAAATATTAAAAATAATTGTCAGGATATTTCTAAGGATCTTTTGGGCCATCTTTGGATTGCTCATCCTATCAGGATTATGCCAGGCACTAATCATGTTTTAAACTAATAATCAACCGGTTAAATCAGCCAAACTGTTGATTTTTGAAGGGACAAGAAATGGTACGTTATAGACAAGGTTGACAAGAAAAAAAGTTTTATAAACGGAAGATTTTAACCATATAGAAGAGGTTTCCATGTTATAATGTGAAAAAAATTTCATAAACTTATGTCCAATTGAATAGAAAATCGCACAGAACCATTTTCATACGAATAAACTGAACTAAGAATAAAAATGAGTTGCATTTCAGGCAGTTTTCAGGAGTTCATATGGATAATAACAGTTACACAAATGAAACCATGGTAACCACTGGTCTACCTTATGATAATATAAACTGGTTTAATGTAGAAGGCCAGCCTTTTGGTCCTGCCTCCGGGTTTAATGTTATTGTATTTAATGATGCCAATAACATAGTGGATATTGAGGGACCTGTGGCAATTGGCGGAAGTTTTTACAGCCCAAGAGGCTTAAGCGTTGGCTTTGCCAGAGACAGCCGTTTCAAAGAAATCGGTTACTCCCCGGATTTGGTACGTTTTTTAGTTGGCGGTAACGTATCAATGACGAAACCTCTGGTTGTTATTGGCCACGTAGTTGTCGGCGGTGGATTCCGTGCAGGCAATGGAAGTACCTACTTAATAGGAAAAGATGGCACCACAGATGGGATACCGAGATTAAAGGAATTATATCAGGCCAATGGGGGCAGCCAATACTGGACCCCTACAGATAAAGGAGATCATTATGTGGTTCCCAGCTATGATGTTCCAAGGTTTATTCCTGCAAGCAGAGTAAATGCCAATTTACAGAAGTTCTTTGGCGATGCAAAAGAGAGCATTGGATACTATAAAAGCTGTATTGAAGCATTAACTCCCAATGGTTCCGTCATAGATAATAATTATGAATGGATTTTACGGGGAAATGATCCTGTTCAGAATGTATTTCTTGTGGATGTTAGG
Source organism: Lacrimispora xylanolytica (assembly GCF_026723765.1). Lineage (NCBI taxonomy): Bacteria > Bacillati > Bacillota > Clostridia > Lachnospirales > Lachnospiraceae > Lacrimispora > Lacrimispora xylanolytica. The sequence goes on from NZ_CP113524.1 coordinate 1,541,076, forward strand.
CCCAATGGTTTGATTAACAAAGGATTGCGTGCTGAAGTTCCTCAGGGAAGTACTGTAATTGTAAGGCTGAGAACAGGTCCCAATGCACATCTGCAATACGGTCTTTACGGAGAGAGCAGTAAGGCGCGTAATACATTGTATGTGTTCGAGGATGCGACAAATATTTATATGGAGAAATCTTCTGATTTCTGGGGTAGCATTTTGGCACCTCAGGCCATGTTCCACGCCCACCCAACGGGAGGTCATGTAAGCGGCAATGCGGCATTAGGATCCTTTGCGGTCAATGCAAACAGTGGGTTTGAATTTCATTTTTATCCCTTTGCCGGGAGAGTGAATTGTCAGGCTGTATCACCAGCTCCCGAACAGCCAGCCCCCGAACAGCCAGCTCCATGTCCTACATGCCCAACCTGTCCTGCTCCTGTTCCCTGCCCTGCCCCTGTTCCATGCCCTGCGCCTACCCCATGTCCCGACTGTCCGACACCCAAACCGTGTCCGACCCCAGAGCCCTGCCCCTCTTGTCCGGACTGCCCTAAACCAGAGCCTTGTCCAGAGTGCCCGGCACCGAAACCTTGCCCCGCTTGTCCGGAATGTCCAAAACCAGAGCCTTGTCCAGTCTGTCCGGCTTGTCCGGAATGCCCGACCCCAGAGCCCTGTCCAGTCTGTCCGACTTGTCCGGAATGTCCCGCCTGCCCAGAGTGTCCCGCTTGTCCGGAATGCCCTGTTTGCGAGGAATGCTTGATCAAACCTTGCATTATAAAAGGATGTATCTGGGGCTGTGGATGCAATAAGTCTCATCAATGGGATGTGAAGCTATATAAGAGATGTGACGATACGGATACTTTATTGTATTGGATTCCCATTAACTGCTGGGGAGAGTTTGAATTCACAGTACCATATGAAGGCTTTTATATCTTAAAAATAAGAATGGTTGAAACTTGTTGCAAGTCTTACTGGTGCAAACCTATTATTACGCTTAAAAATATTGGGGTATCTGATTTTATGGTGGAATAGTTTGAGACTGATTGTAACATTGATGCACTTTAACAAAAACTGCTGCAAGTGGGGGATATCCCTTCATTGCAGCAGTTTTTATACTGAGAGAAATGTATTGTGCAGATACGATAACTGGTGTGGGCATGGACAGGCTAAAGAAAAGATACTATTTAAATAAGAAGAAACTGGAAAAAAGAGGAAATGGAATCAATTAAATTGTTCCTTAAAAAATACAGAATATTTTATGAGAGACCATTTTTATTGAAAAAAACCAGGATTTGTAACCATTTTCCAAAATAATACAATAAATGACAAAATATTCCTCTTTTTTCCCTGTTGAAATACGGGGTACCGGTCGATATAATATACATAAGATTAAAAAAATAAATCAGCTTGCAATAAAAAGCCCATATTTTGGGTCTAATGAAGGGCAGTCAGGCTGATTTAGAAATCCTGATTGAAAGCAAGGGGATCATGGGATTAAGAAAGAATTTCCCATAGAATGGAGGTTTTTGATCTGATGTAATTTGTGAAATTATTAATTATTTAGGAATTGATTGGTTTTAAAGTTAAAATGTGGTAGACTATATAAAATCTATGACGGCAGCATGTAATTGCCTTTGTTCCTAAGTTCAGATGTATTTTTACATTCGACAAACAATTAGAGTGAAAAAGTGTGAATATGTCGAAAAACAGTTAAAAAACGAGATTTAACGATTATTTAACACAAGATTAGTAACAAATATATTATACTAGAACGGATTGGCACATTGGAATTACTAAGTTTAGCCACATACATAACAACTAAACTGTATTTACAAAGGAGAAACTATGGAATTAACTACCATCCTAGGCGTTATCGTCGGAGTTGTCGCCGTTGTTGGAGCGATGATTTTTAAGCACATTGATTTTGCTGTACTTTTAAATCCGGCAGCCTTTTTTGTAATTATTGTTGGCACCATCGCGACGATTTTAAATTCATTTCCAGGCAAAAATTTAAAAAAAATCGGCTCTTTGTTCAAGATCCTTTTTACAAATAAGAAGGAAGCATCAGAGGCTGAGTTGATCGACTTAATCTATAATTTATCGAAGCAGGCTCGTTCCGAAGGTCTTTTATCCCTGGAAGCTAAGGTAGAAGAGATTAAGGATCCTTTTTTAAAGAAAGGGGTTCGATTGCTGGTCGACGGTACTGGAGCAGAACTGATCGAAGAGATTTTGGAAACGGAAATAGCGGGAATCGAAAAGCGTCATGAAATCAATTCAAGTATTTTCTCCTCAGCTGGTATGTATGCTCCTACCCTGGGTGTATTGGGTGCGGTTTTCGGTCTGATTGCAGCCATGTCTCATATTAATGATACAGACCAGATGGCGGAAGCGATTTCTGCAGCATTTATTGCTACTATTTTAGGTATCTTTACAGGCTATGTATTATGGAATCCATTTGCAAAAAAGCTTAAAGTTAAAAGCCAGCAGGAAATAATGACAAAAGAAATGATTATAGTAGGTATCTTATCCATGCAGAATGGAGATTCTCCGTTTATATTAAAAGAGAAATTACTTGCCTCTTTACCGAAATCTACTCAGAATAAAATTAACGGACAAGATAAAAAGGGATAAGGTGATTACGAATGTCAAAAAAGAGAAAGCATGCACATCAGGAAGAGGAAGCTGGAGAAGCTTGGCTGCTGCCTTATTCCGACTTAATGACTCTTCTCCTGGCAGTTTTCATTGTACTTTTTGCGGTTAGTAAGATTGATGCCAGTAAAGCACAGGAGATGTCAGAACAGTTCGCCGCAGCCAACATGGATAAGAATTACACTGGCAATGGGTCAGGAAGCGGCAGTGGCGGTGGTGGCGGTGGTCCCCAGTCAGGAGGCCCCTTAAATATTGAAACAAAAAGTGAGCTTGAGAGCTTTTTCGGAGAATATGAACTTAAAAAACTGGAAGCTTTAAAGGTAGAGCTTGATAATAAAATCCACTCAGATGGTATGGACCAGTCTGCTTCCACCATGATTGACATGCGTGGTCTGGTAATCCGGTTAAACAATGCGGTACTGTTCGAATCGGGAAGTGCAGAGATAAAAAAACACGAGGATACTTTGATAGAAGTTGCAAGTATTCTGAATACAACAGATAACTACATACGTATTGAAGGCCATACAGATAATACTCCCATCAGACGAAGCCCTTATGCTTCCAACTGGGAATTATCTACTGCCAGAGCAGTTAATGTGGTAAAGCTCTTTATTAACAAATGCAATTTTCCGCCGGATAAGCTGATTGCAGTAGGCTACGGAGAATATAAGCCGGTAGCGGATAATGGAACAGCAGAAGGAAGATCAAGCAACAGACGTATTGATGTTATTGTTTTAAGTTCTAAATATAATAATCTGGAAGAACATCAAGTAAAGTAGAAGCAGCCACTTCTGGTTACAGATGCAATTTTCATGTTTAATTTAATACCGAAAACAGATATAAGATGAACCAGTATCAGGATGGAATTCCTGGCACTGGTTTTTTTATGTGTTTAAGGAGTATTTTACAGAGAATATGTGGCAAAATAAAACAAATCCATTTGATTTGACTAAGGCAGAGAACTTGAAGCAAAAGAGGGACTTTGTATGAACAGACTTTGTATTGTAGTACCCTGTTATAACGAAGAAGAAGCACTTGCATATACCAATAAGGAATTGATTAGCATCATACAAAGGCTGGTGGAAGCGGGGAAAGTGGGGCGCGGCAGCTTTATTCTTTATGTGGATGATGGTAGCAGAGACAAGACCTGGAATATCATAGAGGAGTATCATAAAGAGTCTCCCTTTGTCTATGGATTAAAGCTGGCTAAAAATAGTGGTCATCAAAATGCGCTTACAGCAGGACTTCTTGCGGCAAAGGATTACGGAGATATGATTGTATCCATTGATGCTGATTTGCAGGATGATGTTTCTGTCATAGAGGAGATGGTAGATAAATTTATTCAGGGCTATGACATTGTTTATGGAGTCAGAAAGAAAAGAGATACCGATACTTTTTTTAAAAGAACAACTGCCCTTGGTTTTTACCGGTTAATGCGGGCAATGAAGATTGATATTGTATACAACCATGCAGATTACAGGCTCATGTCCAAACGGGCCGTAGAGGTATTCTCCCGTTATGAGGAGAGAAATCTCTTTTTAAGGGGAATCATCCCCTTGATTGGATATCGATCCACAGTCGTTACGTACGACAGGAAATTAAGAATTGCCGGAGAATCCAAATATCCTTTCAGCAAGATGCTTTCTATGGCTTTTGAGGGTATAACTTCCTTTAGCATTCAGCCCATCCTCATGATTACGAATCTTGGCCTGTTGATTGTGCTCTTTAGCATTCTGGCAGCGATCTATGGGTTTTATTCCTATTTATCGGGAAGAGTAGTAGCAGGCTGGACCTCTATTATTTTGTCCATATGGTTTATCGGCGGGGTTCAGCTTTTGTCGGTTGGCCTCATAGGAACTTATATCGGAAAGATTTATATAGAAGTAAAACAGCGTCCCAGGTATAACGTGGAAACAAATAATCTTTTGGAGAAACAGCATGAAGAATCGTGAAGAGTCGTTTGCAGCCAGGCATCTTACCAGATTCGTGACGTTTCTGAGTAAGATCAGGGGATTTTTAAGAAATGTGAATTTTAAGATGGAAGGCAGGTATTCCCCATCCCGGCTGGCTCTTCTTGTTACAGTCATAACTGCGATAATTGCTTTTGTCATTCTCTTTTTACCTAATTATCTTGGAGTGGCAGGAGACGGTTCCACCGATGAGGTGATGAGATCAGCTGGTATTTACTATATAGAAAGAGAGCCGGACCTCATTTATAACAATTATTTTATAAAAACCTACTCAACCGTTGCATCGGGGGAGGATATGCCGGGCAAGACTATAAACAGTCAGGTAATCATTTTAAGGATAGCGAAGTCACTGGATTATTTATTTACAAGAGACCATTATTTTGATATCCGGTTTTTAGGACTTCTTTATCTGATCCTTTATCTTCCAGCCGTGTATCTCTTGATTCGGGAGGTATGTAAGCGGGTGAGGCAATTTACCGAGGGAGCATTGATTGCGGCAGCCGGACTCGTAATTTTTTCTGATATCGGATACGTAACCTACTTTAACTCCTTTTATCCGGAAGCCATATGGCTCATTGCAATGCTCTACTGTGTTGGTGCCTCTATGTCTTTTCAAAAAGAACGGTCCGGCTACCGGGATTTTTTTAGTCTGATGCTGTTTTTATTCTCGGCTGTCATTTTACTCAGCTCCAGACGTCAATGTGCAGTTCTTGGTTTTTTATTTGCCATATATGTCATCAGGCTTATTTTTGTAAGAAGAAATTTTATCTGGGGAGTTAGCTGCATAGGAACTGCTTTTGTTCTCAGCCTGATTTCTATTTTATGTATTTTCATCTATCCATCTGATTTCGGTGAGACCAGCAAATTGCATGCAATGACAAGAGGGGTATTATTTGTATCATCAAGTCCATCAGAAACCCTTGAGGAGTTCGGAATCAATCCTTCTTATGAGCTGTTGACCGATTCCTCGGCTTACGATTATCTGCCCCTGGTAAAGGCAGGAGATGATTCCTTGTACCATGGGTTTCTGGATCAATACTCGGCTTCTGACATAGCCGTCTATTACCTTCGCCATCCGGGAAGCATGTTAGGAATGATTGATGTCTCCATTGGGGCAGGAATGGATATCAGAAGAGGAAGCTGCGGAAATTATGAAATATCTGCGGGAATGCCCCTAAAGGCGAAGAGTCTTTTCTGGTCAGGCTGGAGCACCTTTAAGATGATGTCGGCGCCTAAAACCATTGGTTATCTTATTGTGCTTACGGGGTTTATCTTCTTCCTGTTTTACAAAGGGTATTCCATTCGGCCTGGAGAAAATCGGAGCAATACCATTTTTTTAGATATGCTTATTACTGTTTTAGGGGTGCTGTTATCCCAGTCAATCATCGTAATTATTGGCAGTGGTGATGCTGAAATGGTTCAGCGCACCTTCCTGGTGGGACTTTCCCTTGATATTATGACATATTGTGTGTTTGCGGAGCTGCAGCATAAGATAAAGATCGTTTAAAAAGTATGGAATCTGGTTGTCTTAGGTGTAGAAGAATAGGAGGAAAAAGGACAAATGACAAAGCATAAATCGTATGGCTATCTGTTCCAGGATCTGGGGCTGGTCTTATTGCTCGCCTGTCTGTTTACAGGGGCTTTGACCGTGAGCTACACGCCCAAACCATTGCTTTTTGAAGCCGTGCTTATGCTTCTTTTCATCTTTTTAGCAATACTTCTCACTGGCTTTAAGCTGTTTGGTCTGTCCATTGTGCTGTCAGGTCTGGAGGTCCTCATTTATACGGCTTACCGCTTGTATCTGTTTCTTGCCTATGAGACGGAAATTCCACTGATCAGCTTTGTGTGGATATTTCTTCCTATACTATCCGTAGCAGCCATGTATTTGTTTGTTTCCGGCAATCGAAAGCTGGAACTGGAAAATGATATCTTAAGGGAGCAGGTGGAGGAACTGGTCATGGTGAATCCACTTACAAAGCTATATAACTTAAGAAGCTTGTATCATGATCTGTATATTCAGGTATCCTATGCAGAAAGAAACAAGCTCCCCCTGTCTCTCATGGTCATCGTGCTTAAATATGAATCAGAGCTTAAAAGCATTTTGTCACGCCAGAATTATGAGAGGGTGATACAGCGTCTGGCTCAGATTGTATCCGACACCGTCCGGGTAGAGGACAAGACTTACTCTACCGATCACAAAGGAAGTCTGGCAATCATTATGACCTGTGACAAGGAAGGAAGCGAAATTGCTATGGGGAGGCTGCGAAGCCGGATTTCAGAAAGGGATGCTTTTTCTGACATTGCCGATCATGCCATTAAGATAGAAGTGAAAATGGCCAGCATGGAATACAGTAAGGAAGAGTTTGGAGATGACATGATGCAATTTAAGCAAAGGGTAGAAAATGAACTTCAATACGATGTGTAAAAGATGGATAATTGGTTTTGCCATGTATGTCTTATCCGCATTATACTGTCAGCCAGCGGTTTGGGCCGCGGATCAAAAGCAGATAGAAAAAGGCGATATTCTCATTATTTACAGTGACGGTTCTGATAAGAATACTGGGAGGATGGTCTCTGATATGGTTGAAATCCTCACGTATCAAAGCTTTAAAGTAAGCTATGGAACTGCTTCTGAGTGCATGGATGACCTAAATAAATTCTCTTATGTCATCTGTTACGATATCACCACGTACCCCAGTGAATTTCCAGAAAAGCTTAGATTGTACGAGGAGAATCACACCGGGGAGACGAAAGAAGCAAGTCATATCTTTTTTGTTGGCAATGAATTTTTAAAGGCATACCTTGATCAGACAGGAAGGGACCAGTCTTATGAGTACATCAAAAGTACAACGGGTAAGATTCGTTATAATTTTGATGATCTGAGCCAGCGGTCCAGTATGGCAAAGGAACCGTTTTTTCTGTTTTTAAAAAACTTAAGTTATAAAAATGGAGGACTTACTGTAAGTGAGAAAGAAGGATATGTTTGTGCAAGAGAAGGGGCTTTGACTCATTTACCGGTAACGGATTTCGATGATCCACTGATAAAGGCTGTATTCATAAAAGAAGTGGCCCAGTGGAAATGGCCCTTTAACGGAAGTCCCAATATATTTCCTCAATATATTATAGTTAATAAGGTTTACCCTTATGAGGATCCAGAAAAGCTGATGGGCGTGGTTAAAATGCTGGTAAAAGGAAAGACACCATTTGTCATATCAGTCATGCCCATGTATGTGAATGGGGATTATCCGGCTATGGTCCGCTTTTGTGAGATTCTACGGTATGCCCAGGCAAATGGAGGGGCAGTTATTATCAATACTCCCATCAATCAGATGAATCCCCTTGATAAAAATGTTGTTCTGGATTATCTGGCACAGGCCCTCTCAATCTACAACAAACAGGGAGTGTATCCTCTTGCCTTACAGGTGCCCCGTAATTGGATGTTTCACCCGGATACCATTGAGATCATGAGGCATTTTAAGACAATCGTTACCTCCAACGAGGAGGATTCTTATCTTGATGCATCAGAGGGAAACACCAATGAGGTCTATAAAGACGGCCATCAGTGGATTGGCAGTTCTGTGGCTCTTGACGACCTTGGTACAAGCTATGTTTCCGCTTATTCCACTGCAGTTTGGATTTCCATGGAAGCGGATCCATCTGAAATCCTGTTAAAAATCAATGCCTGCCGCAGCTCCAGGATTCCTTTAAAAAGCCTGTGGGACATGGAACACAGCTACTGGATGGAAAAGGATTTAATGACGTATGGAAATCAAGGTCTGATTCTCAATCAAAAGAAACAGGATTTGAGCTTTCTTCCAAGCACTTATGTGAAAAATTTTGATTATCACAGAAATATGCTCCAGCGGTTTTCCAAGGACTTAACATCTCAAAACCGTTTGCTGATTTTCATGGTGGGTATTACCTCTCTGGTTTTTCTCCTGTTTATCTTGTTTGCCAGATACAACAACCGCAGAAATTATTTCTTTGGGAGTGGAGAAAAAGAGAAAGACCAGGGTTAAAAAATCTGTTTCTTTGAATGTTTTAATTTGTGGGAGGGTATATGTCAATTGTCGATGTACTGGCGTTGTATTCCATCTTTGCCATATGGGGACTGATGTTTTTAAATATTATGCTTTCCATTGGCGGTTTTCTCTATATTATGAGGATGTACCGCACAGATGGTCATAAAGCAATTCCGGAATATCCAATGGTAACTGTCATGGTTCCTGCCCATAATGAAAGTATTGTGATTCAAAAGACCATGGAAGCCTTGATAAAGCTTGATTATCCCAGGGATAAATATGAAATCATTGTGGTCAATGACAATTCTACGGATAATTCCAGTGAGGTGCTGAAACAGATACAGCATGACAATCCGGAGTCCAGAATCATTGTAATCAATACGGACAATATTGTGGGAGGAAAGGGAAAATCCAATGCATTGAACATCGCACTTTCCGTGGCGTCAGGTACAGTAATCGCAATCTATGATGCAGACAACACCCCGGAACGGCAGGCGCTTAAAATTCTCGTAGAGAATCTGATGTCAGATGATAAATTAGGTGCTGTAATCGGTAAATTCAGGACCAGGAATAAGTATGCGTCTCTGCTTACCAGATTTGTTAACATCGAAACCCTTGCCTATCAGTGCATGAACCAGGCCGGACGTTTTTTCTTTTTTAAGCTGTGTACCATACCTGGTACCAACTATGTAATCCGAAGAGAGCTGATCGATCAAATGGGTGGCTGGGATGTCAATGCACTTGCAGAGGATACGGAAATCAGTTTTCGCTTGTACCGTATGGGATATTATATTAAATTTATCCCCCACGCAGTCACCTGGGAGCAGGAACCTCAGATCCTAAAACAGTGGTTCAAACAAAGAACCCGCTGGGTAAAGGGAAACTTATATGTGTTGAAAAGCAATTTTAAATATGCGTTTGATCCGGAAGCCGGAAGAATGAGGCTTGATGTGATTTACTATGCTTTGGTCTACCTTCTGATGTTTACTTCCCTTGTTTTTTCCGATTTGATCTTTGTCATGGGAATTCTGGGTTTTTGGTATGTGACCCTGGGAGGCTTCTCTTCCCTTCTTTGGGAGATGGCCATTCTGTTATTTGTGTTAAATGTTGCAATTACCCTATCGGTAGAAAAAAATGAGTTTAATTTCAGCAACCTGTTACTCACCTTTGTTATGCTGTTTACCTATGCAAAGCTATGGGTGCTGGTGGTTTTAAACGGAATGATACAGGGCGTTCAGGACAGGCTTTTTAACAAGGAAGTCATATGGGATAAAACAGAGCGCTTTGAAGAAGCAGGTGGGAAGAGGAAAGAGAAAAAAACTGGGAATACTAAGCAATAAGCTGGAGAATATGCCGCCGTTTGCGGAAGAATCGAGGATGATGATGAAAATACAAAAAAAGCTTTGGGTATCTCTGGTACTCGTCCTTTTCATCTTAGAAGGGCTGGCACCCAGAGTATATGCAGAAATAAGGCCAACTGCTCAGACTGTGATAAGTAAAGGACAGCCGGAAACTGAAAGTCAGGCGCCCCTCCTTCCGGTTGCTGATCCGGAGGGAGCGGCCCCGCCGGAAGTGACTGAGCCGGCCCATGAGCCCACCACCTATACCCAGGATGATTTTTTTACTCAGAAAACCTTAAAAGGAATTTATTCGTCTGCTGATCTTTATTTCTTTGCGCCCAGTTATTGGGATGTAAAGTATGTTTATGCCCAGCTTCAGTATGATGTCAGCCAGCTTTTGGAAGGAAAGGCCTCCTCCATAACTCTGTCAGTCAATGGTGTGCCCATTCAGTCTTACCGTCTGGAGTATAAAAATGGCAGCCCTCAGATTCTCTACGTAAAGATACCGGTAAGTGAAATTCGTACCGGTTTTAACTCCCTGACCATTTCTGCTTATGCCAGGCTTTTTGATGAGGAAGGCTGTGTGGATGATGCTTCGGATGCCAACTGGCTTCGGATTTATGATACATCCCATATCAGGAGCGGTTATGAGGTCAAAGACCCGGAGCAACGGATTTCATATTATCCCTATCCTTTTATGTCCACCTATAATCCCACAGGAAAAGGTCTTACTATTGCTGTTTCCGATCAGGCTGTAAGTGGAGAGGTAGCTGCGGCTATGAATATAATGGCGGACTTAAGCTCTGAGACGAAAGCTAAGAATGAGATTGAAGTATGCCTTTTATCTGATGCAGCAAATAAAGATACCACCAGAACCATACTGGTATCTGCCTACGATAACCTTCCTGCGGAATATAAAAATCTGGTAGGCAAAGCTCCTGATTCCACTGGAAATGCCACCGTAACATTTACCGATGATTCTCAGGGCAGACCGCTTCTCATTATAACGTCTATGGAAGAAGATAGCCTGATAGAGGCTTCCAATATGCTTATGGATGAAAACCGGGTGATGCAGGAGAGCGGTCAGACTGCTGTCATAGAAAAAGGAAGCGGTCAGATCGCCATGAACGCAGGGAAGCAAAGCGACATGATGGCAGGAAATTATACGCTGGAGGATATTATGGGCAGCGGACTGATGTTTGTCGGTCCCTTTCACCAGGACAATTACGTCTATCTTCCCGTAACTGGAGATTATGTGCTTTCAGAAGGGGGAAAAGTAGCATTAAAATTCAGATACAGCGAGAATCTTGACTTTACAAGATCCCTAGTCACTGTATCCTGGGGAGAGATACCAATTTCCAGTAAACGCCTAAGCAAGGAAAATGCCTCCGGAGACGAGCTGAATTTTGAAATGCCAGGGGATATTTTAGGTACGGCTGCAAGCAGCATAAAGATATCCTTTGATTTAGAGATTGCAGATCTGATCTGCACACCTAGACAAAGTGATATGCCATGGGCTTATGTTTCCAAAGAATCCACTCTTTTCTTACCTCCTTCTAATGGGATAAATCTTTCCTTTGATGTAAAAGGTTCCCCGTTTCGAAGTCAGGGGAAATTTAATCAGGTTATGCTAATAATACCGGATAAGCCTTCTGGAGATGAACTGAACCTTCTTGGGCAGGTTGTAGCTATGTATGGCAGCGGAATAAAGCCCTATGGAAGCCTGCTCGTAAGAAAGGGAAGTGAGTTTCAAAAGGATGATGGGGATTATAATATCATAACTGTGGGGACGTTTCTTGATAATAGCCTGATCGCCCAGATCAATGATAGCTTAAGCTTCCATTATACCCCCGATGGGACAGGATTTGAAAGCAATGAGCAGCTTATTTTATCAAGAGACTACGCAGGCCAGATTGGAATCATGCAGCTGATAAAATCTCCCTTTTCCTTAAACCGGGGATTACTTGCAATTACCGGGTGCAGCAGCGAGTCCATATCTCGCGTCCAGGAATATCTAAGGCAAAGCAAAAAAAGGGATGAGCTTAAGAAGGATTGTGTGATCATTGCACCTGATTCCAGCATCACTGCCTTTCAATTCATTCAAGGCACAGCAGCGAATGCAGAACCAGCGCCTATGGAAAAACTGGTTCAAAACAAAAGGTCTGTGATATTTACCATTGTCGCAACTTCAGCCATGTCCTTGATTCTGGTTGCGGTTATCATCATATTGCTGCGTATCCGTATGTATCGGAAACGAGACGAATAACAAGTTTTGAATGAGGAATGGTATGAAATTAGAAAAAAACTGGTTCTATTATTTATGCATCTCATTGTCCATTGTGGGCTTTGCCTATATTTTGATCTGTGGCGTTTCGGAGATAGGAAATAGTCAGGAATATCCCTATGCAAGGAAAGGCATGCTCATTCTCATCTTTTTCCTTACCTGGGTCGGAGTTCATTTTATCGCATTGCTGTTAGCAAGGCTTGATATTGGGACGAAGCTGGAAAAGAAAAAAACATTCATGTCTGTGATGGAAGGTGCTTATGTAGTTTTAATCCTGTGGGCGGCTTTCTTCCTTCGCTATGCAGTGATAACCCATCTTCCTATGGAGCCGGCCTCTGACTACAAAACTTATTATGAAGTGGCAGAAATGATGAAACGTGGTACGTTACAGGAGAAAGGGGAGGGATATTGCAACTACATTGCCATGTTTCCTCATATCATTGGTTATTGCTACATCTTAAAACAGGTGTTTGTTCTATTTGGAACCAGTGTATGGAATGGACAGCTTGCCAATGTTCTGTTTTCTGTTGGAACCGTTTTAGTTATTTATCGAATCGCCAGGAAAATAGGTGGCAGGCTTCCAGGTGTAATTGCACTGACTGCAGCAGCTTTTTGGCCGTCTCAGATCCTTTATATCAATATGCTGGCATCTGAGTATTCCTTTTCTTTTTTCCTTTATTTATCTCTCCTTTTATTTCTTCATCTTGTTATGGATTATCACGGGGATACCAAGCATGGAGTGAGAGGGCTTCTCCTTCATATTCTGTTAGGCTGTCTGATTGCAGTTACTTCTGCCATAAGGCCGATGGCATTGATTCTTTTAGTAGCCATTCTCATATGTATACTTCCCCTGAAAATGAGGCTGCCAAATATACCTCAGAACAGCATTCCTGTTTTGGTGCAGCTTTTGGGAAAAGGCTGGGTCCGGGGGATTTTAATTCTGGCCTCCTATCTGATCCTGTCAAACGTCTTAACTACAAATACGGAGCTTACCATTAACCGTTCCGTTCCTTCCTTTTCAGAATCCGTTGGCTACAATCTTCTGGTGGGGTTAAATGAGAAATCAAGGGGCGGCTGGAATGAGGAGGATTCTAAGTTTTTATATGAAAATCTGGAACGTACCGGTTCTCCTATAGAGGCTCAGATTGCCTGCCGGAAGGAAGCGATGAAGCGTATCAAGGAAGATCCAAAGGCTTTGTTTGATTTATTTATCAACAAATATGAATTACTTTGGGGAAATGATGATTACGGTGTTACCTGGAATCAGGCGTTTTTAAAGGAGCAGAATCATCTGACTCCAGAGCGGGCAGGTTTTCTCATTGAGTCCAGAGAAACAAACCATATGGTCTATATGGTATTTGCATTATTTTCCTTTATGACCTTCATTTATCTGCTAAAGAGAAGGGCTTCTTATCTGTATGTCCCTATTCTTATCTATCTTGGAACGGTAGGAATGCACCTTTTGGTGGAGAGCCAGAACCGGTATCATTTTCATGTGCTTCCGGTCTTTATGATCGTTGCTTCCGTGGGAATTGGATATATCTTTGAAAATGCCGTAGGATTTGTAACCTCCCAGGATCTTATAAAGCAGGATAGGGATAAAATAAAGCTTAAGGAAGAACTTGCGTTAAAGCATTTTGAGGAAGAGGAGCATGAGGCAATTAAAACCCGCTACCATAAA